>JACVCS010000011.1 GCA_016741915.1 Phycisphaerales bacterium | reverse complement strand
CAGCCACCCACCCCACCGCCCCCCCCCTTATCCCACCGCGCACCGTGCGAACAATGTGATGGCTTGACAGTTCAGATCATCTTGCACCCAATCAGGGTTTTCCGCAACCATTCACCGCGTTTACCTAGGCGATTTTCCCACCTTGACCGTCCATCGCCGTTCGCATGGTGTTTGTGTATCAGTCTGGTGTGCTCAACCCGAGATCGAAAAAGGCCCCGCCGCAACGTCGTGCGGCGGGGCCCTTCCAGAGGATGATCAAGAAGCTGACTTCACCGACGCTCGCGGAGCGGGAGGTTCCGCGGAGCGCTCCGGCGTATTGATCCGATCAGATGCAGGGGTTGAACAGGTTGTTGAAGAAGCAGTTGTAATCGCCCTCGTTGACGCCGTTGTTCGTGCAGCCGCTGTTGCCCACGAGCGGGTTGCCGTTGTCGCAGGCGATGTCGCACGACAGGCCCACCGCCGACGTACCCAGCCCGGCCTGATAGAAGAACCCGTCCGCGGCGAAGAAGGCGTTGTAGTCGCCCTCGTTCGGGCCCAGGGCGCTGTTGGTGCAGCCGTTCAGCGGGAAGAGCGGCGTGCCGTCGTCGCAGGCGATGTCCGCGGGGTTGCACGAGATCGGCGCGAAGGTCAGACCGATGTTGCCCGACCCGACGGTCGTGCTGCTGCTGCCCGCGAGGCGGATGTAATAGGTGCGGTCACGCTCGGTGATGAAGTCGCGGATTGAGGCCTGGCTGGAAGTGCCTGTGCCGCAGTCACCCGCCACGGCGGTGTCGTTGCACGCGACGCTGGGGCTGCCGCAGGCTTCGTGGATGCTCAGCACGGTGTTGACGGTCGTCAGCCCGCAGGTGTACACCCGCAGACGACCACGATCCGGCGCGGTGTAGCTGTACCACACGTCACGCGAGTTGGTCGACGTGTTGCAAGGCACCAGCAGCGGGTCGGCCGAGGCCTCGGTCAGATCGAAGGGGTTGGTGGTACCCGGGTTGATCGCGATCGCGCCGCCGCAGGAATCGTTCGCCGCCGCCGCGGGGGCGTTGGCGGTGATGGTGATCGAACCGGTGGCGCTGGGTGTGGAATACGACGAGACGCGGATGTACACCGGCACGCCCTGGGTCACCGCCAGACGCGGGATTCGGCTGCGTGTCGAGCTGCAGCTCGTGGTGGGCCCGGTGAAGTAGTCGTCGTTGCAGTCGATCACCCCGCCGCCGCAGGAGTCGTAGACCGCCAGAAGCGTGTCGAAGCCCGAGCCGCAGGTATCGATGCGGGCGTTGCCCGAGAACGTGGGGACATAGCGGAACCAGACGTCGGTGTGGATGCTGAAGCCCAGGGGCAGGCAGGACGGGGCGACGTTGGCGGTATCAAGGACATACGCGCCGCAGGCGTTGAAGGCGGTGGTGCCTTCGCCGATGCTGGTGGCGGTTGCGCAGGTGTCGTTGGCAATGGCGCTGCCGTTGGTCGGATCGGTGGTCACAACGCAGGCGGTGGTGGTGACGGGCGCACCGCAGGCACCGGTGACCGTGCAGGTGTAGGTCCCCGCGTCGCTGGGCTTGGGCGAGGTGATGCGGAGGTTGAAGTCGTTGGCACCAGTCACGGTGCTGCCGTCAACGGTCGGGCCGTTGCTCATCGCCACGCCGCCCTTGAACCACTGGTAGGTGAAGGGGCCCGAGCCGCCCGCCGCGACGGTGAGGCTCAACCCCGCGAAGGAGCAGTTGGAGAACGTCGCCGTGGCGGGCGGGTTCGAGGCGATGCTCGCGTTCACGCACCCACCCACCGGCGGGGTGAAGTCCAGGATCCACGGCTGCGCACCGACGATCAACAGCGGACCAAGAACGTTGCCGGCCATCTTCGTGCCGTCGGGAGAGATCGCGATCGGCGTGCCGAGCTTGGGCAGGCCGCGGGTCGGATCACCGTTATCACCGATCGGGCCCCAGTTGGCGATCCCCGGGGTGTTCAGCGAGACGAGGTAGTCGTGGAAGTCGACGGCCGTACCAGTCGAAGCGCGGTAGATGAACCCCGCCGACATGAAGCTGCCGCAGGTGCTGTAACGCGCGTTGCCAATGACCACGCTCGCGTCGTCGGACATGCCCGTCAGGAAGAACTGCGGCGGCACGTTGCAGCCCGTCACCGAGCCCGGCAGCCATGTGGCGGGCTGATCAAGACCGCTGAAGAGCTTGGTCGGGCCGTCCCAGGTCTGGGTGGTGGCGTTCCAATCCCAGCGGGCCATCATCGACGAACCGCCGTTGGCCCAGTCGTAGCCGATGCCGACAATGATGGTGCCCAGACTGTTCATCTGGTACGAGCCGTTGGTCTGGGCCGAGGTGACGGACTGCCCGGTGGACGGGTTCACGAACCCCGGCAAGTACGACCATGCGTACGTCGTGCCATTCCAGCGGTAAACGAGCGGGCGCCCGCCGTCGGCGTCGGTCCCCGAACTGGAAACGTTGTGCTCCTGATAGCCCAGTACGACGTTGCCGTCGTTACTGACGTCCCAGGCCTGCAGGTTGCGTTGCCGCCAGGTCTGCCCCGAGGCGGTGCGGAAGGGCGTTGCGAGCGCGCGGGCGGTGTTGGTCTGCGTGTCCCAGACCAAGCCACGCCAGTGACCGGCGGAGGTGGTGATGGCGGTGCCCGCGGAGGTGCTGTAGGTGGAGATGTACTGCTGCCCAACGATGAACCGACCGTTGGGTGAGAGGTCAAAGGCGTTGCCGATGGTGCTGCCGCTGGTGCCCGGGCCGTAGACCATCGCGGCGGGATCAACCAACACCGCCGGCACACGCGTGGCGGTGCTGGTGGTGGCGTTGAAGAAACCCGCGGCCGTCCCCGACGCGGTCAGTGTCGAGGACGTCAGCGTCGGCGTCAGGCTGAAGGCGGGCGAAACACCCGTGGCGGTGTTCCCCGCCAGCGAGTTCGGCGCCGCGTTGGTCACCGTGGTCAAGAGGATGTTGCCGTTGGCGCTGAGCTTGCCGCCGCCGGTCCCCGAGGCCACCGCGGAGGTGATCGACGAACCGTTGTACGTCCAGCGGGTGGTCAGCGAAGACCCGGTCGTGCCGCTGAAGTAGGTGATCCCACCCTGCGGGTTGCTGGCTCCTTGGATGGAGCCGGTCCCGATGGAAATCAGGGCGGGTTGTGCGTGGACCGCGCCGGCAAGGGCGGCGGCCGTCAGAAACGCGAAAGCGGCAGTGCGACGGTTCATGGCTCGGGCTCCAACACCAAAGTGGCTTTGAGCGAGCACCAGGGCACAAACCCTGATTCTCGATGTCGTCAGAATCACTTTATCGGCATTTTTGGTTCTCGCAAGAACTTTTAGAAATTTCTCTGGAGAAATCTCAAACGACTTGCAGAATAGCCGATGAGGCGTTATGCTGAGAGGGTCAACTGTTCCGAAGACATATTCTGATAGGAATACGTACGGTGACGATCGCGGCGAACCCAACTTTGTCGAAGCAGCTCGCGGCCCACGGGCAGGCCGCGATTCGTGATCTGCGTCGGGCGCTGACCGAGATCATCGAATCGCTGAACGGCGACCCGCTGGCGCCGCAGGAGCTTTCGCGTACGTTCCGGATTGACAAGACGCTGGCGTGGCGTTTGAGCCGGGCGATCCGTGAAGAGGACCCGTGGCTGGCGCTGCAGCACCTGCCGGGGCGTTCGGGGCTGGGGATCTTTGAAGCGGCGATGGAGCGTGCGGGTGCGTCGGCCGAGCGTTTGGAAGTGCTCAAGCAGACCATCGAACGGTTCGAGGACTTTGTCAGCACGCACGCCCGCGACCGCGAGACGCTGGAGATGATCGTCAGCATGCCCAAGGTGGGCACGTCGAAGAAGCGCCTGGAGGCGTTCCGCAAGTCGGGGTATCAGTGCAACTCGTCGCTGCTGGGCGTGCGAGCCACCATGCAGTTCTCGGCGCAGCTCCTGGCTCCCAGTCGCACCGAAGGGATGCTCGATCTTGGACTCGTCGGCGGGCTGACCGAACTCTGCCGCCTGCGGGCGAACATGCCCTGGGCGGTGGCGACGGTTGCGAACTGGGGCTCGAACAAGTCGTCGCTGATCGACGATGCGCAGGGGACCGTCCCGCTGATCGACCGCGATCCGACATCGAACGACGGGCAGAGCCCGCTGCTGGATCAGTTCTGCCGCCCCGGCTCTTTGCAGGTCAAGGCCATCGAAACGAGCAAGGGCGTGCACCGCTACATGCTCGCGCCCGGCGCGGTTGGATACTCGGCCTCAACGGACGTTGTGTACGGCTGGGTGAACGTCGCGGCCGTGCCGCCGTACGCCAGCGTCCCGGGCGAGACGGGCGATCACTGCCTGTATCTGAACACCCCGTGCGAAGAGGTGGTCTTCGATCTGTTCGTGCACGAGTCGCTGACGTTTGCGCACACGCCCAGTGTGCGGGTCTTCAGCATGTTCCCGGGGATGCCGCAGTACCCGGACCCGCTGGCGGCGAATTTGACCTTGCCCGTGCCGACGGATCTTCTGGAACTCGGGCAGAGCATCCCCGAACCGCCGAGCAAGCATCTGACGAAGTACGACGAGATGCTTTCGCTGTGTGTGGCGCGGATGGGGCGCGGGTTGAATGAGTTTATTGCGTTCCGGTACCGGCTGGCCTTCCCGCCGGTGCCGTCGATGGTGTGTTTGTCGCACCCGCTGCTGACGAAGACGACGTGAACGGAGGCGTTCCGTCGCTACGGCGTGCGGTGTGTCGTGGGTGAATGTCAAAGGCTCCGACCGTGCGCCGGGCGTGGCGCACGCTGACCAGCGTTCAGTTTCAACGAACCGGGACTCAAACCAAACTCGCGGGCGACAGGGGAAACACACATGAAGACACGCACGAACCGCGGCGGATTCACACTCATCGAGCTGCTGGTGGTCATCGCGATCATCGCGCTGCTGATCTCGATCCTGCTGCCGGCCCTTGGCAAGGCGCGGAATCTGGCGCGGCTCACGCAATCGATGAGCAACAACCGCCAGATCATGAGTTCAACGCTCGTCTACCGCAACGACTTCAAGGACGCGATGCCCTACACGCTGGGCGTCGGCGGGTCGTTCGTGGGTTGGAGCAGTTTCAACTACGGCGGGAAGGCCTGCCTGCCTCGGTGGAGAACCCTGCAGGGCGGCGCGTACGACGTCGCCCCCGGCAAACGCCCGCTCAACGCGTACGTCTACAGCGAAGTGTCGCTGCCGACGACCATCAGCGACGACTCGGAACGGCTAAACCTCGAGCTGCCGGTCTTCAAATCACCCGGTGATACCGCGAGTTACCAGTACCGCACGCCGTACCCGACCCCCGATCCGCAGTACTCCAGTTACGACGACGTGGGGACGAGCTACCACTCAAACCTGGCGTGGTTCTACAAGTTGAAGAACTGGATGGAAGTGCGCGGGCAGGGCCAACGCTCCGGCGAGAACACGCTCGTCTACACCTGGCGGATCATGAACTTCGGCGTCAAACGCATGGGCACCGCGGCGAACTTCGTCCCCAGCAAGTTCGTCTTCGTCCACGACCAGACCGGCGATATCGTCGCCAACGACTCGCAGCGGCGCAACTGGATGGGCGAGTTCAAGGACATGAACCGCTCGGTGATGACCTTCCTCGACGGGCACACGGACTATGTCGAAATGACCCCGGGCGAAGTGATGACCAGCAAGTACTGGTTCTGGATGCCGATGCCGGGCGATCCGACGCCGTGATTCGAGTTTCGCCGCGTGGATCGATCCGGGCGGATCGGACGATCGGGCGGAACGTGTGAACCCAAACAGAGTCTTTGTGTGTGGCACCTCGGATCGAAAGGTCTGAGGTGCTCTTTTTTTCGATGCGTGATCAGCCGCAGGGCAGGAAGAGGCTGTTGAAGAAGGCGTTGTAATCGCCTTCGTTGACGCCGTTGTTCGCGGCGCCACCGCCGCCACCGGTGCCGAAGGGCGGGAGCGCGGTGCCCTGATCATCCGCGATGTCGCAGAACCCACCGACCGCCGCCGGCCCCATGGCGGCCTGATTGAAGAACCCCTGAGCGGAGAAGAAGGCGTTGTAATCGCCTTCGTTCAAGCCGTTGTTCACGTACGCGGGCCCGACGGGCCCGAAGGGCGGCAGGAGATCGCCCGTGTCGTACGCAATGTCGGCGGTGCATCGGCGGGTTGCACCCGGCGATGCGATGGCGGCGAGGCGTGCGTGCAGCTCCGCGGTGAGGCGCTCGACATCGATGGTCGACTGCGGGCTGACGCCTCTGGCGAAGTTCGGGCTGTTGCGGAAGTTGTACACCAGGCGCGACCAATCTTCGGATCCTTCGAGCGTGTCGAGCGATGCGGGGTAGCTCGCGTCGACGCGGTTGATGTCGGCGACGACGGTGACCGACGTGTCGAGTGTGCCGTTGCGATCGAAATCGAGCGGACCGGCTTCGAGGACCTTCATCGTCGGCAGTGGACCGACGAGCGTAATGGCGGCGGATGAGCCGCCCAGTCCCGCGAGTTCGTTCAGGGCGTTCTCGTTGAGCGTGGGCAGGGCCTGGCGAGAGAAGTCCAATGACCAGCCCGTAACGTCGATGGGCACCTGCCAGGTGTAGTTCATCACGCTGTGGTAGTTGGGCTTCCAGTTGTGCTTCTGCTCATCGCTCTGGTGACCGCCGTGATGGAGCCCGAGGGTGTGCCCGAGTTCGTGCATGAACGTGCCGGCCTGTTCGTCGTCGCTGCCGCCGGGCGTGGGCCAGCCGCCGAGGGTAACCATGAAATCGTTGCCGAGGAACTCGGCGAGTCCGCCCGAACTCGTGTTGCCATAGAAGTTGCCGAAGATGCAGTAGCGGAAGGCGTGGCGTTTGGCTTCGAGGATGCTCTCGCTGTTAGGGCTGGCCCGGTCCGCGGCGTTGCCGAAGCGATCGGCCTTCAGCACGTGGAAATCCGCGAACGCGTTGGGGAAGTTCTGCAGCGGGATGGTTTGGTCAGCGGCGTCGACAATGAGATGCAGGTTAATGCCGTCGGCGCCGTTGGGGTTGTTGACCAGCGCATTCGGAGCGGCGGCGAAGGCCTCGATGACGCGGTTGAGTGTCGCTTGCGAAGGTGCACGCCCGATCATCGAGTCGACTTCGACGAAGATGTCCTTTCGTTGCCAGTGTGCGCCGAGGGCGGGCAGATCGAGGTCGATCACGCCGTCACAGTTGATGTCGAGGCCGTTCTGTTCCCAGGAATCGAGCAAACCGTCGCCGTCGGTATCGGGTGATGGCGTGGGCCCGCGACGGGCGAAGGTGGTGTTGGGCAGGCCGCCGGGCGAGAACGTGGTGCCCGCGCCGACGAAGATGGCGTTGCCCGTGCCCGGGTCGAAGTTCACGGCCGTCGCGACCGTGCCCCCGAAATAGCCGCTGGCGGATGTGCTTCCGTACGCGGTGTAGCGATCGCCATCAAAGCGGATGACGCCCGCGAAGGTGATGGTGTCGAGCGTGGTTGAGTTCGGGTTGTTGTACGCGACGGTGGTGTTGCTGCCCGTGACGTAGATGTGGAGTTTGTCGCCGCTGCCGTCGTTGAGCACTCGCATCAACTCTGCTCGGCGGCTGAGCCCGTTGCCGACTTTCTGCCACTGACCGCCGGAGTATCGCGCGATGCGGTTGAGCGTGACGGCGTTGTCGGCGGTGGCGGTGAAGTCGCCGCTGACGTAGAGCTCGCCGTTGAACACGACCATCGAGTTGATCGGGCCGTTGAGCGCCGGGGCGGTGAAGCAGGTGAAGCTGCTGCCATCGAAGGTGATCAGGCCCGAGGCGCAGATGACGACGTTGGAGTTGAAGCGTTCGCCGGTGGCGATGCGTCCGTTGGACCGCATCAGCAGCTTGCCCTGGAAGGGCACGACGTCGAAGATCGCGCCGTCGGTTGGGCCGTACTGCGTGCTGCTGAGCATTTCGTACGCGGAGCGGTTCCAGAATGCGACGCGTCGCGTGACGACATCTCCGGTTGGGGTGTCGGCGAAGCGGAAAGTGCCGGTGGCGAGGAACCGACCATCGGGCAGAACGAACAATCCGGTCGGTTCGGCGAAGCCGTTTGGAGAGGGCGTCGCGGGCCAGTCGATCCACGTTGAGCCGGTCCAGATGCGACCGGTGTTGAAACCGAACGGCACCGAGGAGGGCCCGGTGGCGTAGAGCCGACCGCCGAAGGAGACGATCGACGACGCTCCGCCGCCGAACTGCGCGCCGTTGAGGCCCGCGCTCAGCGGCGTCCAGGTCGTTCCGTTCCACTGCGCAACACCAAGGGTCGGCTGGCCACCGATGGTGAGCCCACTGCCGCGGGCGATGAGCGTGTTGTTGTGCACGACGAGGTTGCTCACGCTGCCGGCGGGATTCTGCGGCGACGGAAGAGTTGACCACGTGATCGAACAGGGCTGGGCCATCGCGACGAGGGCGACGGACAGAGAAGAAAACGTCGCGAAGATCAGATGACCGCGCATAAGCCCCTCGCTTTCATTCGGCCCGCGAAGGGAGCATAACTCACAATTCCCGTGCGGATGCTTGAAAACGAAAAACACGCGGAAGTGATCCGCGTGTTCAAAAGCGGTGTGGGTTTTCTGCCTGAAAAAGCGTGTTCGACCGGTGCGGTCACTTTGGTGTCTGGAGTCTGAACCGTTGTGAGCACCCCAGACCCAGCCGAGCCGGGGGGACGGCGCTCAGACGCACGGCAGGAACAGGTTGTTGAAGAAGCAGTTGTAATCGCCTTCGTTCACGCCGTTGTTTGTGCAACCGGGGTTGGTTGAGCGTGCGTTGCCGTCGTCGCAGGCGATGTCGCAGGTGCCGCCGATCCCCGCGGTGCCCTGACCGGCCTGGAAGAAAAAGCCCTCGGCGCTGAAGAAGGCGTTGTAGTCACCTTCGTTCGGGCCGGTGGTGGAGTTCGTGCAGCCGGGAGCCTGAGCCAGCGGGGTGCCGTCATCACAGGCGATGTCGGCGGGGTTGCACGAGGCGGGGGCGGTCACGGGGGACCAGCGGATGGCGATGTAATCGCTGGAAGCCGCAAGGTCGGTGGCCCAGCCGTAGATGTTGCCGTTGCTGTCGATGCCGGTGGCCTTCGAGAGGACATATCCCGCGGGGACGGTGCTGTGCAGGTCGATGAAGGTCGAGGGCCCGATCCAAACGCAGGCGTGCTCGAGGGTCTCGCCACTGCCGGGTGAGGTCTCCACCGCGACGGAGCCGACGATGATGAAGTCGTTGGGCCCCGGGCCTGTGCTCAGGGCCTTCGCGGGGTAGGAGTTGATGTACGCGGGGTTGCCCGTGGGGTGGATGTCCACGGAGTTGGCGAGGTTGATCGGGTCCCAGAGAATCGCATGGCGCGGGCCGCCGGTGGCGAAGCCGGTCCCGGTGCCCACGGCCCAGGGACCCACGATGTCCACGATCGAGGTTTCGTCATAGCCCGAAGGACGGACCAAGATCGCCTCGGCCGTCGCTGAAGGCCAGTAGACCCCGAGCTGCATGAAATCGAAGTCCGAACCGGTGCCGGCGATGCGCCCGTCGCGGATCGCGTAGGCGTAGCTCTCGGCAAGGATGACCGGATGGATCTGGACAGCGGATTCTGCGGTGCCGTTCCAAATGAACGCGACGGACGAGCCCTCGCTGTTGGGGGTGATGGCGCCGCCGACCTGGAACTGCCCGTCGGTGTCGGTCAGCGTGGCGGAATCCATGTACGACGCGGTGAGGTCGACCATCGACGCAGCGGAGCCGGTCCAGAGCAACGCGCGGTTACCCTGACCGATGAAGCCGTAGCCGACCTGCTGCCCGTTGCGGGCGCTGAAGGCGTACGACCCAGAGAACCCCTCCGGGTGCAGATCGGTGAAGCTGCTGGTAGCGCTGTTCCACAGGATGGCGTGGGCGTTGCGGGCGTCGGGGAAGGGCGAACCGATCGCGGGGAACTCGGCCGTACCAACCGCGATCGCGCCGCCGGCACCGTAAAAAAAGGTGTCGACACTGCCCGAAGGGGCGAGCACGGTGGCGGCATAGCTCGGGGTCTGGGCAAAGATCGGCGCGGCGGTACCGACGACGACAAGACACCCCGCGAACACGGTCGGCAGGACTTTGCGACGGTTGGTGTTGAACATGGTTCGGCTCCGTTGGTGCGAAACTGGGTGGATCAGCGGGCGAACGGACGCGAAAATACACGAACGATGCCCGAACATTGTGTGATCAGGAGGTTTGCACGAATGCCAAGGTGTGCGGTAGCCTGACGAAGTGTCGAAGGAACTCTTCGAAGAATATCGAGAAGTTCCTTGCCCGCCAGTGTTTTCGGAATATTTTTAGAAAATATTTCACCATGCCCAGCGTTCAATCCAGTTTGGCAAAGGTTTCAGAAGCTGCGCCCGCGCCGCCGGCGGTTGATCGGGCGTGGGCGGAGCGGGTGGCGCACCGGCTGCGGGGGACTTTCGTGGCGGTGATTGGCAAGCTGCCGGCGGGTTTGCAGCGGGCGACGCCGTTGGCACGCGGGGTGGGGTTGAATGTGCCGCTGTGCCATCGAATTCTCAGCGGGGCGAAGAGCACGCCCGGACCGGTCGAGGTCTTTGGGGCATTCCCGGGGCCTGACGGGCTGACGATGTTTTTGCGGGCCTTAGAGGCGAAGGGGCTGATCGAGGCCGGGGCGATGTCGGACGCTTCGGGCGCGGTGGCGGAGTATGCCGAACTGATCACCGGCAGCGGCGGGAGTCAACGCCGGTTTCTCGCGGCGTTGCACGGCTCGGTCGGGTCGCAGCACGTCGGCGGGCGCGAATCGCGGAATGCGGAGGAATCTCGGCGTCGGCTGTTCGAAGCCTCGGTTGAGCAACTGGGCTGCCGAGCGGAGGCGATGGTGGGTGTGCGGGTATATACGCCCGCGAAGCAACCCCGGGGCGCGGGAGATCTTGATGCGACGGGCGCGGTTGGTCGGCTGGGGTTCGTGCGGAGCACGGCGAGCATGCCCTACATCACCATGTTCCGCGCCAGTGCGCCGGAGCAGCTTGAGCAGGGCGAATCGGCGTTGTTGATGGAGGAGTTCTGCACGAAGCCGCTGCCGCCGGTGGTGATGCACGACTTTGTATCGCAGCGTGTGGGTGTGGTGGACCCGTCGTTCGAGCGAGCGGGGGCGATGGACATTTTCGCCGGCCCGCTAACGCGTCGGAACATCGTGGAGTTTGACGGGGAATCGATGTTCATCAACGCGGGGACGCAGTGCTCAAGCCCCGCGGCGGAGTTGCTGACGGACGTGTACCTGCCTGCGGAGTGGGCGAGCGGGGCGGACTGCTCGGCGGCGTTGTACCGCGAAGATGCGCTGGGCCCGGTGATCGGTGACCCGGCGAAGCGGTGGTTCGATCGGTTGCCGATGGCGCTGCTGCCGCTGCTGCTTGGGCGCGGGCTTGAGCACGCGAAGGCGGAGTGTCACCCGCGGCACGAACTGCTGACGCGACGCGTCTTTGAGCACGCGGGCGCGGACCCCGCGGGGTACGTGGGCTTCCGGTTGCACGTGCGGTACCCGCTGCCCAACATGCACTACCTGTGCCTGCGGCGGTCGAGATTGGTGTGAACGCCGACCAAGCGTGATGAAAAATACTCTTGCTCGAAATAAGAACTATTAGACGCAGGGCAAGAACAAGTTGTTGAAGAAGCAGTTGTAATCGCCCTCGTTGACGCCGTTGTTGGAAGCGCCGTTGCTGCCGCCGGTGCCGAAGGGCGGGAAGGCGGTGCCCTGGTCGTCGGCGATGTCGCAGAACATACCAACGGCGGCGGGGCCGAGGGCGGCTTGGTTGAAGAAGCCGTTGGCGGAGAAGAAGGCGTTGTAGTCGCCTTCGTTCACGCCGTTGTTCGTCACGCCCGGGGCGGCGGGGAGCGGGTTACCTTGATCGTCGGCGATGTCGGCGGGGGAGCACGTCGGGATCACCACGCTGAGGGTCGCGGGTGTGCTGGTGACGCTGCCGCAGGTATTGGAGAAGTCGACGGTGTACTCGCCCGCGTCTGAAGTGGAAGCACCGGTGATGGTGAGCGTGGCGGTTGGGTTGGCGGTGGGCGAGGGGAGCTGGCCTGTGGCGCCGGCCACGTTGCCTCCGCCGATTGAGGCTCCGCCGGAGCCGTTGACAATCGGCACGCCGTTGCGTCGCCACTGGAACGAGACGGGGCCGTTGAAGTCGTAGCCAGAGGCGCAGGTGGCGGAGATAGAGACGGTCTGTCCCGTGTTGATTGCTTGTGCGGTTGGCTGACGTGCGACCCAGGGTGTGCCGGTTTCGCTCCAGCGGGCCCAGTGTCCGAAAGGGTTTCCATCGACTGAAACAACTCGTCCTGCGAGCAGGATCTCGCCGGTAGGTTGCGCGACGAGCCGGGAAGCTCCATATGCCAAGTTTGATGAAATCGAGGACCAGGCGAGACCATTCCATCGTGCGATACGGAAAGCCGACACGCCGCCGATAGAGGTGAAATCACCAATAACCACGATATCACCACTTGGCAAAACCCCTACGTCAAAGACCCGGGCATTTGCCCCAACGCCAAAGGGAGACCACGACGTGCCATCCCACACGGCGAGATGACCGGCGGCAACACCGCTGACGGTGGTAAATGATCCAGCGACAATCAAATGACCATTCGGTAGCACCTTCATTGCGGATATTGATGCGGTCGCGTCGAGTACAGCTCCAGGTGCTAATGCGGACCAGTTGGTGCCGTTCCATCGGGCAAAGTTGATGGCTTCTACGCCTCCTGCGGCCGTGAAACTACCGGCTGCAATGACGTCTCCGTTGGGCATTCGCGCCAACTTTGTCACCCTTGCGTTGGTTCCCGAAGCGAGTTGAGACCATGTAGAGCCGTTCCAAAGGGCGATATTGCTGACAGCTACGCCACCTGCATCGGTGAACTCGCCCCCAACGATCAGATTCCCATCGGGAAGAAGCAACGTGCAGTACGCTGGGCCGTTTAACCCTGTGCCCAGCGAACGCCAAGTGCTGCCGTCCCACCGAGCGATTTGAGCGAGCGACGTGTTTCCGATTTTGGAGAAACTCCCCGCCGCAACGATGTCGCCGTTCGGCATCGCTTGAAATGCCGAGATCGACCCGAGCGGTCTGCCACCGATGGAGGTGATAGAGGTGCCGTTCCACAAGGCCACTCCGTTGGACGGCATACCGCCGGCAGACGTGAAGTCGCCATAAAACACCGCATGACCGTTTGGCAATGCACCGACAAGAAAGGTCTGTGCATCGAAGCCAGATCCAAGTGCTGTCCACGCAGATCCGTTGGTCCGCGCGATTCGATGAACACCGAGGCCATCAATACTTGTAAAAGCTCCACCCGCGACAAGCTCACCGGTATTGGTCAGAGTGAAAGCGTGAACACTACCGTTCGCACCCTGTGGGTAGCCGACCCACTGACTCCCGTTCCAGCGGATGATGTTGTTTGACTGTTTTGTTTCCATCCCCGTGAAGAAACCTCCGACCATGAGTTCACCATTGGGCAGCACTCTCAACGCTCGTACTGTGCCGCTGTAAAGCAACGAAGTACTCGAGGTGAAACTCTGGATTGCTGAGCCATTCCAACGCGCCAATCCACGGAATATGCCGTCAGACTCTCCACCGATGGCAATATCACCGTTGGGGAGTTTTGCAAGGGCTCGTACCCGGCTTCCGAGCTGTCCCGGAATGATCGACCAACTTGTACCGTTCCATTTGGCAACCGGCGATCCACCGCTGCTCGATCCTCCGGCCAAGAGCTCATTGTTGGGCAAGGCAAGTAGTGCATAGACAGTGCCTCTTGCCGAACCGGGGGAACCAACGTTGGTCCAAGAGGATCCCGTCCACCGTGCTACTCCAAGGATCGGGTTGCTACCGGAAGAACCGTTGCTGCCCGCGTACAGCTCGCCAGTGTCGGAAACCGCCAACGCGAGCACCGAACCGGTGAGTCCCTCACCCAAAGGTGACCAACTTGTGCCATCCCATCGGGCGATGTTGATCGCAGGCACGCCTCCTGCAGTTGTGAACTGCCCGCCAGCGATGACGTCACCATTGGGCATCGAGGCGACGGCATAGACCGAACCATTCAAGCCAGTTCCGAGAGCACTCCAAGCGTAACCATCCCATCTTGCGATCCGGTTGATTCCTGTGCCTGGAGTTATGAAATCACCCCCCGCGATGATGTCGCCGTTCGGAAGAGTGGTCAAAGCATTCATTCGGACATCTACCCCGAGAGGAGACATCTCAACGCTTTGCAACCAACGGCCTCCGCACTGAGCGTTCGCGGTCGGGAGTGACAAAATCATCAAAACAACAGCCGAGAGCCACATAAAGCCCTCGGCCCACGATCTCTTCATTGGCAGCGTTTTCACCGTCGTACCGCTCGCGATCACCGCACTCATGCCCGTCTCGCTCACCATATGAATCCCCTCGACTTTCGGCGGGAACACTTCTCCCGCTTCGACTTTGCTTGCCTTTGTTTCGTTTCCGAACGTTGATGACCATACAATCGCGGAGCCCTGGCTCACCGCTCGGGACGCACTGAGGTACCAAGTTCTGTGGTACACCCCGCCCCAATCGGTTCGTTTCCCGATCGGCTCAGAATGTACACGTATCACGATACAAACGCAAACAAAAAGCCCCCGAAAACTCGGGGGCTTGGTGGGTTTGCTGTCCTATCACAAACAGTATGTTGTTACCCAGAAGCCTTCACAATCCGTGAAGGCCTTGACGACCCATCTTCACCTTACTTGAACGTCGTCTTAAACGTCCGGATCGCCGCCTCGAGCTTCTGCTCCACGGCCTTGATGTCCTTCTTTTCCGCCAGCTCGTCGCGGACGGGCTTCGCCACGCCGTTCATGTACTCGTGCAGCTTGATCTCGAACTCGCGGATGCGGCTGACCGGGACGTCGTCCATCAGGCCCTTGCTGCCGGCGAAGATCGAGATGACCTGCTCGATGACGTTCATGGGCTGGTACTGCGGCTGTTTGAGCAGCTCGACCATGCGGGCGCCGCGGTCGAGCTGACGCTGCGTGGCCTTGTCCAGTTCCGTACCGAGCTGCGCGAAGGCTTCCAGTTCGCGGAAGCTTGCAAGGTCCAGACGCAGCGAGCCGGCGATCTGCTTCATGGCCTTGATCTGGGCCGAGCCACCGACGCGGCTGACCGAGATACCGGCGTTGATGGCCGGGCGAACACCCGCGAAGAAGAGTTCGGGCTCGAGATAGATCTGGCCGTCGGTGATCGAGATGACGTTCGTGGGGATATACGCCGAGACGTCGCCTTCCTGCGTTTCGATGATCGGCAGCGAGGTGATCGACCCCGCGCCGTTGTCGTCCGACAGCTTGACGGCACGCTCCAGCAGGCGGGAGTGGAGATAGAAGACGTCGCCCGGGTACGCCTCACGGCCCGGCGGGCGACGCAGCAGCAGCGACATCTGGCGGTACGCAACCGCCTGCTTCGAAAGGTCGTCGTAGATGCACAGGGCGTGCTTGGGCATCGGCATCCCGTTGGGGAGCTTCATCCCCGGGTTCTTGCCCGTCCACATGAAGTACTCGGCCATCGCGGTGCCCGAGTACGGCGCGACGTACTGCATCGGAGCGGGGTCAGACGCGGCGGCGTTGACGATGATGGTGTAGTCCATCGCGCCGGCCTTCTTCAGCGTCTCGACCGTCGCGGCGACCGTCGATTCCTTCTGACCCACCGCCACGTAAATACACACCACCGCTTCGGTGGTGCCCCAGTACTGCTTCTGGTTGATGATCGTGTCGATCGCCACGGCGGTTTTGCCGGTCTTGCGGTCGCCGATGATCAGCTCGCGCTGGCCCTTGCCGATGGGGATCATGGCGTCGACGGCCTTGATGCCGGTCTGCAGCGGTTCGTGCACGGGCTTGCGCTCGGCGATGCCCGGGGCGATGATGTCCACCTTGCGGCGCTCGGCGCTGGTGAGCGCCGGGCCGTCGTCGAGGGGCTGACCGAGGGGGTTGACCACGCGACCGAGCAGTTCGGGCCCGACGGGGACGTCCATCAGACGCCCGGTACCCTTGACGAGGTCGCCTTCCTTCACGGCGAGGTAATCGCCGTAGATCACGGCGCCGACGGTGTCGAGTTCGAGGTTGAAGACCTGGCCCATGACCGAGCCCTTGCTGGACTGGAACTCGAGGAGTTCACCGGCCATGGCGTTCGAGAGGCCGTAGATCCGGGCGATACCGTCGCCGACTTCGACGACGCGGCCGACTTCGGAGACCTCAAGGGCCGCGGAGTACTGCTCGATTTCCTGCTTAATGACGGAGGCGATTTCGTCGGTGCGGATCTTCATAACAGGTCGGTCCTCGTATGGGAGACAGACAAAGCACAGCCCCGTGGGCGGTGCGCCGCCGGGGGAAGGGTCCAAGGCTAGGCGAGGCGGGTCGGGCTTTCGAGTCCGGGAAGCGAACTGCGATACCAAACAAAATCCGCAAGATTGGTCCTCCAACGAGATGTCAGCGTTTGGCCACATCAGTTTCCTCAGCCAGCGGAGTGCGATTCGACGCATGGAGTGGCTGAGGAGAGCGCGTCGAAGCTCCGGTGGTGTAGTGCCCTGGGCTGTTGCCGGGCGAGTAGTGGAATCTCGCGGTGACCGATCACGACGAAGCGAAGAGTGAGGAACCATGACCGAGATCAATCTTCAGAATCAGATTTCGAACCTTCGTTGTACACGCCGCCGCTGGGTGCGGGGAGTGTCGCCCGCCGCGACGGTGTTGGCGCTGATCGGTGCCGTGGTGAGTCCAACCCTTGCCGGGCCTCTGACTCCACCGCCGGGACCGGTGACCAGCACGCCGGGAGCCGAGGCACGCATCGCCATCAACGCCACCAACACCCCGGGCGACGCGACGGCGAAGTTCATCATCACCCAGCCAGGCAGTTACTACCTCACGGGCAACATCGACGTCAGCGCCGTGACAAACACCAGCGGCATCCGCATCGCCGCCAACGACGTGACCGTTGATCTCAACGGGTTCATCATCAAGGGCACATCGGGCAACACCCAGCCGCTCATCCTCGTCGCGGGCAGCGGCATCGGCACCAACAAGGGAAACGTCACGATCCGCAACGGCACCGTCCGCGACGGCGGCAGCGACGGCATCAACTCGCTGACGAACGCCGCGGAGACCGTCCGCCTCTACGACATCGTCAGCCGAAACAACCTCGGCTCCGGGTTCCAGCTCACCAACCGCTCGTTCGTGCAGAACTGCGTCGCCCAGAACAACAACAGCCTGGGCTTCAACGCCACGAGCGCCTCGAACTGCACGTTCCTTGACTGCACCGCCGACGCGAACGCGAACACGGGCCTCGCTGCCGGAAACGCCGCGAACGTGCGCAACTGCCTGAGCACCGCGAACGGGGCTTTCGGGATCACCGTCGGCCCGAGCAGCGCCGTCGCTTCCTGCGTCGTCCGCGGCAACTTCGGCACCGAGATCGTTTCCGGGAACGCTTGCACTATTACGAACTGCACAGCCGACAACTTCGGCACCAGCGGTTCGGGCCTTGTGCTCGGGGACAACTGCGCCATCACCAACTGCACGGCCGTCGGCGGCAGCGGCTCCGTCGGTTTCTCCGCCGGCAACGGCTGCTCCTTCACCTCGTGCTCCGCATCCGGTGGTGGCGGCGGATTCCTCAGCAGCACCCGCTCGACCTTTGCTGGCTGTACCGCGTCGAACTCCACCGGCAACGGCTTCTCGGTCGGTTCGGGTTCGACGATCACCGGCTGTTCCGCTTCGACGAACAGCGGCTTCGGCATCCTCGCCACCAACGGTTCCATCGTCAGCAACTGCTCGGTCTATCTCAACGGCTCCGACGGCATCCGCGTTTCCAACGGCGCCACAGTGCTGAACTCCACCGCGCGGTCAAACACCGGGGTGGGCATCTTCTGCACCGGCGCCGACAACCGCATCGAGGGCAACTCGGTCAGCAGCAACGGGGGCGGCGGCATCAGCGTCCCCGGCGGCTGCATCGTCGTTCGCAACTACGCCGCCGGTCAGGGTGCGAATGACTACGTGGTCGCGGGGAACAACGCGTTCGGGCAGATCCTCGACGTCTCCGCCGCCGCCACGACCATCACCACGAGCAACTCGTTCGCGAACTTCAAGTTCTGATCACACAGGCGGTCGAGGCAAAGACCCACGCACGCACGGGTGCAACTTCGCCAGCCGCTCAAGGCTTCTTGCCATTCGATCCCGTCGGCTTCGACTCGTCGTCCGTGACCTTGCTGATCTTCACCCGAACCGCGTCGATGGGTCCGTCGCCGTAAACCCCCGGCACGCGGGCCGTCATCACCGGCACACGCGAAACCTCGCCCTCCTTCAGGTCGTCGCTATCCAGCAGCACGATCGCCAGCGGCTGCACCTTGCCGTCGCGGAGCGCCGCGGTACTCCCCGCCGGTCCGGTCAGACGGACGTTCCGCACGTACGCGTCGATCACCTCAACACGCCAACGCTTGGCCTCTTCACGATCAACGCTCGGATCCCAGACCGTCCGCACCTCCACCGAGGGAAGCGTGATCGTCTCCGCCGGCTTGCCGAGCTTCACCGAGACCTTCACCGTCGAGGGCGAAGGTTCCAGCGCCCCCGCGTTGCGCATGACGGCCGAGAGCCGCACGGGCACCGTGGCTTCATAGCTCGACGAGCCCGTAACGCTCGCGGAGGAGACATCCACCGTCGCTTCAACCTCCGCGTCGCTGGGGACCTGATCCGCGTTCGCCTCGGGGATGCGCACCGCAACGATCGCGGGGGCCATCACGGGCATCTCCGAAGCGCTCCCCCCCACCACGCGTAGACGCACCGCCGCCTGACGCGTCACCAGCTTCTCCACCGTCACCTGCACCGTCGCCGGTTCAGCGGAAAGCACGCTCACCCCCGAGCCGCGAATCTCGGGCAGGTGCCTGATGATCTCGCGGAGCTCGATCGTGTGTGTCCCGGGGGTTGACGGGAATCCGGTGATGCCGGGCGTGAGCGCCAGCGGCGTCGCCAGGGCCCGCTGCACCTGTCCAACCGCCGCCGTCGAACCGCGGAGGTTCACCGAGACCGCGCCGGTGAAGCCCTGATCCACCGACCGTGCGAAAAGGTCCGACCCCGGCGGCGACTTGAAGACCACGCGGGGCGAGGCCGGCGCGACGGTCAACCCCTCACCCTCCGCCCATGCCCAGACGAGCACGGTCAGGATCGCCACCAGCACAGCTTGGGAGATCTTCGCGATCATGCTTCAAGCGGGCGTTTCAGCGCCGCTGCCCCTCCAGGACCGGCTCATCGCCGAAGGTTGTCTCGCCCAGCGCGGGGTTCGATTCGCGAGGCGAGGACTCGGGCACCGCCTCGCCCGTGGTCAGCTCCGTCACCAACCCACGGTTGTACTTCAGGATCAGCAGCGACCGCAGTTCGTCCTCGTTCAGCCCGCGTGTCAGCTCGCCCCGCTCCGCGAGGGAGATCAGCCCGGTCTCTTCTGAAACGACCACGACCACCGCGTCGCTCTCCGCCGATACGCCCACCGCGGCTCTATGCCGCGAGCCAAGCGACGCGTCCTCCATCTCGGTCGCCTCCGCCAGGGGGAGCTGAACCCCCGCCGCGAGGATGCGATCACCCTTGATCACCACCGCCAGGTCGTGCAAGGCCGAGCCGGGGAAGAAGATGGTCTGCAAGAGCGGCGCGCTGACCTCCGCGTTGAGGACCGTTCCGCCTTCGAGCATGTTGCGGAGGGACGTTTCACGTTCGACGACAATGATCGCTCCGAACTTGGCGCGGGAGAGGTACTTCGCCGCCTTGACGATCTCTTCGACCGCGCGGGTCTCGGGCTCGATCCGCCGCCGCAGGAACGAAAAGTCACCCGCCCGCATCATCGCCCGGCGAAGCTCGGGCTGGAAGATCACCAGCAGCGCCAGGATCACAACCGGCAGCACACTGTCGTACAAGAACCCAACCCGCTGAAAACTCTCGCGAGCGCCCAGAACGCGGATCAGCAAGGTCGCGATCAGAAAGAGGTAGAACGCCAGCTTCACCGACCGGGGTGCCCGGGCCGTGGCGACAAACCGCACGAACAGATAGACCACGATCCCGATGACGGCCAGCTCGATGCCCACCTGCCACCAGGAGTAGCCCACGAGCCGTTCGCCGATCTGTCGGATGCGGTCGATCATCGCGTCCTTCGAGGGGGGGAGGGGGGCAGGGGGTCAAGGTTCAGGCCGGCGCGTCGTCGTCGACGCAGGTCATCACGGGGTGTGTCGGGCTCACCTTCGCCCCACGCACGAGTTTAGATTCAAAGCAGCGCCGGTTCCTCCGCATACGATCGGCTTTCTTTCGCCCGTTCCTTCGCTCTGTCTGCACAATGCCCTTCAAGGTCGTCAGCTTTGAGTCCACCCCCAACCCGCACGCCCTGCGCTGCGTGCTGGATGCGCCCCTGCCGGCGCTACCGATTCAGTCCGCATCACCCGAAGGGCCGGGCGTGCCCGAAGGTGGTGCACGCTCGTACCGCGACGCGGGTCAAGCACGGGGCGATGCCGCCGCGGAGGCGATGTTCTCGGTCCCGGGCGTGGTGGGCGTGATGATCCGCGAGGGGTGGCTGACCATCAGCAAGGCCCCCACCGCCAAGTGGTCGGCCGTGCGCTCCGGCGTGGAGAAGGCCCTTGCCGCCCTCTAAACCACGGCCTCGCGCCAAGCCGCCCACAGCGCGCGCACGCTCTGCCGAACACCGATCCGCCGCCGCCCTTTCCGATCACCCCCCCACTTCAACCGACCCGTCACCGCAGGTGATCTCAAGGGCACTCGAAGCCTGGTTCAAGGTCGCGGCTCGCGACCTGCCCTGGCGCACGACGCCGCGCGATCCGTACCACGCCCTCGTCGCCGAGACGATGCTGCAGCAGACGCAGGTCTCGCGCGTCATCCCGGCGTACAACCGCTTCATCGATCGCTTCCCGGACGTGCGCTCGCTCGCGTCTGCACCCATCGACGATGTATTTGGCTTGTGGTCGGGGCTGGGGTATTACCGTCGAGCCCGCAACCTCCACGCCGCGGCTTCGATGATCGTCCGCGACTTCAGCGCCCGCGTTCCCAGCGCCGTGAACGACCTGCTCAAACTCCCGGGCGTCGGGCGTTACACCGCCGGGGCCATCGCCTCCATCGCCTTCAACCAATCCGCGCCCATCGTCGACGGCAACGTCAAACGCGTCCTCCTCCGCCTCCACGGCAAGGACCTCGAACCCGACGCCAAGCCCACCACCGACTGGTCCTGGACCGTCGCGGCACAGCTCGCCAGCGCCGCGAGAAACCCGGGCGTGACCAACGAAGCGCTCATGGAGCTCGGCGCAACGGTCTGCCTCCCCCCCCCGGCCTCGCCCGCGTGCGAACGCTGCCCGCTGAAGGACTCCTGCAAAGCCTTTGCACTGGGCCTGACCGCGCAGATCCCTCGACCCAAGAAACGCTCGGCCGTCAGCGAGCTTTTCTGCGTCTCGATCATCCTCCGCGATAAGCACGGGCGGCTCCTGATCGAGCAGCGCCCGAGAACCGGCATGTGGGCCGGCCTTGTTCAGTTGCCCACCCTCGAATCCAACGACGACTGGCCCGCGTTGGACCGACTCCAGACCTTCATCCAAATCCGCGGCGGCACCCTCAGCCCAACCGATTTCGCCTCACCCATCCTTGAGTTCACACACCAGACCACCCACCGCACCGTGCGCTTCAAGGTCGTCCATGCACAGCTTGCGCCGTGCAACCGGAAACTGGTTGGTCGAACGTGGATCGCTCAAGCCGATCTCAAAGCACTGGGGGTTTCCAGCGCGCACAAACGGGCCATCACTGCGGCTTTTCAGATGCAAGGCGGGCTCTTTTCTGTGTGAATGACCCAGCGTTTGCGCGCAATCGTGTCCGCCGCCTCTCCGACCATCGTGTAGACTGGAGCGATCGTGAAGCTCGCGGTGATCATCCCGGTGTATAACGAAGAGCAGCTCGCCCCGCGCTTGCTCGAAAGGCTGCTCCGGACGCCCGCCCCCGCGGCTCCGGTTCAAACCGACGAGCCCAACGCCCCCAGCGGGCACGTGCCGGTGGTCAGACGCGTCTATGTCGTCGATGACGCCTCCACCGACCGCACGCCGGAGGTGCTCAACCGCTTTGCCCAGAGCACCGAGAGCGGGACGGTCACGGTCCTTCGTCATGATCGCAACATGGGCAAAGGGGCGGCGGTGCGGACGGGGCTGACGGCCGCGTTGCGCGACGGCGCGGACCTGCTGCTCATTCAGGACGCGGATCTGGAGTATGACCCCGCCGACCACGCCCTGCTGGTGGCGCCGATCCTCGACGGACGGGCCGACGCGGTGGTCGGGACGCGATTCGGCGGCGAGGCGCACCGCGTGCTTTACTTCTGGCACTATCTGGCGAACCGCTTCATCACGCTCTGCTCGAACGTGCTAACGAACCTGAACCTGTCGGATATCGAATGCTGCCTGAAGGCCTTCACACGCGAGGTGGCGCAGCAACTGCACCTGAAAGAGGACCGATTCGGGATCGAGCCGGAACTGGTGGCCAAGTTTGCGCGCGCGAAGGTGGGCCAGGGCCAAAGTCAAGGGCAGGAACGCAAGCCGGCACGGATCTTCGAGGTCGCGGTGAGCTACGCCGGTCGGACGTACGCGGAGGGAAAGAAGATCGGCCCGAGCGATGGCGTCGCGGCGCTGTGGTGCATTCTGAAGTACAACGTCATCGAGCGGTGAGCGGCACTCACGAAGTTGAACAACGTCGTCAACCCGCTCATCCACCCCTGAAGGGGTGGGCTCTGAGGGCTCACTCATCATCCTGGCGCAGCTTCGCCACCACGCTGAAGTCTTCCAGCGTCGTGGTGTCCTGGGTGATCTTCTCGACCCCCGCGGCGACGTCGCGCAGCAGGCGGCGCATGATCTTGCCGCTGCGGGTTTTCGGGAGTCCTTCGGTGAAGCGGACCTGATCGGGCTGCGCCAGCGCGCCGACTTCTTTGCGGACGTGGGCGATGAGTTCCTTGCGGAGTTCGTCGCTGGGCTGTTTGCCGGGGTTTTTGGCGTACCAGGTGCCGCGGAGGGTGACGAAGGCGCAGATGGCGTTGCCTTTCACTTCGTGCGGATAGCCCACGACCGCGGCCTCGGCGACGAAGGGGTGGCTCACCAGCGCGCTCTCGACTTCCATCGTGCCCAGCAGGTGCCCGCTGACCTTGATCACGTCGTCAACCCGGCCTTGGACCCAGAAGTAGCCGTCTTCATCGCGGCGGGCGCCGTCGGCGGAGAAGTAGAGCGGCTGGCCCGTCGCGGGGTCTTTCAGTCGGCCGAAGTAGTTGGAAATGAAGCGTTCGCGGTTGCCGAAGACCCCGCGGAGCATGGAGGGCCAGGGCTTGCGGATGACGAAGAGCCCGCCCTTGTTCGCGCCGAGCTCTTCGCCCTGTTCGTTGACGATCGCGGCGTCGATGCCCAACATCGGGACGGTGCACGAGCCGGGCTTGGTGGGGATCGCGCCGGGGATGGGGGTGCAGATGTGCCCGCCGGTCTCGGTCTGCCAGTAGGTATCGACGATGGGGCAGACCTCGCGACCGATGTGCTTGTGGTACCACATCCAGGCTTCGGGGTTGATCGGCTCACCCACGGTGCCCAGAACCTTCAGGCACGACATGTCGTGCTTGGCGGGCAGTTCGTCGCCCCACTTCATGAAGGTGCGGATGGCGGTGGGCGCGGTGTAGAAGTGCGTGACGCGGTGGCGGGCGATGATCTCCCAGAAGCGGTCGCCCTTGCCCCCTTCCATGGTGGGGAAGTTCGGTGCGCCCTCGTACATGAGGGTGGGGACGCGGTTCATGAGCAGGCCGTAGAGGACGTAGGAGTGCCCGGTGATCCAGCCGATGTCGGCTGAGCACCAGAAGACCTGACCGGAGTCGGGGAAGAGGTTGAAGGTGAGCCGGGCGGTCATCTGGACGAAGGCGAGGTAGCCCGCGGTGGTGTGGACGATGCCCTTGGGCTTGCCCGTGCTGCCCGAGGTGTAGAGCAGGAAGAGCATGTCCTCCGAATCCATTGATTCACATGGGCAAGCATCACCCGAAGCGCCGACGGTCTCGTGCCACCAGTGGAACTTGGTTGCGCCGATGTGGCTTGCGCCGGTCTTGAAGCGCTCACTGGGGGGCTGGTGCCCTGTGCGCTTGACGACGAGGACGTGGTTGATGATGTGCCCGTGGTTAGCGAGCTGCGTGACGGACTCTTCGACGTTTTTTTGCAGCGGGACGATGTCGCCCCGGCGGTAGCCGCCGTCGGCGGTGATGATGACCTTGCTGTGGGCGTCGATGGCGCGTTCGGTGATGGCGTGGGGGGCGAAGCCGCCGAAGATCACGGAGTGGGCGGCCCCGATGCGCACGCAGGCGAGCATGGCGATGGCCAGCTCGGGGATCATGGGCATGTAGATGGTGACAACGTCGCCCTTCTTCACACCCAGGGCTTTCAACGTGCTGGCGCACCTGCTGACTTCGAGCTGAAGCTCGCGGTACGTCAGGCGGCGGATCTCGGGCTCTTTGGCGTAGGCGCTGCTGCTGGCGGGGTGACCGGTGCGCGGAGCGACGGGCTCGCCTTCCCAGATGATGGCGACCTGCTCGCCGTGACCGGCTTGCACGTGGCGATCGACGCAGTTGTAACAGGCGTTGGTCCGCCCGCCGAGAAACCACTTCGCGTCGGGGGCTTCCCATTGACAGACGGTGTGGAAGGGCTCGAACCAGTCGAGGCGCTTGGCCTCTTCGCGCCAGAAGGACTCGGGGTCGCGGACGCTGGCTTCGTGCAGGGCCTTGTACTGTTCGAGGGAGTCGATGTGCCAGCGGTCAAAGCCCAGTTGTTTGGCGGGCTTGGGGTTGAAAACACGCTTTTCCTGAAGCAGGACGCTGGTGGCTTGGTCGCTGGTGGACATGCGTGGCGGCTCCGATACGGTCAGGGTCGTGACCGGTCGGAGTATACCAGATGCCCCGGAGAGATCCGATGTCGAGCCAGACTCAGGGCGTGATCAGATCGTGCTCTCGGTGACGCGGAGGACTTCTTCGACGCTCGTTTTACCGGCGGCGGCTTTCTTCAGGCCGTCGGCGCGGAGCGTGACCATGCCGCGTTCGGCGCAGAGGCGGCGCAGTTCGGCGACGTTCGGATTCCGCACGACGATGTCGCGGAGCTGGTCGTCGACCAGCAGCAGTTCGTAGATACCCACGCGGCCGGAGTATCCACTGTTCCGGCACTTGTCGCAGCCCTTGCCCGACCAGAGCTTTTCGGTTGAAAGCCCCTGCATCGCGAGGAACTCTTTCATCTCTTCGCTGGGCTCTTTCTCAAACTTGCAGTGCGTGCAGAGCTTGCGGAGCAGACGCTGGGCGAGCACGCCGTTGACCGCGGCGGCGACAAGGAACGGCTCTAGCCCGATGTTCACCAGTCGCGTGATGGAACTGGGGGCGTCGTTGGTGTGCAGGGTGCTGAGCACCAAGTGGCCCGTCAGCGCGGCCTGCACGGCGGTGATGGCGGTTTCCTGATCGCGGATTTCGCCCAGCATGATCACGTCGGGGTCCTGACGCAAGAGGGCCTTGAGGGCCTTGGCGAAGGTCATGCCGATCTTGTCGTGCATCTGGGTCTGGGTGATGCCGTCGAGGTGATATTCGATGGGGTCTTCGACGGTGGAGATGTTCATCGAGGCTTTGTCGAGCGTGCGGAGAGAGGAGTAGAGGGTGGTGGTCTTACCCGAGCCCGTAGGGCCCGTGACGAGGACGATGCCGTGCGGGGCGTTGATGATGCCCTTCCAGAGTTGCAGCGTGTCCTCGTCGAAGCCGAGGTCTTCGAGCTTCACGTTGATCGACCGCGTATCGAGAATACGCATGACGGTCTTTTCGCCGTAGCCGGTGGGCAGGGTCGACACGCGGAGGTCGAGCTTGCGCCCGCCGACCTGGCAGCGGATGCGGCCGTCCTGCGGCAGACGGCGCTCGGAGATATCGAGGTTCGCCATGATCTTCAGGCGGCTGGTGATCGCGGCGCTCATCGCGGCGGGCGGCTGCATCATCTCGTAGAGCTCGCCGTCGATGCGGAAGCGGACCTTCATCTTCTTCTCGGCGGGCTCGACGTGGATATCGCTGGCGCCTTCCTTCACCGCCTGCTGGATGATGTAGTTGACGTAGCGGATGACGGGGTTCTCACCCGCGGCTTTTTCAAGGTCGACTTCCTGGTCGGTCTTCTTCTCGACCTGAACGTCGCCCTCCTGCACAGAGCTGAGGATGTCGTTAACGTCGTCTTCCTGCTCTTTGACCGGGCCGCCGATGATCTCCAGCGCGCCGCGGACCTCAAAGGCCGTCACCAGTACGAGCTTCACGGCCTGTACGCCGAGCCGCCGGCGGATCTCATCAACGAGGAAGACGTCGTCGGGACGGACAACGCCGATGACGGTGCGGACGCCATCCTGGCGTAGCGGGAGCACGAGGTGCTGCTTGCAGAAATCGACGGTGAGACGCTGGGTGAGCTTGCCGTCGAACCCACCTTCGAGACCTTTGTTCAGGTCGATGTGCTCGAAGGGCATGCCGGCGAGCTGCGCGATGCATTCCTGGATCTTCGCTTCGACGGCGCCCTGCTCGACCAGGACTTCCAGCAGCCTGCGCCCCGGGGTCTGGCGCATGATCTGCTGGGCCGCACCGATCTGCTGCGCGGTTGCGGCGCCGCTGCTGAGCAGCAGTTCGGTCAGTTCGTTGTTGCTCAGGGGGCTTTGGGCGTTGCCCGCGTCGGGGCTGTAGATCTCGCTGAGGGCCTGACCCACCGCGGGGATGACCTCGCCCGGGCCGCCGGTGTTCTTCGGGGCGAGCAGTTCACCCGCGTTCTGCGGCGCGTTGGGCGTGATGCTCCGCGAACCGGGACGCTGACCCGAGGGCATCGTCGGCAGGAACGAGCCGTCGGCTTTGTCCGCGGTGCGGTCGTTGGGGCGGCGATGCCCGTTCTGCTGCTGCTCGGCGGGGCTCATACCCGGTGCGAAGATTGTCGGGCCCGCCGCGGCCTCGGGCCCGGGGAGAAACGGCGTGGGCTTGGCGCGTGGGCGCGCACTGCCCGGCGTGCCGTCGGTCTTTGAGGGGTCGATGCCCAGCTCGTTCAGGATGTCGTCGATGTCGAGTTTCTTCACGTTGTGGGCTCCGCCTCTCCCGCGCCGCGTTCGTTCAACGCCGCGCGAGCCTGATCACGATCACTTCAGACTTTCGGCCATCTCGATGACAAAGACCTTGCCGTCGGCTTCGATCTCGACCGACCGACCGGCGATGGACTTGACGACGAAGTACTTGCCGACGCTGTCGCCGACGCGGTAGACCTCGCCGTTGATCCGCGCCAGCGGGACGCGACCGCCCATCACGCCCTGGAGCTTCATGCCTTCCAGGGCCGCCTTGATGTTCTTCTCTCGGTCGGCCTTCTCACGCGCCATGCGCTCCGCGAGACCGCGCGCCGCGGCCTTGCCCTTCGCGTCGGGATCGTCGGTGCTGACGGCCTGGGCCGCTTCGGCCACGCCCACCGCGTAGGCGATGATGAACGGGTTCTTGCGGAGCTTGTCGGGCGGGACCTGATTCGTTGTGCGGGCGGCGCCGATCTCCGCCAGCAGCGACTCCTGCGTCGCGATCATCATCGGGCTCTGCTGGGGGATCTGCGCGGCGAGCTTGTCGTCCGCCGCGGCGAACTTCGGCCCGAGCCCAAGCTGCCGCATGCCCACGAGCATCCCCGCGCCGGCGAGGATGGCTACGGCGGTGACCACCGGTCCAAGGCGGATGGACCGCTTGGGCGTTCCGGTGTCCATCGCGTCCAGCATGGGCGGCAGGGCCGCGGGAGGACCGCCGCCGCCCGCGCCGCCGAGGACCGCGAGGGTATCTTCACCCGAACCGCTGGCTTTGTTGACGTTGTTCTGGCTCACTGATTCCCTCCGGCTGAGGCCTGTGCCGCCTTGCCCTTCTCGGGTTCGGCGCTCTGGTAGAAAATGCTCAGGGTCAGGTCCGCGCGGACCTTTCCGTCGTCCTCGTCGTTCTTCCCGCCGAAGCGCGTGAACTTCATGTCGGTCACGCGGGTGATGCGGTGCAGGCGTTCGAGTTCGAGGAAGAAGCGGTACATCCCCTCGAAGTCGCCCACGAGCTGGACGGTGAGCTGTTGCTCGCTGGCGAGCCCCGCGGGGAGGTTCTTGTCCTGACGGCGGAACTGCGGTACGTCGAGCCCGCACGTCGCGGCGATCTGGGCCACGTCGCGCAGCACCGAGTCCATCTCCTTGTCCGTGGGCAGGCGCTCCTGGATCGACGTGATCGACTCGGCGATCTGCTCGTTGGCCTTCCTCAGGTCCGCGGTCTTCGCCGTCGCTTCACGCAGCTTGCCGAGCATCGTGCGCTTCAGTTCGATCTCGCGCTTCGCCTGCTCGATCCCCTCGTTCTGCGGCTTGAAGACAAAGAAGAACGCGCAGACCGGGATCGCCACCAGCCCCGCGAGGTAGAACATCTGCTTCGGTCCGATGTGCATCGTCAATCCTCCAAGGGCGGGCGGCTTGTGCGCCCGCACCCTTCGGTGTTTCTCTTCGCGTTACTGGCCGTCCGCGCTGGCCGACGTGTTGGTCTTGCCCTTGCTGTCCTTCTCCGGTGCCTTCGCCACCACGTGCGGCTTGATCCGCGTTGCGAGGATCGGCGAAAGGTTCCGCGTGTCGGCGTTGGGGCGGATGGTCGCTTCGATCACGAACTGGCGGATGTTGCTGTCGTCCACCGTGGTGGCTTTGGTTTCCTTCCACTCAACCCCGCGGAGAAGTTCGCTGTCCTTCAGCGATGCCTGAAAATCCGCGATGTCCGCGTCGGTCGCCGCCATACCCGTGATGACGATGTTGAACTCCAGACGCGCCGGCTTCGGTGTGGGGGGCTGATTCGCGCCGGTGTTCTTCGCGCCGGCCTGCTGCTTGTTCGTCTGGGCCGAAAGGGACTTGGGCTGGTTTGCCGGGTTCTGAACCTTGGGCGGCGCCTCGGCGATGCGCTTGGACTGCATGTTGAACTCGGTGATCGCCAGGCGGTCGGGCATGCGGTTGATGATCTCCGCGAAGAGGATCGACCGCGGGACCTTCTCCAGCAACGCCGCGGCGACCTCGGCCTTCTCGATCATCTCCTTGCGCTGCTTGTCCAGCAGTTTGAGCTGCTCGATCTTCTGCGCTTCCGCGTCGTACTCCTCGGTCACCACGCGGTGCTGCTCGCGCACGTCGTTCCACTGACGGTGCGTGACCAGGAACGCGCCGACGACCGCGGTCATCACGGCCGCGAACAGAACCAGCGAAACCACGTTCGCGCGAAGTTCGGTCTTGTGCTTGACGTACTCGTCGGGGAGGAAGGTGCTCGCACCGCCCGATTTTCCGAACCGCGTGTTGGTGGGCCAAAGCTTGCTCATGGGTCCTCGCTGTTCGCGCTGGTGGTTGGTTCGTGCGTGTTCGCGTGCGTTCGATCAGTCGTGGATTACAGGTCGGTGGGGCTGAAGGCCAGACCCGCGCACACCGCGAAGCCGGGCTGGGGTTTGCTCAGGTCAACACCGCTGGCGCTCAGGTTCGACTTGCGTGAGAACCGCGCCAGCGGATCGGCAACACTGGCTGGCAGACGCATCGCCTTGGCGATGGATTGGCAGATGCCGAGGTGTCGAGCCTCGCCCCCAACGAAGATCGCACGACCGATCTTGCGACCGGGGAAGAGCGCTTCGTGGTACCGCAGGCACAGCGAAGCCTCGTCGGTCAGCACGCTTAGCGGCTCGGCGAGCGCCGGGTCCATCCCCGCGCCCTCAACACTCACCGTCCCCGCGGGCTGTGCGTTCATCCGGCGATCCTCGGCCGCCTCTACCGCGGCGCCCGTGCTCTCAGCGATCTTCATCGACGCCGCCAGGTGCGGCATCCCCGCGGCCAAACCGACACCGGTGGGTGCCGCTGCGCTCGATGCCGAAGCGGTCGCTGCCCCCGCCATCGGCCGCGGAGCGCCAGCGGGCTTCTCGCTCTTCTTCACCGCCGGCATGTTCGCCTCGCTCATGCGCTTGGTCGAAGCCTCCGCCATGGTGATCTTGTTCACCTGCGCCAGATACTCGTCGAGGTACCGCCCGCCCACGGCGATGTTCTTGATGAAGACCACCTCGCGCCCGTGCGCGATCACCAGACGCGTGCTGCCCAGACCGATGTCCAGGTACAGCGAGATGAGCCCCGCGTCGCTCTCGCGGCTGGTCATGTGATCAAACCCGCGCGCCAGCGCCACGGTCTCAGGCACAATCCCCACGCACGAGAGCTTCGCGCCGCGCACCGCCTCCATGATCTTGCTCACCACGCCGCGCGACGTCGCCACCGAGATGACCTCGGTCTTGCCCCCGCCGGGCGAGCCGCCGGCGTTCGCGCCCGCAACGGTCAAAGGGCGGCAGACCAGCGTCGACGGATCGCACGCAAGGTCCGCAGCGGTCATGCTGGCGACGTACGCGTTCAGCCCCGCGAGCTCGGCGCTGGGAACCTGCATGTGCTTGGAGACCGTCGCCCACGACGGGATCGCCACCACCGCGCGCTTGCCCCGGATACCCGCGGCCTTCACGAGCTTGCCGAGATTCTCGATCTGATACGCGAAGCGTTTGGTGTGGTCGTTGATGAGCGTCTCGGGGGTCGGCAGGACTCCCGCGGCAAGAATCTCCGCCGGTTCAGCGTCCGAGAGCTCCAGCACTTTCAGCGCACTGGTCCCGAAGTCGATGCTCACCGGGCGGCCCTGTCCGCCGATCAGCCCGCCTACTCCGGGCATTTTCAACTTCGTCAGGCTCAGTCCGAACATCGCTCGCCTCCGGGGCGGCGCGCAACCTCAGCCGGGCGGCGCTGCCCACAGACCAGATCGGCCCTTCGCCGCCCGATCCCGACCGAGCATGTTGAAGTTGCCCTTCCTTCGCGGGTCTCCCGCGCGTTACAGGCCCACCAGCCTGCCAGGCCTGAGGCCGACGCGGATTCACTCCGCGAAGATACGTCCGAGAACCGCGTTCAACCGCTGCAGCGCCGGACGCATCTCCCAGACCTGCTTCTCGCGATCGCCCGTGGTGTTGCTGAGGGTGCGGATTTCGCCCATCTCCACCCCGAGCCGCCAGGCGCTCAGCGCGACGCCCGCACCCTCCATCGCCTCCACCGCCGCCCCGGTCCGCTGCGCAACCGCCAGCGCCAACGTGTCGTTCCCAGAACACGTCGAGACCGTGGCAACCGACCGCACCTTGCACCCCTCAACGGTGATCATCTTCAGCACGCGCGGCGACACGTTGTACGTCACGCCGCTCCAAACCGAAGCGTCAACCCCCGCGGCCGTGGGCTTCTCGGGCCCAAACCCGCGCGAGGCGAGATTCTCGAACGAGCCGTCAGAGAAGGCGATCCCCTCATCCGCGAAGATGCACGCGCCGGCGACCACCGCGTCGCAGAGTTTCAGCCCCGCACCCGCCTCGCCCGGCAAGAGCCCGCCGACACCCGCGTTCACCACCGTCGCGTACCTCGATCGCGCCCGCGACAGCGAAGCCCCAACCGCACCGGCCGCGTTCGCCTTGCCCACGCCCGTGATCAGCACGTCCAGCGACTGACGAACGCTCCGCACGGGAAACCACGTCCCGGCCGTGCGCTCAACCTCGCCGACCATCCGCTGATCCACCCACCCGCTCAGGCTCGCCTTCGCCTCCATGACCGTCGCAAAGACCAGCAGCGTCACACCCTCCGCACCGGTGGCGTCCTCCTCCTGACGAACCTGCGGCTGGGTCTGCGATTGTGATGCCGTTCCGCCCATGCGCACAAGATAGCGCCGCACCCCGCCGCCCGCACCTCCCATCTTCACACGATTCACCCGTCGAACAGCCAACATCCCCCAAACGAACCGCAACCCGATACGTTCGAGGCTCTACCATTGGATACCCACCTCAGTACACAGGCCAAGGGTCCGCCCGCGCGAGCCTTGCACCCCAACCGACCCCGGAGACGCGATGATCACCAGCGCCCCCGATACCGCCCCATGTCCCTTCGCCCGCACGACGCGCTCGCCCCGCGGCATGGCACGCTCGCGCGTGCTTGTCTGCATCGCCGGCGGGATTGTGACCGTCACCCTCGCATCCATGCTGCTTGGTTTCGCCGGCCGGCAACAGCCGCAAAGCCAGGACAAGGGCCAATCCTCGTCGTCGACCCCTCAGCCCGCACCGTCCACCGAAGACGACGCGCCCGACACCGCGCGGGTGCAGCGCATGAGCTTCGATATCTCCACCGTCGCCTCGGGCGAGCTCGAAGCCCTGCGTCAGGTCGAGCTGCGCAGCCAGATCGAGCAGGACACCGCCATCACCGAGATCGTCCGCGAGGGCGTGCAGGTCAAGGCCGGGGATGTGATCCTGCGTTTGAACTCCGACGCGATCCAGACGCAGATCGACGAAGAATCGCTCCGCGTCGAGACCGCACGCGCCGAGTTCGCCTCTGCAGAGAACAACTACCTCATCCAGGTCTCCGACAACGAATCGCAGGCCGCCAAAGCGCTGCTCGAGGTCGAGCTTGCGGAGCTTGAGCTTCGCCAGTGGATGGAGGGCGAGGTGAAGAGCAAGCGCCAGGCGAACGACCTTGCGTACGAAAAGGCCGTGCGCGAGCTGGACCGACTGAAGGAGAAGTACCAGCGCTCCGTCGTCTTGGAGAAGCAGGGTTTTCTGTCTCGCGACGAACTGAAGAAGGACGAGGTGCTGTACCTGGAAGCTCAGGCCGCGCTGAAGACCGCCGAGCTCGATCGCCAGGTCTACGACGATTTCCAGTTCCCGAAGGATCAGAAGACCAAGCAGTCGAAGGTCGATCAGGCGAAGGCGGAGCTCGATCGCACCAAGCGACAGGGGCTCAGCCAGCTCGCAACCAAGGAAGCGGAACGGAACAACAAACGCACGCAGCTCTTTCTGCGTGAGCAGAAGCTCGCGAAGTTTCGCGAACAGTTCGAAGCCACCACCATCCGCGCCCCCAGCGACGGGCTGGTGGTCTACGCCACGAGCGTCAACCGCGACCGCTGGGGCAACAACAACGACGGCACCCTCGACGTCGGGCGCATGGTCAAACGCAACACCCCGCTGATCATCCTCCCCGATACCAGCGAGATGGTCGCCTCCGTCCGCGTGCACGAGTCACTCACCGGACGACTGCGCAAGGGTCAGACCGCCACCGTCAAGATCGACGCCCTCGCCGGGCGAACCGTCCCGGGTGAAGTCCTCTCCGTCGGCGTGATCGCCGAGTCCGGCGGCATGCGCGATCCCAACCTCCGTGAGTACACCGTAAAAATCAAGCTCGACATGGCCTCGGTCCCTCAGCCGCTCAAGCCCTCCATGCGCTGCGAGGCCGAGATCCTCCTCGACCGCGTAAACGATCGCCTCGCCGTACCGATCCAGAGCGTCTTCACCGACGGCATGGTCCGCTACGTTCTCACCCCCGACGGCAACCGATACCGCAAGACCCCCGTCCGCCTCGGTCGTCGCAGCGAACGCCTTGCCGAGGTCGCCGCGGGGGTTGAAGAGAACCGCGTCGTTCTCCTCCGCGCACCGATGCCCGGCGAACTGGTCGAACGCCCGTGGGACAAAGACGAACTCGCCGCCGTTGGTCTGAATCTTCGACCCGACGGCCGCATCGAACCCATGGGCTCGCCCCAAGGTGCCGAAGGCGGCCGCCCCACGGGCCCACGCGCCGGTGGCGGCCAACCCGCAGGTGGTCCAACCGATGCAGCACCCTCCGGTCCCGCAGCATCGAACCCCTCGGTTCCTTCGGGTGAGAAACCCGCCGGTGCCGACACGCAGGACGCCCGCCGTGAACGCCGTCGGCCTGCACCGTCGACGGGAACCGAGCCCACGTCGCCCGCCGCAAACCCCGCCCCGTCGAGCACCCCACCCGCACGCTGAGCGCCACCGCCGACCGTCGTTGATCTGCAGGAGCACGCTCGATGCGTCGAACTTCTTCTTCCTCCTCCGCTTCTACGCGTGCGAAGGCCAGCGCTCGCCGATCTCCACCCGTCCAGTCATCTCGCCCGCGACGCGTACCTGCCGCCACGCCGTCCCTGCCCACTGACGAGCTGCTGCAACTTCTCCCCGGGGCGCGCTTCGGCTCGCCCGACCAGCTCCGCTCGCTCTTCTGGACCAACTTCCTCCGCGAGATGCTCACGAGCATCTCCGCCACGCTCACCGCAAGCTCCGTCCCCGTCCAACTCGACGGACGTATCGCCCTGCTGACCAACCACGGCGAACGCATCCCCGTCGCCGAGGTTCACCCGCTCTTCGCCTGCTCCGTCCCGGGTTCGAACGTCGACCGCGACCTCTCCGCCGCGGTGCAATGCTCGATCTTCCGCGTCGTCACACCTCAGGGCGACGCCTTCACGCTGCCCATCTCCGAGATCCGCGGCGTGCACGCGCTGACCGAGGAACTTCAGAAGCAGATCGAGGCCGAGATGAACATGGACTCGACCTCCGAAGCACCCTTCGGCTTCGCGGCGTACACCCAAACCGCCCAGCAGCAGCAGGCCGCCGTGCAAGCCGCCAACTCCGTCGCCAACCCAGCCCTCGAATCCGAAAGCCGCGCCGACGAGAACCACCACCGCGAGCCGGCCTCGCCCCCCGCGCCGAGCAAGCCAAACCGCTCGCGGAAAAAGAAACCCGCCGGCAAACCACGTTCGCGGCGCCGCAACTAAATCGATAGAGTTCGATATAGTCATCCCGACGGCCTAGCATTTTCCGTTCGCCGAGCCCTCCGCACAGCCCACGCGGAGCGCCCGCACGCATCATGACTCAACCGCAAGGCAAACAACCCGCACTCGCCCCGCACACCTACGACGCCTGGGGCGATCACCGCGTGCTGGTGGCCATCCCCGTCTATAACGAGCAGAAGTACATCCCCGGAGTCATCTCCAAGGTCCTTCAATACGCCCGCGACGTGCTCGTCATCGACGACGGCTCCACCGACGACACACCCATGCTCCTGGCGCGTCAGCCCGTCAACGTCCTCCGCCACCCGCGCAACGCCGGTTACGGACGCTCCCTCCGCGACGCCTTCACCTACGCCGACGCCAACGGTTACGACTGGGTCATCACCATGGACTGCGACGAGCAGCACGAGCCCGCGTCCATCCCCCACTTCATCAACGAAGCCACCCGCGCTGGCAGCCACTGGGACATCGTCTCGGGCTCGCGATACATCGCCTCGCTCGACGAAGCCACCCAGCCCCCCGCCGACCGCCGAGCCATCAACCAGACACTCACCGAAGAAATCAACGCCCGCCTCGCACTCAACCTCACCGACTCATTCTGCGGCTTCAAAGCCCACCGCGTCAGCGCTCTCCGCAAACTCCGCCTCACCGAGACCGGCTACGCCTTCCCCATGCAGCTCTGGGTTCAGGCCGTGGCAAACAAACTCCGCATCACCGAAATCCCGGTGAAACTGATCTACAAAGACCTCACCCGCAGCTTCGGCGCAGAACTCAACGACCCCTCAACACGTCTGGCACACTACCGCAAGATCTTGCACTGCGAAATCCTGCGCCATTGCCACCGCCTGCCCCCGCAGGCCAGCCAGGATGCCATCACCGGCTGCGCGTGATCACACGCAAGCGCGCCCGCACAACTTCACGGCGCATGCAACCCAACCGAATCATCAAACCCGCCGCTGAGCGTGCCAATCTTCGCGTTCGCGTTCACGTTCGTACGCACGCTCGCCCCGGCCTGAACTGCGGCTTGCAGTTCTTCCGTCCCCTTCCGCTCCTCCGCCGCACAGTGCGCACACCACGACCCCGAAGGCCCGATCGACCCAAGCGCAATCCGCGTCGCCCGCTCTTCGCTCATCCCCTCCTGCGCCCGCAGCGCACGCAACCGCGTCAGGAACTGCGTGCGGAACCGCTCCTCATTCCGCAGATACTTCGGCGTATTGGCAACCCCCAGATACACCGTCGAAAGCTCCTTCCGCACACGCTCAAGCCGAAGCTCCGGATTCGGGTGCGTCGCCAGCATCTCCGGTGGCCTCTGCCCCTGGCTGGCGTTGATCAGGATCTTCATCACCCCCTCCGCACCCGCCGGATCCCACCCCGCCCGCGTCATATACCGCATCCCCAGCGAGTCCGCCTCGCTCTCCTGATCCCGGCTGTAACTCAGCAGCACGATCTGCGACGCGTTGTTCGCCACTTCCGCGATCTTCTGATTCCGCGCCGCCGCACCCGCCGCACCCGCAAGGATCTGCGCGCCGATCGCCTGGCTCATCCGCTCGTTGGTATGCCGGGCCGTCACATGCCCGACCTCATGCCCCAGCACGTGCGCCAGTTCCGCCTCGTCCTTCATCTGGCTCGCCAGCCCGCGCGTGATGAACACCTTCCCCCCCGGCAACGCAAACGCGTTGATCACGTCCGAGTTCAGAAACGTGAACTCCCACGGCAGCCCCGGATTGTCCGCCTCCGTCTGCGCCGCCAACTTCTTCCCGATATCCGTCACATACGCCTGCAGCGCCGTGTCGCTCACCTTCCCGCCAAACTCCTGCACCAACTGCGGCTGCGCCTGCGCCCCCAGCGACAACTCCTCGCTCTTGGACATGAGCGCCAACTGCGACCGCCCCGTCGCCGCGTTCTTCACACACCCGCCGCCCATCGCCCCAGTCAGCGCCAGCACCACGCCCGCCAGCACCGCCGCCGCACACCGCTTTGTCGGACTCATGCTCACACCGTTCATCGCGAATCTCCTGTCGCTTCGTTCACCGCCCACGCGCCGCCTTCACCACCGCCTTCGCACGCTTGACATCAATCGCGTTCGACCACACCCCGCCCTTCTTGATCGACGACCCAACGATCACCCCGTCGGCCACCTCCAAAATCCCCGCAACCGTCTTCTCCGTCACGCCCGAGCCCGCCAGCACCGTGCGCATTGTCGCCCCGCGCACGCTCCGCACGTCGTCCATGCTCGCCGCCACGCCCGTGGCGCTCCCCGTCACAATCATCCCGTCGGCACCAAAGAACTCCGCCGCGTGCGCATGATCCGCGATCCCCACATCCGCCGTGATCGCGTGCGCCGCGTGCTTCTTCTGGATATCCGCGTACACCGCCACACCCTCCGCGCCGATGCTCCGACGATACCGCAGCAGAGGCCCAGCCGCTGCCTCGCCCATCAACCCCTCGTCAGCGACATGCGAGAAGACAAAGTTCTCACACCGCACAAACGATGCCCCGCACGCCAACGCCACCGCCAAGGCCTCGCGCTCACCGCGTGCCAAGATCTGCACACCGAGCGCCACCTTCTCGCCGATCACCTTCCGCACCGCGAGCCCCGCTGCAGTCATCCCCGCAGTCACCACCGGATCGTGCGGGCCCACCACATACGGCGCATCGTGCATGTTCTCGATCAGCACCGCATCAAACCCCGCATCAACCAGCAGCCGCGCTTCCTCCGCCGCGATCGAAGCGATCTTGTCGATCGACAACCGCGACGCCGGCGTCCCCGGCAGCGCGTGAACATGAACCATGCCGATCAACGAGCGAGCACGAAGCTGGAACATACCCACGAGTGTACCGAATCTCGCCGCGAAAGCACGCGCCGCCTCTCACCCCATCACACCGGCCGCACACCCATCGCAAGCTGCCTCAGCCGCTCCGCCTGCGCCTTGCGCACCTCATCGAACACCGCCTTGCTGATCCGGAACGCCGACGCCCCCTCCGCTCCCTTCTCACCATCACCCGTCACTTCCACCGCCGCCGCCGACACCGACCCCACCGTCCGCGCGCAGTGCTCGCTGATGCACTGATAGATCATCTTGAACGCGTCCCGCGGCTGCCTCATCGTTTCCAACGCCTCAACAATCGCCTCACGCCCCACTTCCGCCTCGAACAACGCCGAAAGCGTCACCGCCTCCGCACCCGGCGCTCGGCACGCCGCCAGCCGCGCATCGCACAGGTCGTACAGCATCGGGCCCGTCCAGTTCAACTGCTCCACCACGTTCTGCTTATCCAGCCGCGCCTGCTGAAAGAACGCCGCACTCTCACGCAGCAGCGCATGCCGAAGCTCAATCGGCAGCAGCAACTTCGTCGCCAGCCCCTCCTGCTGCAAGTACCCGTTGCTCAGCAGAGGCCACACCACGCTGCGCATCCGCTCAACATCTCCCGCGATCAGCGCCGGCTCATCCACACGGTCAACCACCACGAGCATCCCCGCGTACCCATACGCCCGCAGCACACGCCGAAGCCGCTGCACCATCGCCAGCCGCGTCGCCTCGGCATCGTTCACAGGCAGCGCCCCGCCCCCCCGCCAACCCGCCGGCAGCTCGTGCAAACTCGCCGCGAAACTCCGCTCGCTCCGCCCGGTCACACGCACCTGCTTGAAGACCTTCCGCGTCGAGCGATTAAACATCAGCCGGTGCACCCACCAGCGCTTGATGACGATCAGCAGCCAGATCAGCAGCGACGCGAAGAAGACCGTTGTCCACGCCACCGACGACGACTCAACCGTCCCGCCCAGCCCGATCCACTCACGCCAACCGAGGAACCCCGTCGTCCCGTCCGGATAGTCCCGCCCCGTCGCCACACGCCGCGTCTGATAGATCCACACCAGCGTGAACACCGGCACCAGCCACCCCACACGCGCAACCGCCCACTCCACAAACTCCGTCACAGGCCGCCGCACACCGATACCGCGCCGCAGCGCGTGCAGCCGCTCCCCAGCGCTGTCCGCTCGGTCGTACACCGCCTGCAGAATCAGCAAGTCCCGCCGCGTCTGCTTATCCAGCCCCCGCGCCACACGCCGCGGCTCAGGCCCAAGGTCCAGCACGCTCGGATCGTTCATCATCCCCGCGCCACCACCGCCAGCCGCCCCAGCTCCCGACGAGTTCTCCAGCAACGCATCGACCAGCCGCGGCACCACATTCCCCAGCACCGCATCCAGATGGTCCACCAGCCGCGTCTGCTTGAACGAATCCGTCGGCGTCGTCTGCCCCTTCCGCGTCTGCCGAACCAACCTCGCGTGCAACCGCTCCAGAAACGCCGTCAGATCGTCGTGCGCGATCAACAACACCTTGTTCTGCGGCTCGCTCTGATTATGCAGCGTCACCGCGTGCTGAATCTGCAGCCGAAGCGTCGTCTTCCCGCTCCCCTTCTCTCCAAAGACCACCGCCGACGACGGGCGACGCAGATCCCCCACCACCTTCTCATAGTCATTGTGCTGCGCCCGGCTCGCCAGCGAGGCCGAAACACTCGCCACCGCACCATCCCCACCATCAAGCCCAACCGAAAGACCCGTCGCCGCAACCCCGCCCCGCCGCCCGCCCGCCGCCACCAGTCGCGCAAGCACCGAATCCTGCCGCGCTTCTTCAGCGCGGAACGGGTTCTCCACGATGCCCCAGTGCTCAAGAAAACTCGTGGGCGTCATGCACTGCTCACGCAAAACCAACAAACCAAGTCCCACGGCTCACCAAAACCGTGGTCTTCCGGTGGCACGCCTCTCCAGAGCCGTGCACAAACAACGATACGCCCAACACTCAGCACTCAGCACTCAGCACTCAGCACTCAGCACTCAGCACTTCAATGATCGACCTGATGCCCAAGCATCGGCGCGATCTTCCCCATCATCGTGTCCAGCGTCTTCTTGTCCTTCGCCTCAAGGTTCAGCCGCAGCAGCGGCTCCGTGTTGCTCTTCCGCACGTTGCACCACCAGCCGTGCTTCGCGAAGCAGTCGATCGTCACGCCGTCGAGCTCATCGACGGTCCCCATCGCGCCGAACTCCGCCTTGAGCTTCGCCAGGGCCGCGTCCTTGTCCTCGATCTGGAAGTTGATCTCACCGCTCTGCTGATACCGCTTCAGCGGCGCCGCCAGTTCGCTGAGCTTCTTGCCCGTCTCCGAGAGCACCGTCAGCACCGTCGCCATCGCGATCCCGCCGCTGTCCGCGTTGAAGTTCTTCGCAAAGTAGAAATGCCCCGAAAGCTCCCCGCCGAAGCACCCCTTGTTCTCCGCCAGCGCCGCTTTCATGAACACGTGCCCGACCCGGCTCCGTACCGGCTTCCCGCCCGCCTTCACGATCTCCTCGCTCACCGCCTTCGTGCTGCGAAGATCAAACACCACCGCGCTCCCCGGGTTCTCCTTCAGGAAATGCTTGCACAGCACACCCGTCAGCACGTCACACCCGATGATGTGCCCCTTCTCATCCACCGCCACGCACCGGTCCGCGTCCCCGTCATAACAGAACCCAACGTCCGCCTTCTGCGCAACCACCGCATCGCACGTCTGCTTCACGTTGCTCGCCACCAGCGGGTTCGGCTCGTGCACAAACTCGCCCTTGCTGTTGTCGAAGTTGATCTCGACAATCTCCAACCCGTCCACCGTGTTCTTCTTGCTCCCAAAGACCTTGGGCACCATCGTCCCCGCCATCCCGTTGCTCGCGTCGATCACCACCTTCAGCGGCTTCTTCCCCTTCCGCGCACTGAGATCCAAAAAGCTCAGCACGTGCGCCCGGTACGCCTCCCACAGATCCCGCTTCTCCACCCGCCCGCCCGCCGAGGTGAAGTTGTTCACAAAGTCCACCGTCGCCGAGAACTTGCGAACCTCCGCAAGCCCCGTGCTCTCCCCCACAGGCTTCGCCTTCCGCTTGCTCACCTTGAACCCGTTGTACTGCGGCGGGTTGTGGCTCGCCGTGCACATCACCCCGCCCGAACAATCAAAGTGGTTCACCGCGAAATACACGAAAGGCGTATCCACCAGCCCCACGTCCAGCACGTTCCCGCCGTGATCCGTAATCCCGCGGATCAGCGCCTCCGTCAGGCTCGGGCTGCTCTTGCGCATGTCTCGCCCCACCACCACGTTCTTCATCATGGGCGAGCCCTCGCCCGCGCTCGCGGCGTCCTGCAGCAAAAACCGCGAGCACCCGTACCCAATCTGCCGCGCCATCCCCTCGTTGAGCGGATCCGGATACGTCCCACGAACGTCGTACGCCTTGAAAACCTTGCCGAGCATGTGCTGCTTCCTCTTCTTCTCAGTCGTGTGTGTGCTTCGCTGCTGTCTTCCGCCTCTTCAACACCATCTCCACCCCACCAAACACCCCCCACCGCAAACCTGTCCATTCCTCGACCCATTCTCACCCGAACTTCAAGCAAACAACCTCCGACCTTCTCGGGCCGTCAGGTTAGCCACCACCCCACCACCTTTTCCCCCGGGCTTTTCCCCTTCAACCCCGCACCTACCCTCGGATACATGCCAGACAACGCCGCACAATCTCCCGACTCTTCCGCCCCCGCCTGGTCAAACGCCGACCTCGCCTCAAACCCCCACACCCGCGCCGACAAACCCCAGCGCGTCCGCGGCATGTTCGCCGCCATCGCCCACGCCTACGACCTGAACAACCGCCTCCACTCCCTGGGCATGGATCAACTCTGGCGCCGCGCCGCCGTCCGCGCCGTCAAACCCACCCCCTCCGACCACCTACTCGATGTCGCCTGCGGCACTGGCGACCTCACCCTCGCCTTCGCCCGCGCCAACATCGCCTCCGCCGTCGGCCTCGATTTCACCCAGGAAATGCTCGACATCGCCGAGATCAAACGCCGCGATGCCGAACGCGCCACCAAGTCCGCCGTGGTGAAAAACCTCAAGTTCATCCAGGGCGACGCCATGGCCCTCCCCTTCCCCGACGCCTCCTTCGACATCCTCTCCATCGCCTTCGGCATCCGCAACGTCGCCGACCCCGCCAAGGCCATCCGCGAGTTCTTCCGCGTTCTCCGCCCAAATGGCCGTCTGGTCGTCCTCGAGTTCGACAAACCCCGCTTCGCCCCAATCCGCTGGACCAGCGACTTCTACACCAACAAAATCATGCCCCTCACCGCCACCCTGATCAGCAAAGATCGTTCAGGCGCGTACAAATACCTCCCCAAGTCCGTCGAGACTTTCCTCAACCGCGACCAACTCGCGCAAGTCCTGCGCGATTGCGGCTTCGACACCATCCATCAGAAGCCCCTCTCGTTCGGTGTCTGCGTGTGCACAACCGCCCGCAAGCCCTGATTCCCCCGCTCCCCGGCCCACATACACCCGTCTGGACATGTGGACAATCGTTCGGCAGCGCACCGCTTGCGCCCAGCGATTCTCAGCCTTTTCAGCCTCAAACCCCGCCCCGAACCACCGCGCAGAAATCACCCCGTTTTCCCCTTCTCGGACGGGGGTTTTTTCCTCTGCTTTTTTCAACCCTCCGCATTGGGCTCAAACGCCCCAAGCGCCCGATCTCACACGCACGTCGCTGGGAGGAGACCCAGCAAGAACACACTCGCCGATGACCAGTGGAACTGGATCCCGGTGCCCTCCACCTCAATGGGGAGCGACGTCCATGTCCCACGATTCTCTCATTGAACGGTTCTTCGAGACCCTCATCACCGGCAACCGCCCCGCCGCACGAAAGATCGTCCTCGACGCCTACTCCAGCGGCTATTCCCCCGCCGACCTCTACACCGAGATCTTCTGGCCCACCTACCAGCTCATCGACCGCATGTTCCGCAACGACCAGCTCTCCCTCCTCTCTCACCACATGTCTACCCGCCTGCTCCGCACCCTCGTGGACCAGACCGCCTCCATGCTCCCCCAGCGTGAACCGCTCGGCCGCCGCGTCCTCTGCTTCTGCGGCCCCACCGAGGCCGACGAAATGGGCGCCCAGATGGCCGTCGACCTCCTCGAATCTCAGGGCTTCTCAGTGACCTTCGGCGGCGGCGGCATCGCCAACGACGAAATCCTCCCCCTCGTTCAGGAATCCCAGCCCGACGTCCTCCTCCTTTTCGCCAGCGCCCCGCAGGACCTCCCCAACGTCCGCACCCTCATCGACCACATCCGCGAGATCGGCGCCTGCCCCTCGCTGCAGATCGCCGTGGGCGCAGGCGTCTTCGCCCGCGCCGAGGGCCTCGCCGAGGAAATGGGCGCCGACCTCTGGGCCGACTCCCCCATGGAAATGGTCGACGCGCTCATCAGCGAGCCCAACCGCCGCTCCGATTCCTCCAGCCGCTCCTTCGGCAAGCAGCGCCGCCCCGGTCAGAACGGCTCCAAGACCCAGGCCGCCTGAACCGCTCCTGCTCTGCTCCCCGGTGGCACGGCTCTCCAGAGCCGTGCACCTCTGCTTGGTCACGTATCAACCAACGGTCAACCAAGCCCGAACACGCACCAACGTGTCCGGGCTTTTCGTTTTCTGCTCTCACTCACGACTCGCGTCTCGCGTCTCGCGACTCACAACTCGCGACTCTGCTCTCACAGCACCCCGTGCGTCCGCAGGTGCCCGCGCATCTGCGCCGCGGTATCGCCCGTGTGGTCCACCTGCTCGGCTTTCCACCCCGCACCGCGCGCCCCGTGCACGTTCTCCTCCAGATCATCAAAGAACAGCAGCGACCCGGGGCTCAGCGAAACCAGCCTCGCAAACTCGTCGTAGATCGCCCGCTCGGGCTTCGCGAGCTTCAACAGGTGCGACGCGTGCAGGTGCCTCACCTTCGCGGGCGTGGCAAACTTCGCCTTGTGCCCCGCGATCGACGCGTGCGGGGCAAGCTGCCTCCAGTGGCACGCGTTCGTGTTGCTCAGTACCCCCGTCGTGACGCCCGCGTCATGCAACTCGTCGATCAGCCCCGCCACCCCCGGATACTCCGCCAGGATCCACGCCTCGTGGATCCGCCTGAACTGCTCCGCGCTGTACAACCCGCCAGTCGTCCCCGCAACCGCCTCAAAGAACTCCGCCTCACCCATCGCGTCGACTTCAAACCGGCGCACCAGCGCCTTCCGCGCTGCCAGCACCTCGGGCGACATCGCGATCTCATGGAACGGCTCGCCCGCCGCGGCGCACGCCTCCTTCCACGATCGACAGATCTTCACCACCACCCCGCCCAGATCAAAGACCACCGCTCGAATCTCCCCCCGCCCCCCCCACCCACCTTCACCATGGCCGCTCATGACCCGCTCTCCTGACCCTCGATCACCACGCCGCTATCCGTCGTGTCTCCTCCACCTTTCGCGCCATCAGCCGAGGGCTTCACCTCCGCCTCGCTCACCGCTTTCACGCGGTCGGGCTTCATGATCTCACTCATCACCGTCGTCGCGAATGCCCCCGGCGGCAGTTCAAACGAGCACCGCACAAACTCGCCGTGCTCATCCACGCCCGCCTCCACATCCGGGTACGTCAACGGCACCCGCAGCGCCCTTCGATCCCCATCGATCTCTTCACCCGTCCGCTCCGCGAACGACTTCAAATCCTCCACCGTCACCCCGAAACGTGTCAGACACTCCAGTTCCATCGCCCCCACCTCGCCCCCCGCCCGCATCATCTTCACGCCCCAGTTGGGCCCCGAGGGCGAGATCTCCAGCGCCTGCAACCTTCGCGCCGTCTGCTCATCATCCAACACCGCCCGATCGACGCTGAAGACCGCGCCGTTATCGTGCTTGTACGCCAGATCACCCTCGCGCAGCGTCGCGAAGGTCCCCTCGCGCATCCGCCGCTCCAGCACCGCGTTGAAGACCGCCGACTGGAACCCCGAGATGAAAAACCCGCGCTGCGTGCGGTTGATCGCCCGCACCGCCTGCTCAGCACTCGCCCCCCGGCTCAGCGCCCGCAAGGCCTCACACTCCGTCGTCGCGCCCAGCGGCATCAACCCCAACGCCTTGAAATACTCCCCCGCCGCGTACAGCCGTCGCGACTCCACCTGCCGCTCGTCGACATACCCCGCGGGGTACGCCTCCAGCGGCTTCGGTCCCAGCAACTCGTCCAGCGCCCCCTTCGCGTTCCCCTTGATCAACTCGCGTGCAACCAGATGGTTGTTCCCGAAGAACCCGAACCGTTGCTCACCCGCACGGTTCGGCACGCCCAGCTTCGCCAGCGTCTGCAGAACCCGGTTCGCCTGAATCACCGTACGGAAGCTCACCCCGCGGATCTTGATCGCGAAGCGATTCGCCGCCAGATGCCCCCGGCGGAGCTTGTTCCCGTGCATATCCGCCCACATCACCTGCACGCGATCGTGCTGCAGCGACGGGAAATCCTCCAGTTTCTTCCCGGGCACGTGCACCGAAAGCACCTGCCGCGTGACGGCTTTCTTGTCCTTCAGCCCCGCGTACCCGACCGCAAACTCGCGCACGCGGAAGTGTTTCGCCACCAGCGCCACAAGCTGCGTGGTGGACATGTTCACCTTCTGCACAAACAGGTAGACGTGCTCACCCTCGCCACTGGGTTGATAGAGCGGGACCTCTTCGACGATGAAATCCTCAGGCCGCTCGCGCAGCCGCCCGCCGATCCCCGCGATCTCGTCGGTCAGGTACACCCCGGTCTGCACGTGGGCCGAATGGTCATGCTCGAGATGATCCTCCGCCATGATGAACCAACGGTAGCGCCCCCGCACCCGCCGCCCGATCGCACACCCGCCCAAACCCCGCTCTGTTCACGCTGCTTTCGCCCATCAACCGATGCAAGATGGACCATGTTCAATCTCCCCTTCGACGCTCCCTCGATCATGGCCAACCCGAATCCCCCCTCGCCCAACCCCGCCGGGGGCATTCCCGCCTCGCCCCCTCATCACCCAATCAACCAGCCCTCCCCCGCACTCCGCCCCTCCTCAACCGACCCCTGCCGAACCGACGCCCGCTGCCCAGCCTGCGGCACACTCGCCCCCATCGTCTGGGTCCACGGCCACGGGCAATGCGCCGCCTGCAAAACCAACATCGCCCCCTGCTGCCAACCCTGATCCAACCCTCCCGGTGGCCCGGCTCTCTAGAGCCGGGCGCTGGACATCCGCGCAGCCTTCAATCGCTCCAAATCATCTTCGACATCAGCACCCCGAACGCCTCCGAGGCGTACACCTCTTCGAAGTCATCCGCACGTGTCTGCCCATCCGCCCTCATGCCCGACCGCACCGCCAACCCGTCCTCCACCACGCTGACCGCGCTCAGCGACGAAGCCCTCATCGACCTGATCAACCAGCGCTCGCCGAGCGCCGAGCGGGCCTTTGAAACGCTCTACCTGCGTCACCGCGACTTCGTCATCCGCGTCGCAATGCGCTACTGCCAGGACGAGAACGACGCCCTCGATTGCGTGCAGGAGACCTTCGCGTACCTCCTGCGGAAGTTTCCGGGTTTCGTGCTGACGTGCCGATTGACGACGTTCCTCTTCCCGGTCGTCAAGCACCAGGCCATCGCCAAGCAGCGCGTCAAGCGCAAAGCCGTCTCCGCATCCGCTCTTTCGAGCGCCGAGAACGACAACGCGGACATGCTCGACGCCCGCCCCGCCCCCGCATCGAGCGCCATGACCGATACGCGCCTGAGCGATCTGCACCGCGTGGTGGAGGGCCTCTCGCCCGTTCACCGTGAGGTCGTCATCATGCGCTTCGTCGACGACCTGAGCCTCGAAGAGATCGCCCTCGCCCTCCAGGTCCCCGTCGGCACCATCAAAAGCCGCCTGCACAACGCCCTGCACGCCCTGCGGGCCGACCCGCGCATCCGGTCCTTTTTCCGCGATCAGGCGAACTTTCCGGACGACGACCACGCCACCCACCAAACCCCAACCGCCGCCCATCCCAGCCATCACGGGCGTGCATCGTCCGCCGTTCGCCCTCCGCCGGCGTGAAATCCCGTCAACTTGGGCAAAGCCGCCCAATCGGCGAGGCCGTCCAACCCGCAGAACCGCCGCCGATCTCGCTTCGAACGGGTGAACCTTTTGAGGCCTTCAGCCCCTGAACGATCCAGACCGAGACCATGTCCAACGACCACACCCAACCCGAGCCCGATCACGCCGCCAGCGACCAGCCGATGCTGGCGCAGGGGTTGAAGTCGCTCTACGACGCCTCCGCGTCGGGCGTCAGCGAGACCGCCCGCGCCCGCCTCGATGCCCGCGTGCTCGATCTTGCCAAGGGGCACTTCGCCTCCGTCGCTTCCGCCGCCGACCCCATCTCCTCAGCTCACCCGATGCGCCTGCACCCCGGGCCCGTCGCGGGCAGTGAAGCCGGACGCGCTCGCCGCGATCTGCCCATCTTCGTGCGCTACCGCTGGGCGATCTCGGGCGCCGGCCTCGCCGCGGCCCTCGTCTTCGCCTTCGTTCTCTCCACCCAGACCAACACCCCGAGCCAACCTCAACCCGCCACCCCGACCTACGGCCTCACCTCCTCCAACGAAACCACCGACAACTCCACCGCCGATCCACGCGGCCCCCTGCCCAGAACCACCGCCACCGCCCGCACCGCAACCGGTGCCTCGCCGACCATCGGCGCCAGCGATATCGACGCCGCGGGTTCGAACCTCGCCGCCAAACCCGGGCGCGCGGAGGCCTCAACCAACCCCGCGTGGTACAACGACCTGCTCCGCAAGACCGAAACCGCCCGCGCGCCCGACATCGTCGACGCCCACCGCGTGGCGCTCCTCGCCTCCGCCGCGATCGTCCCCACGTTCGCCCGGCCCGAACAGGTCGGCGAGGACGTCCGCGCCGCCCTTTCCCTCGGCGGCGCCGGCGCGCTCACCTTCGCCGAGGTCGATCAGCTCGCCTCGCGGGCGGTCAATCTGAACCTCGGCGCCTCGCCCGGCGCGGGGATCGACTGCCCCGATTTCTGGGCCCTGGACATCCCCAGCGATGGCGAGTTCACCCCGGCGGACGAGTTTGTGCGCCCAATCGTGGGCGAAGGCAGGGGGACCGGATCATGAAACTTTTCAGGTACTTCAAGGCCAATAGCGGCAAAGTCGCAACAACTGCGTATTCTCGGCGCGCGCCGGCGTCCGTCGCTCTGGCAATAGGCATCGGCGCGATTGTCGGCCTCGCCTCCGTCATGGCGATGGCCACGCAGTCGGCTTCGCCGAGCACCGTGGCGCCCGCGGCCCGACCGGCGGCGGGAGCGAAGAAGGCCGCCAGCGCGATGGGGTGGTTCGCGGCGGCGGATGTCTATGTCGACGGGGGAGAAAAAGCCGTGGGAAGCTATCAGGTCGAACTGGTGATGCCCGAGGGGGCGAAACTCGTGGGGATCGAGGGTGGCTCGGCAAAGGGGTTCGCCGACGCGCCGTACTACGACAAGGCGGCGCTGCAGAACAACCGCGTGATCCTGGGCGCTATCGCGATGAGCACCGCCCGGGCGGGGGAGAACCCCGGCGCGCGGACGGTCGAGCTCAAGCCCGACGCGGGTCGGCAGCGGGTGGCGCGGGTGCACGTCTTCTTCGAGCCCGAGGTGAAGAACCCCTGGGGGCAGATGCGGGCAAAGATGATGGCCGCGGGTGACGCCGCCGCCGACCGGATGGAACCGCCGCCGGGTGTTACCGTTGTGCCGTTCGACCCCGCGGCGAAGCCCGGCACCCCGTGAGCGTCGAACGCAGCGAGCGACGACGGAGAAGAACCACCATGCCCAGCACCAACCAAGCCCAACCCGCGCAAGGCGAGGGCCTGCGCTTCATCGACCGCACCAGCACCCAGGCCGCGACGCGGCGTTGGCTCGCCCCGCGCACGCGGACGGCCTTCGCCTCAACATTGGCGACCATCGCGCTGGCGGGGGGGATCTTCAGCGGCTGTGCGAGCAAGCGCGAGCCCGAGCCGCGCGGCAGCGCCCCCGCGACGCAGCCGGGGATCGAAACCGGCGCAAAGAGCGACGCACGAACCGATCGACCTGAGAAGGTCCAAACAGCCAAACCCGCAACGGGTGAAGCGGGCGCGGTGGGCGAGATGACGCCCGTCACCCAGCCCGCACCCGATCGCACCGTGACCGGCGGCGCGCCGATGCCCGGCGGGCGTGAAGTTGACCAGAAGGACAAGGCCAAGCTCGCCGCGCCCGGTGCGCCGGGGCCGGCCAGCGGTGCGGCGATCGATCCGAAATCCAGCGGTGCGAGCCCCGCCGCGACGGTGCCGCCGACGGAGACGCCTTCGATGCCCGCGGGGCGAGGGACCGAGGAGTTCGGGGGCGGGCTCGATCCACGGTCACCGGGCGCGGGGCTCTTGACGCAGTACCTGCTGCCTCCGTCGGGCGGGCCCGCGCTTGATGTTCGCTACACCAACTCGCAGGCGTTGAACCTCGGCGACGAGGGCCCGCCCGCGCTGCGGAACGTCTTCACCCCCGGCACGGACGAAGACGCGAAGCGTCGCGCCGCGATGCAGGCGGCGGGCGCGGTGGTCCCCATGCCCGTGACGATCGAAACGGTCGCGGGGATGCTCCCCGCGCCGCACGAGGAACTGTGGATCATCGAATCGGCGCTGGAGAAGCTCGATACGCCGGCGGTTGGTGCGCTCGGTGCTTCGGCAACGAAGCGTGAGCAGACGCGTGAAGGCTGCGGCAGGTTGATCGATGCGACGAGCAGCGCGAGCGAACTGACGCAGGTTTCAACGGGCTTCAGCGCTCGCGTCGACATGAACATGAGCCTGGTGACGTACGAGCAGCGCTTCCGCAACGATCGCGCCGAGCCCGTGCGCGAGGCGGTGTACAGCCTGCCTCTGCCCAGCGACGGCACGCCGCACGACTTTGTGATGACCATCGGCGAGCGGACGATCCGCGGGGTGATCCGCCCGCGCGAGGAAGCCCGGCGGATCTACGGCATCGCGCTCGACCGCGGCTTGAAGGCCTCGCTCGTTGCGCCGAAGGACAACGTCTTCGCCGCCCGGCTGAGCAACATCGCCCCGGGCGGGACGGTCGGGGTGAAGCTGACGTACTTCCACGTGCTGCCCTTGGAGTCGGGCGAGTTTGTGCTGAAGGTGCCTTTGAAGGGTGTGAAGGGCGAGGTGAGCGGGACGGTTGCGTGGAACGCGTGCATGCCGATCGAGGGCGTGCGGAGCGTGACGCACGCGATCGAGGCGGTGGTGCCCGAGGGTGAGAAGCACCTGCCGCGGAGCCGGGGAACGGTGAAGCTGCTGGGTGCGCTGGGGGCGGGCGGCGATGTGGGCGCGAGCGACTTTGAGCTGCGGGTGCTGGTGACGAGCGGACCGGACGTGCGCCCGGGGCTGGCGACGTTTACCGATGAGATGGGGGATACGTATTTCGCGGCCATCAAAGTGCCGCCGGTGGCGACGGCGCAGTTGCCGCCGCGACGGCAGATTGAATGGTGCGTGGTGGTGGACACCGGCGCGGGGATGAGCGCGGAGCAGCGTGAGCTGGCGCAGAAGACGGTGGCGGCGCTCTTGAAACGGATGCAGCAGGGCGACTTCGTGCGCGTGTGGACCGCGCCGGGACCGGGCGTGCCCAGCGGCGGGGATTCCATCACCGCCTGGACGACCGCGACGGTGAAGGCGATGAACGACCATCTCGCCTCGGCCCTGAGCAAGGGCGAGGGCGCGAAGGAGACGAACCTCGCCGAGACGGTGCGCAGCGCGATGGCGATCAAGGGCTCGCCTCAACTCCAGCGGATCGTGGTGGTCATCAGCGGCGGCGGCATTGACGACAAGGCGGAGATGCTCACGCTGGCGCAGGGTGATCTGAAGTTCAATCGGCTGTACTGCGTCGCGGTGAAGACGGGGAAGGACTCGGGCGAGCGGGCGCTGATGAAGCTCATCGCGGGCGCTGGGCGCGGGGCGCTGGGGATCGTGCAGGGTGAAGAGGACATCGAGCCGATGGCGGCGGAGATGACCGGGCGGCTTGCGCGGCCGGCGGAGATCGATATCAACCTGGGGTTCAACCAGACCAAGGGGAGCGATGTGTATCCGAGGCGGACGTTGGACGTCTTGATCGATCGCCCGTCGCTGGTGATCGGGCGGTATGTGCGCCAGCCGGCGAGCGTGGTGTCGTTTACCGGTCGGACGGGGCCCGACGTGAAGTTCACGCTGATGAACCCGGCGGTGACGGACCTGAAGAAGGGCAACCCGGTGATCGGGCTGGTCTGGGCGAGACGTCGCATCGCGGACATGACGGCGTACGCGAACAGCGCGACGCTGCCGACGTTGGAGGGTGAGTTGAAGGCGCACGCGATGCAGTACGGGCTGCCGACGCCTTGGACGGCGTTGATTGCGGTGGATGCGGCGGCGGAACCAAATGGCAAATAGCAAATTTGCAAATAGCAAATAAGCGCGGGGAGCGCTTCAGGCCGGTTGGTGGGCTTGGAGGGCTTCCTGGGCGGTTTCGTAGAGGGGGAGGATTTGGTGGAGTTTGGAGCGGTGGAGGGCATCGCGGACGACGCCGGCGGCGCCGACGATGACCACCCGCCCGCCGTGGGCGGAGACGGCGTGGTGGATCTGGACCAGTTCGCTCATGGCCAGTGAGGCGAGGAAGCGCAGGTGCTTGAAGTCGAGCAGGACGAGTTTGGGGTGCGCGGCGGAGATGCGCAGGGCGGCGCGTTCGAGGATGCCTTCCTCCGCGAGGGAGGCTTCGCCGATGAGACGGACGGTCATCGGGGCGGCGGGGTTTTTCGGGTCGGGCTGGTCGAACTCGATGGAGAGCATGGGCGGGTCTCCTGACCGAAGAGGATATCGCCGGGTGGAGGTCGCGAGAACGGGTGAGTGGCGAAGTTTGTGAAGAAACCGTGAGGGAGGGGCGTTTTTCCAGTGAAACCGCGGCGGGTTGGAAACGAGCGAACCCCCGCGAGGGCGGGGGTTCGGGGGTAGTTGGTGAATGTCGAAGAGGGTTCGGAGGGGAGTGAGGATGGCGAGATCAATAGGCGTTGTACTCTTTGCCCATCGCGTCCTTGTTGCCGTTGGGGACGTTGGCTTTGACGATGCCCTTGGTGTCGTCGTAGACCCAGCCGCCGTTGCCGTCGATGGCGGCGACGAAGGCGGTCTTGCCGCGGTGGGGGCCGACGGGGAGGGGCGGGACGGCGCGGAGGTAGGGCCCGAAGATGACGCCCTTGGACTCGTCCTTGGAATCCTGAACGGTGGTCAGGGTGGTATCGGAGTACTGGGTGAGGGCGTCGGTGACTTTGGCGAGAGCGGGGTAGGTGCCGCCGTGCTCGGCCTGGAACATTTCCAGGGCGTTGCGGATCTGGGTGAGGTTGCCGACGAGTGCTGAGTCGCTGGCGGCGGCGGCGCCGCGGCTCATGCGCGGGACGGCGATGGCGGCGAGGATGCCGATGATCACCACGACGATGACCAGTTCGATGAGCGTGAAGGCTGCGTTACGACGTGAAAGAGGACGGTTCATGATCAACTCCCGGTTGTGTATGTCTGGAGCGCACTCCCGACATTCCTCTATCGACCCCATGAGCAGGGGGGTTCAGTGGGAGGTGGTCAGGCTGGGTGGAAAGGCTCGGGTTGGTCGATTTGTTACGGGTGTGCGGAGGAGTTCTCGGACGGCAGGGTGCGCGGCAGGATGAGTTCGACGACTTCGGAATCGGACTCGAAGCGTGCGGATGACTGATCGACCTTGGTGAGTTTGAAGCCGTCGATGGTGTCACCCAGGGAGACGGAGTGGCGGCCGCTGAGGCGGACGGAGGCGGAGTGGCGAGCGCGGTCGATGGTGACGGCGGTGAGGGTGTGTCGTTCGCGGAAGGCGCGGGCGAGGTCACTGGTCAGGGGTTTGGACTCGGCCTGCGGGGTGGGGAGTTGAACGACCTTTGGGGTGAGCCAGCCGTCGTTGTCGTTGAAGCCGCTGAGGGGGAGGGTGTTGGCTTGGGCGAGCTCGGCGCGGATGGAGGAGAGGCGTTCGGCGATGGAGGGTTGAGCCGCGGGCTGGGCGGTGGCGGAGGGTTTGGAGGAGGAGTCGGGGCTTGCGGCGTTGGCGGAGGATTTGGAGGATGCGCCCTGCGAATCGAGCGGTTTGCTGGGCGTACTCAAGGGGGAGGGCGCGGGGTCGATGGCCGCGGCGGAGGCGCTGGATGGGCCGCCGGCGAAGAAGACTCGGTCGGCGCTCCAGATGGAGCCCGCGGCGAGCAGAATGGCGAGATAGACCTTGCGCTCCTTGTTCAGCTTCATGCATCAAAGAAGCAATTGGCGGGGAAGCTGGGCAAGGGAAAATGAAGTCAGGGGGTGGTTTTCGGACTTTCCTGCGCGGCATACCAGTTCAGGTCGCAGGAGAAGGGCCCGGGCTCGGCGCGGTCTTTGGGGTTGCTGGTGAGGCGGATGGAGACGATGGCGGTGTCGGGGTAGCGGTCGTGGACGGAGGTGAGGAAGGCGAGGGCGGCGTGCCAGGTGGATTCGCCGCTGAGACGGATGGGGAGGGTCGAGGCGCGGGGGCCGGGGACGGGCTGATCGGGCTTGAGGGTGTTGAGTTTGACGGCGGCGAGCTCGGCGAGTTCGGCGAAGGCGGCGAGGCGGCGGTTGGCGTTGGAGAGCGGTTCAAGGGTGAGGCGCTGCTGGGCGCGGGCGCGGTTCATGGTGGCGAGGGTGGAGTTGAGTTGGGCGCGCTCGTCGCGGAGGGTCTGGAGGTTGCGCTCGGACTCTTCGAGTTTGGCGCGGTCCTGTTCAACGGAGAGGCGGCGCTCCTGGACCGGGCGGATGGCGACGACGTAGACCAGGGCGGTGATGGCCGCGAGCGAGCCGAGAGCGGCGAGGTCGATGGCGAGGAGTGGCTGGAGCGATCGTGGGTTGAGGGGGAGCTTCATGGGGTGCTCCTGGATTGGTCGGCGACGGTGCAGACGATGTGGAAGGCGGCGGCGTCGGAATCGGCGGTGCGGGCGGCGGAGCTTTGGCGGAGTTCGACGGAGGCGAAGAGGGTGAGGGCTTCGAGGTTGAGGACGAAGGCGGTGACTTCGCGTGGGCCTTTGGCGAGGCCGCGGAGGGTGACGGTGTAGGTGGAGGGGCGTGTGGAGGCGGGCTGGATGGATTTGGTCGAGCGGTCGGCCTTGGGCGTGACGGGGTCGATGGCGACGTCGTCGAGGACGAGGCCCAGCGGTCGGGCGTCGGCGACGACGGAGAGGAGGGTGGACCAGTCGGGGTGGGCGGTCACCTCTTTGGCGGCGGCGATCTGTCGCGAGGATGAGGCGATGTCGATCTTGAGTTTGGAGATGGCGGAGGTGAGTGAATCGATCTCGGCGGTGGTCTCGGCGAGGCGGTCTTCGATGTGGACGGATTCGTGGTCACCCGAGAAGGCCAGGAGACAGCCTGAGGCGGCGAGGGAGACGTAGACGCCGGCGGTGAAGCCCCAGATGCGAACGCGGCGGGCGCGTGCGCGGGCGGTGAGGACGGAGGGTGGGATGAGGTTGACGCGCATCACGGGGCGGTCTCCGGGGTGGTGCGGGAGTTGAGGAGGGAGAGGCCCAGGGCGGGGCCGAGGGCGGCGCGGTGGGTGATTGACGCGGAGCCGACGATGGCGCGGTCGGGGAGTGTGACTTCGAGCTGAAGGGCGTCGGCGATGGCCTGGCCCAGGGTGGGGACGCAGGCGAGCTCGCCCATGAGTTCAATGCGTGAGAGGCCGGCCTGGGGCATGAGCTGGGCGACATAGGCGAGGGAGAGGCGGAGCTGATCGACGAGTTCGGCGGCGTGGCTGATGACCAGGGGCGTGAGGGATGAGGCGAGCTGGGCGAGTGTTGGTTCGAGTGCGGAGCCGTCGGAGCGGCTGCCGGCGAGCATTTCGTCGATGATGGCGGGTGAGTCGATGGCGGTGGCTTGGACGGCGGCGTCGAGGGCGCGGAAGCGGGCGGTCTCGAGTGCGCGTTCGTAGAAAACTTCACCCTGGAAGACGGCGGTGAGGGAAGCGCGGTGCCAGTCGGCGCAGAGGATGGGGATGATGCAGCCTTCGTCGTCGGGGTGGGGCGTGAGCGCGCGGGCCATGGCGAGTGCGCGGGCGTCGATGGCTTCGACGAAGAGGCCTTCGGACTCGAAGGCGGCGACGAGGCGTTCGCCCGCGGCGGAGGGGAGCGCGACGGCCATGTGCTTGGCGGGCTCGCCCGCGCGGGTGGGGAGGGGCAGCTGCCAGGTGGCGACGGTGATGTCTTTGGGGTCGAGTTTGTGCGAGCGGGCGAGTTCGATGGCGGCGAGCTGATCAACGGGGGCGGCGCTGGAGCGAGGTGGAAGATCGAGCACGGCGGAGAAGGCGGAATCGCCCGGGGCGGCGATGACCACGCGGCGAGAAACAAAGTCGCGCCGATCGAGCAGATTGGCGACGAGCTGCGCGTCGGACTGCGGGGTTGCATCGGCGGCGCGCGGGACAAAGGCGGTGCGGACGGGGCTGAGGGGGTCGGCGGGGGTGATGGCCTGGGCGAGGTGGATGCCGCGCTTGGTGATGTCGATGCCGATAGGGGACGGGTTGAGATGGGGAAGGGGGATCACTGGGCACCTCCAGCGCCGGCGGCGGTGAGATCGAACAGGGGCATGAACATGGCGATGGCGACGCAGCCGATGAGCAGGCCGAGGATGGTGAGGATGAGGGGTTCGAGGAGGCTGGTGAGGGTTTTGATGAGCAGTTCGTTGTCTTCGTCCATGGACGCGGCGACCTGGATGAGGACGGTGCCGATCTGGCCTGTGCGTTCGCCTGAGGCGACGGCCTCGGTGACGGAGGGGGTGATGAGCCCGGGTTTGCGGAGGGTGTCGGAGAGGTTTTCGCCGCGGGCGACGCGGTCTTCGGCGGCTTGGAGGAGTTCGACGTAGCTGAGGTTGCCGACGGATTGGCGGGTGAGGCGGAGTGCGTCGAGCATGCCGACCTTGGCTTCGAGGAGGACGCCGAGGACGCGGGCGATGCGGGCGGTGCAGAAGCTGGCGATGATGGGCCCGATGCGCGGGAGGCGGAGGGCGGTGCGGTGGATGAGGGCGGTGCCGGCGGGGGAGCGGGCGGCGGCGAAGAGCGCGAAGACGGAGAGTGCGAGTGCGGGGAGGATGGCCCACCAGTAGCCACGGAGGATGGTGGAGATGGTGATGAGGGCTTCGGTGGAGGGCGGGAGTGCGGCGCCGAGGGATTTGAAGAGTTCCTGGAAGCGCGGGAGGACGAAGGCGATGAGCCCGATGAGGACGAAGAAGGAGACGGTGATGAGGACGACGGGGTAGATGAGGGCGCCGACGACGGATTTTCGGATGTGGACCTGCTGGCGGGTGAGGTCGGCGAGGTTGCGGAGCATGGCGTCGAGGGTGCCGCCGGCTTCGCCCGCCTGAACGAGAGCGCGGCAGACTGGAGAGAAGAAACTGGGGTGTTCTTCCATGGCTTCGGAGAGGCTTCGGCCTTCTTCGACTTTGAGGCGGACGGCGGCGAGGATTTCGCGCCAGGGTCCGTCGGCGGTTTGGCGTTCGACGGCGGCCATGGCCTGGACGAGGGGGGTTTTGGTGCCGACGAGGATGCTGAGTTGTCGGGAGAACGAGGCGAGTTCGATAAGGTGTCGGGAGGAGCCTTTGGTGGCGCGGGAGAAGGAGACGCCGGCGGTTGCACCGGAGGCGATGTCGGTGATGGCGGCGTCGAGTTCGTCGATGCGTGTGGCGAGGATGCCTTGCTTGCGGAGCTGATCGGCGGCGTCTGGGCGTGTGGGGGCGTCGATTATTCCGTTGGCGGACTTGCCGGTGAGGTCGTAACCCTGGTAGGCGAGTTTCATGCCGCGGCCCTCCCTTGCGGGGCGGTGTCGGCGGACGGGGAAGCGGGCACGGGGTTGGCGGGGTCGGTGCTGGCGTTTGCGGCGGCGGGTTTGACGGCGGGTGAGCCGTCGTCGTCCTCGGCCGTGACGCGGAGGATTTCTTCGAGGGAGGTTTTACCGTCGAGGGCGAGCTGGACGCCTTCTTCGCGGAGGGTGAGCATGCCCTGCTTGCGGACACAGGCGCGGAGTTCGTGCGTGGGAGCGCCGGCGTGGATGAGGCGGCGGATCTCGGGTGTGACTTCCATGACTTCGTAGACGCCCAGGCGGCCTCGGAAGCCGGAGTCGTGGCATTGCTTGCAGCCGGCGCCTTTGCGGAAGGGACGGCCGGCGTGGTCGTTGAGGCCGGCGTCGTGGAGGACGTTTTCGGGAGGGAAGTACTTGGTTGCGCAGACGGGGCAGATGGTTCTGGAGAGTCGCTGGGCGACGACGCCGTTGAGAGCGGAGGAGAGGAGGTAGGGCTCGATGCCCATGTCGGAGAGGCGGGCGACGGCGCCGGGGGCGTCGTTGGTGTGGAGGGTCGCGAGGACGAGGTGACCGGTGAGTGCGGCCTGCATGGCGACGCGGGCGGTGGGCTCGTCGCGGATCTCGCCGACCATGATGATGTCGGGGTCCTGGCGGAGGATGGAGCGGAGGGCGCGGGCGAAGGTGAGGCCCACGCCTTCGGAGACCTGGATCTGGTTGATGAGGTCGAGTTGGTATTCGACGGGGTCTTCGACGGTGAGGATGTTGACTTCCGGGCTGCGGAGCAGGTCGAGGGCGGAGTAGAGGGTGGTGGTTTTGCCAGAGCCTGTGGGGCCCGTGACGAGGACGAGGCCGTGGGGCTTTTTCAGGACGCGGGTGAAGGTTTCGAGCGCGCCGGGGCGGAAGCCGAGGTCGCCCAGGCGGACGCGGAGGTTGGACTTATCGAGGATGCGGACGACGATTTTTTCGCCCAGCAGGGTGGGCATGGAGGAGACGCGGAGGTCGATCTCTCGGCCTTCGGCGACGATGCGGACGCGGCCTTCCTGGGGGAGGCGTTTTTCGGCGATGTCCATTTTGCCGATGACTTTGATACGGGAGACGATGGAGGCGTGCATGCCCGCGGGGGGCTTCATGAGGTCGCGGAGGTGGCCGTCGACGCGGTAGCGGACGCGGGTGCCGCGTTTGTCGGGTTCGATGTGGATGTCGGAGGCCTTGTCGCGGACGGCGGTGAGGAGAGCGACGTTGACGAGGTTGATGATGGGGGAGCCTGCGACGAGGCGGTCGAGGTCGGTGGAGGGGCCTTCGTCGACGGTTTCGCGTTCGACGACTTCGACGTCCTGCTCGGCGAGCTGGGTGAGGAAGGCGTCGACGTCGACATCGCCCGAGGCGTACTTCTTGACGAACTCGAGGATGTTGGCTTCGAGGGCGAGGACGGGGCGGATCTGGCAGTTGGTCAGTTCGCGGAGGCGGTCGATGGTGGGGAGGCTCTGCGGCTCGGCCATGGCGACGGTGAGGGTGTCGCGGACCTTGAACATGGGCAGTGCGCGGAGGCGTTCGGCCTCGTCGGCGCCGATGAGTTTGAGCAGATGGGGGTCGATGAGGCCGTGGCGGAGGTGGCACCCGGGGACGCCGAGGCAGCGTCCGAGGGTGTGCACGAGGGTGGGCATGTTGATGATGCCCTGATCGACGAGGAGTTCGCCGAGTCGGCGGGAGCTTCGGCGTTGTTCGTTGAGGGCCTGGTTGAGCTGGTCCGGGGTGATGACACCGGACTTGACGAGCTCATCGCCCAGGCGGGGCTTTGCGCCGGCGGGTTTCACAGGAAGCTCCTGACGGCGGTGTTGACGTCGGCGTAGTTTTCAAACTGGGCGAGGAGTTCGGTGAGCTGGAGGACCTCGCGGAGGGTTTCGCCGACGTTGCAGAGTTTCAGTGCGCCGCCCGATGTGGCGAGTTTTTCGGTGATGTCGAGGAGGGCTTCGAGGCCCTTGCTGTCGACATAGGCGATGGCGGAGGCGTCGACGATGAAGCGGCCTTGTGAGCGGAGGAGGGCGTCGGTGGCGGTCTGACGGAACGTGTCGGCGTCGGGCCCGACAATGGGGCCTTGCGGTGAGAGCACCGTGACTGCGCCGTGACGTTGGAGGCCGATCTGCATGGTGCGGGGTCCGTAACGGGTTTGGATCAGGCGGCTTTGGAGTTTGACGAGGAGGACGAGGGTGCGGATTCGGGGATGATGAGGGTGAAGGTTGAGCCCTTGTTGAGTTGTGAGGTGAGGGTGATGTCGCCTCCGTGGAGGCGGGCGACCTGTCGGGCGAGGGCGAGGCCCAGGCCTGTGCCGGTGATCTTCTCGACGCGCTGGTCTTTGGAGCGGTAGAAGCGTTCGAAGACGAGTTCCTGTTCTTCGGGGGAGATGCCGATGCCGGTGTCGGTGATGTCGACGGCGATGGGGCCTTGACCCGAACGGACGGCGACGGTGACCTCGCCGCCGGCGGGGGTGTACTTGATGGCGTTGGCGATGAGGTTGCTGATGCAGAGGACGAGTTTGTCGCGGTCGCCCTGGATGACGGGGAGTTTGGGTGGGAGTTTGAAGGCGAGGCGGACGTTTTTGTCCTGGGCCTGGAGGGTGTGGTCGCGGGTGAGCTCTTCGAAGAGTTGGTTGAGGCGGACGTCGTCGACGCGGAGCTTGAGGGTGCCGGCTTCGATCTCGGAGATGGAGAGCATGTCGCCGACCATGCGTTCGAGGCGGCGGGATTCCTGGCTGACGATGTTGAGGAACTTGGCCTTCTGGGCGTCTTCGAGGGTTTCGGATTCGAGGAGTTCGTCGAGGCAGAGGCGCATGTTCGTCAGCGGGGTGCGGAGTTCGTGCGTGGCCTGGGCGACGAAGCTGCTGCGCGAGCGTTCGGCGACGCGCTGCTGGGTGACGTCGTCGATGACGACCACGGCGAAGGACTGGTCGCGCGTGCCGACGGCGCGGACGGAGTAGCGCAAGACGCCCTCGGTGCCCTCGGCGGCGGTGGAGGTGGATTCGACGGCGGTTTTGACGCGGGTGGTGCCCTTGGCGGAGGAGAGGATGGCGGAGAGGACGGCCTGGTCCTGCAGGACGGAGGCGATCTCGGTGTTCTGGAGCTTTTCGCGGACGGAGGAGAGCATGATGGCGGCGGCGCCGTTGGCGTAGCGGACGCGGCCTGCGGAATCGACGATGAGCAGGCCGACCCAGAGTGCGTCGATGGCGGAGGCGAGTTCGCTGTCGGCGCGTGCGGGGCGGGAATGGGCGTCGGCGGCGCGGGTGATGATCTGGGCGCGGGACTGGGAGTTGAGTTCGCTGAGGAGGGAGTTGAATGCGAGGGCGCGCGGGCCGAGGGAATCGCTGAGGCGGAGGGTGTCGTGGTCGCGTTGTCCTTTGGCGATGTCGTCGAGGGCGCTGGCGACGGCGCCGAGGCCTGTCAGGCGGCGTGCGGAGTAGGCGGTGAGGGTGGCGATGATGACGGCGCCGATGCCCGCGACGATGGCGGGGAGGAGCGCGGAGGAGGTTTTCTCGGCGATAAAGGCGGAGCCGGCGGCGGTGGCGGCGGTGATGAGCGCCAGCGGGAGGCTGAGCATGCGGAGGGCGTGCTCGCCGCGGGTTCTGCGGGGGTGGGATGTGGTGCTGGTCTGCACGGGGTGCTCCGCGAGGGTGAGGTCGGGTCTGGGGGTGTGGTGAAGAGATGAGGACAGAACGGGGCCGAGAAAGCCCACAGAGTGGATATCGGCCTGCGGGGAGCGTGTCTGAGGCGGGGTTTGGCCGCGGCGTGAGAACGGGGCTGATCCCCGGGTTCGGGGCGAGGAAGTTGGTGGTTCTCGGGCGTGATGGCGGGAAGTTGTTCGGACAGGCTGACTTTCTCGGACCGGGGCTGTAACCTTGGAAGGACGTTGGGCTCCGAAGGAGGGGCCTGGCGGGCGAGGCGTTTTTTCTTTCGGCGAGCGCGAAGCATGAACCCGACTGCTGTGTTGCTGCTGCCGGAGGTTCAGGAGTTGGTGCAGGCGCGCGCGTACGCGGAGCTGCGCGAGGTTCTGCACGGGTTGCAGCACGCGGACGTTGCGGACATCGTGGCGGAGCTTTCGGCGGAGGAGGCGGCGGTTGCGTTCCGGATTCTGCGGCGTGAGGACGCGGGGCATGTTTTCGCGTATCTGCCTGTTGAGAAACAGGAGGAACTGATCCGGAAGTTGGGTGAGTCGGGGGTGCAGCTTGTTGAGAGCATGGACCCGGACGACCGGGTGAGGCTGCTGGATGAACTGCCGGCGGAGGTTGCTACGCGGATTGTCGCGTCGCTGTCGCCCGAAGAGCGGAAGACGACGCAGGCGATTCTGGGGTATCCGCCCGGGTCGGTGGGGCGGTTGATGACGCCCGACTATGTGCGGGTGCGGTCGGAGTGGACGGTCGGCAAGGCGCTGGAGCACATTCGGAAGTACGGGCGGGATGCCGAGACGGTGAATGTGGTGTACGTGGTGGATCAGGACGGGGTGCTGATCGACGATATCCGGCTGCGGCAGGTGATCATGGCGGACCCGGAGACGCCGATCGCGGCGTTGATGAACCGGCAGTTTGTGGCCCTGACGGCGGACCAGCCGCAGCGTGACGCGGTGGATGCGTTGCTGAAGTATGACCGGGTGGCGTTGCCTGTGGTGGATTCGCGGGGCGTGCTGCTGGGGATCGTGACGCACGACGACGTGGCGGACGTTGCGCAGGAAGAAGCCACGAGCGACATGCACAAGATGGGCGGCGTGGTGGCGCTGGACGAGCCGTTCATGAGCACGCCGGTGCTGTCGCTGTTCAAGAAGCGTGCGCCGTGGCTGGCGCTGCTGTTCTTTTCGGAGTTGCTCACGAGCAACGCGATTGCGTTCTTTCAGGACGAGATCCAGCGGGCGGCGATTCTGGCGGCGTTCATTCCGGCGATCATCTCGTCGGGCGGGAACAGCGGTTCGCAGGCGTCGACGCTGGTAATCCGGGCGCTTGGGCTGGGGGAGATCACCAGCAGGGATTGGGTGCGGGTGCTTCGGCGTGAACTGGTGGTGGCGCTGATGCTGGGGCTGATGATCGGGGCGATCGGGCTGTTCCGGATTCATCTCTTCGGGTGGATGGGGTGGTTCCCCGATCCGGATGTTGCGGATCACTACACGATTCTGGGGGTGACCATCGCGGTGACGCTGCTGGGGGTGGTGGTGTGGGGGAGCATCATGGGGGCGATGTTCCCGTTGATTTTGAAGAAGTTGAAGTTTGATCCGGCGGGGTCGTCTACGCCGTTTGTTGCGACGATGGTGGACGTGACGGGGATTGTGATTTACTTCAGCGTGGCGATGTTTGTGCTCAAGACGACGCTGCTGAGGCCTGATGCGCCGGATATGGACGTGCGGACGAACTTGGCGGTTCAGGTTCTGGCGGTGGAGGGGTATCGAGAAGGGGATAGTGAGGTACACCTGAAGGTGCGGAGCGACGAGCAGGCGGATGGGGCGTTTAGCCGGGTGGTGGTGCCGATGAAGGGGATGGAGGGCGGGTTGCCTCGGGAGGGGGATCGGGTGCTGCTGAAGTTCAGCACGCAGTCGGCGACGGGGGCGGCGAAGTTGGGGGGTGGCGGCGGGGGGAGTGGTGAGCCGGTGAAGGGGCCTTGATGGCGGGTGTCGTTGTGTGAGAATGGTGGAACCGGTGCAAGGTCCGGTGATTGATGGCCGGAGATTGAGCGATGCGGGCGCGTATGGGTACACCGACCAATGCTGGTGATGGGGGCTCGGCGGGGTCGGCGCGTGCGCCGGGTGGCGGGGCGGATGTGTTTCGGCAGGAGCGGATTTTTCAGCGGTTGGATCAGTGCTCGCCGCGGGCGTATGAGCGGAGTCACTATGTGCGGCTGGCGGTGTGGATGGTGGTGTCGCGGACGCTGTTTCGGTTCAGTCCGCGGCGGGCGCACGGGTTTCGGGTGTGGCTGCTGAACAGGTTTGGTGCGAAGTGTCATCCGACGGTGACGATCAGGCCCTCGGCGAAGGTTCGGCACCCGTGGCTGCTGACGCTGGATGAGCACGCGTCGATCTCGGATGATGTGAATCTGTACAACCTTGGGCCGATCAGCGTTGGGGCGCACTCGGTGATTTCGCAGAGTGCGCATATCTGTGCGGGGACGCACGATTACACGAAGCCGGATCTGCCGCTGGTGAGGCCGGCGGTTGTGATCGGGCGTGGGGTGTGGATCTGTGCGGAGGCGTTTGTGGGGCCCGGGGTGACGATCGGGGACAATGTGATTGTCGGTGCGCGGGGCGTTGTGACGCGGAGTATCCCTGCGGGGGTGATCGCGGGTGGGAACCCGGCGAAGGTGTTGCGGGAGAGACCGATGCCGGGGATCAACTGCTGAGGCGGTGTGTGAGCGGGGCATGAGCGGGATGAGCGCGGGTGTGTGGGCGGCGTGAAGAGGTGGCGGGGTGCGGGGCTTATCGATAAACGTCGATACAGCGGGGCTAGACTCTGCCCCTTGGCTGAGCGGACTTCGAGCGTGGTGTCGGAAGCGGCGGCGGGCGTGGCCGGCGCAGAGGCTGGTGATGCTCGGCGGATGAGCGGGGCGTGGGTGCTGGCGGTGCACGTGCTGTGCGCAGTGCTGATCCAGGGGACGTGGTCGAGCGCGTCGTTTCTGATGCCGGTGATCGTGAAGAAGAGCTTTGACGGGGGGAAGTACCACGCGTTGACGATCACGGTGGCGCCGCTGGTGCTGCTGGCGCTGTCGATCTTCTGGGCGGCGCTGCTGGTTCGCTTGAAGATCGGGCGGTATCTGCTGGTGTACTTTGCGTGCGGGCTGGCGCCGGTGGCGTTGATTGCCTTTGCGCAGAATCTCACGCAGCTCATCGCGTTGTACTGCGTCGCGGCGGTGGGGGTCGGGGCGTGGTCGGCGGTGCAGGGTGAACTCATCAGGAGGTTGTACCCCGCGGCACGCAGCGGCAAGGCCTTCGGCATATTGACGAGCGGGATCTTTCTCTTCGGCGCGGTGGTGAGCGTGGTGATCGGGCGGATGCTGGAGGCGGACCCGAAGGCGTTCCGTGTCTTCCTGCCTGTCATGGGTGGGATGCAGTTTGCCGGTGTGCTTCTGCTGGGGTGGCTGGCGCGGCGGGCGGGGGCGGAGCGGGCGGGGTCGGCCGCGGCGGGGACGATATCGGCGGGGGCGACGCTGGGACCGATCGTGCACATGGGGGGGGGGCTGAAGCGGGAACGGGTCTTCTTCCGGCATGAAACGGCGTTACTGGCGGAGCGGGGGGGGTGGGAGGTCTGCGTGGGGCCGGGTCCCCTGTTGGGGGACGGGGGGCTGAAGGTGCGATACGGAAGCCATTTCGAAATAA
>JACVCS010000010.1 GCA_016741915.1 Phycisphaerales bacterium | reverse complement strand
GGGGAGGGTGGGGGCGGGGGGGGGGGGGGGGGGGGGGGGGGGGGGGGGAGGGGGAGGGGGGGGGGGGGGGGCGGGGGGGGGGGGCGGGGGGGGGGGGGGGGGGGGGGGGGGGGGGAGGGGGTGGGGGGGGGGGGGGAGGGGGGGGGGGCCGGGGGGAGGAAGGGGTGTGGGGGGTGGGGGGGGTGTGGTGACGGTGGAGAAGCACCTGGCGTTGGTGGCGGGTGCGAACCGTGCGGTGGTGAAGTATGTGGTGAGTGGCGGCGGGGGAGGAGAGGTGGGGTTGGAGGTCAGGCCGCTGACGGCGCTGCGGGATTTTCATGCGCTGGTGCTGCGCGATCTGGCGGGGGGTGGGATGCGGGTTGATGACGGGCCGACGAAGCTGGGGGTGCAGAGTCCGGAGGGGTCAGTGGTGATCGAGGGGAAGGGGTGCGGCGCCCGGCGTGATGAGCAGTGGTGGTACAACTTTCAGTACAACCACGAGCGCGACCGCGGGTACGACTTTTTGGAGGATCTCTTCTCGCCCGGCGCGTTCGAGGCGACGTTCAAGGGCGGAACGGGCGGCGAGATGACGCTGTTGATCGCCGCGAGCGGGGCGGCGAGTGGCGGGGCGATGGCGGAGCAGGGCGACGATCCGGAGGTGATCGGCACGCACCGGCGTAAGCGGATCGAGGCGATGGCCAGCGCGGCGCGGGCGCAGCTCGGCAAGGGGGCTTCGAGCAAGGGCGTGGACGGGTGGCTCGAGACACTCGTTGCGGCGGCGGATGACTTTGTGGTCCGGCGGCGTATCGGCGGTACGGCGGCGGAGGGCGGCGAGGGTTCGCGGGCGACGATCATCGCGGGGTACCCGTGGTTTGCGGATTGGGGGCGGGATTCGATGATCTCGCTGCCGGGGCTGCTGCTCAGTTGTGGGCGGTTCGCGGAGGCGGCGGAGGTGCTGCGGACGTTCGCGGGTGCGCGCCGGAACGGGCTGGTGCCCAACCTGTTCGACGATTACACGGGCGATGCGCACTACAACACCGTCGATGCGTCGCTGTGGTTCATTCACGCCTCGTGCGAGTATCTGCGGGTGTCGGGCGATCGCGAGCTGTTTTTTTCGGAACTGCTGCCGGCGTGCAGGGACATTGTGGATTGGTACCGCAAGGGGACGGAGTTCAACATCGGGGTTGATGCCAGCGACGGGCTGGTCTTTGCGGGCAATGAGCACACGCAGCTGACGTGGATGGACGCGAAGCGCGACGGGGTGACGTTCACGCCTCGGCAGGGCAAGGCCGTGGAAGTCAACGCGCTGTGGTATCACGGGCTGCGGAGTTTGATCGAAGCCTGCGGCACGGGAGGCGCGGGTGAATCTGCGACTGGTGCGAAGGCGGTGGTGGCGAGGGTCGGCGGGGCGATGGGGTCGGTCGTGCGCGGGGAGGCGGGGGTTGTGGGTGTGGGGGGTGTGGGTGGTGGTGGATCGGGCAAGGCGTACGAGGTTGATCAGGCGTGGTTGAAGGTTGTGCAGGAGATGGCCGAACGCGCGGGTGGGTCGCTGCGGACGAAGTTCTTTGATGCGGCGCGAGGGGGGCTGTATGACACGCTGGCACCGGACGGGCAGGGCGGGTGGATCGGTGTGTGGGAGGTGAGGCCCAATCAGTTGCTGGCCGTGAGTCTGCGGCACAGTGCGCTGGAGAAGGCGCAGCAGCGGGCGGTGGTGAACCTGTGCAGACGGGAGCTGGTTACGCCGTGCGGCATACGGACGCTGGCGCGGGGTGATGGGCGGTATCGCGGGCGGTTCCGCGGGCGGATGTTCGATCGCGACGCGGCGTATCACAACGGGACCGCGTGGCCTTGGCTGCTTGGGCCCATGGCGGAGGCGGTGCTGAGGGCGGGAGAGTTTTCACCCTCGGCGTGCGACGAGGCGGAGGGGCTGCTGGCGGGTGTGCTTCGGCATGCGGAGGCCGATTGCCTGGGGCAGATCGCGGAGGTCTTTGATGGGGATCATGAGCCGCCGATGGTGCAGGTGGCTGGGGGATGCCCGGCGCAGGCGTGGAGCGTTGCAGAGCCGCTGCGGGTGCTGATGTTGATTGCGCGAGCGCGGGCTGGGCTGAAGGGGTGAGTCGGGCTGGATAGCGCGCGGGCGATGAGCGCACGGCTCTGGAGAGCTGTGGCATCAGAGAGCGGAGCCACCGGCAATGTAGTTCAAGCGCTGGCGAAGGCGTGATTGATGCGGTCGCGGAGGGCGGTGATCTCGCTGCTGGGGTAGATGGGGAAAGGCCAATCGCGGCGTGTGGCGATGGCCTGATCGCGCAGGCGTGCGGTGATCTCGAGGATCTCGCTCTGCAGGGCAGCGAGCTGCGGCTCAACGTGCTGGCGGTAATCCGTCAGCTCGCGGTGCATCGCGAGGTACTGGTTTTTGCGGTCGGTGCGGGAGTTTGCCCCGGCGATGGCGGCGATGTGCTGCTGCTTTCGTGTGGCGGCGACGACGTCGAGCAGGAGGCGGGGGTTGTGCCGGGCGGCGTGGAGTTTCCACTGCGCGGTGCGGAGGGTGCGCTCGCTGACGGGGGGGTGGTTGAGCAGTGGGAGCGTGACGGTGGCGGTGGTGGTGGTGACGTGGGCGAGGGGTTGAGGGCCGAGGAAGTCTTCGCCGAGCCAAATGCGGAACCAGAGATCGGTGACCTGGTCGTAGCCTGAGGTTGCGTCGGCGCCGGCGCCACCGAGGCCGTGGATGAAGAGATCGCAACCGGCGAGGCGGAGCAGACCGGTCATGAAGAGTGCGCGGGGAAGGAGTGTGCCGGCGGAGGTGGTGGCGAGGAGTTTGGGCAGTTCGCTGGCGTAGACCCGGCGGCGGGGTTGTTCGGGCGAGGCGACGTGCCAGAGGGGCAGTTCGCAGGCGCGTTCGTCGCTGCGGAGCGGGGCGAGACGGGCGTCAGGAGCGGCGGCGACGGCGCGGTTGTACGCGGCGGCGCAGGCGTGGGGATCGCGGGCCATGCGCGAGACGAGCTCGACGAAGAGGTCGGTGCGGGCGAGCTGTGAGGCGTAGATGAGCTGGACGCGCGGGTCGTACGGCGCGATGAGGCGTTCGACGGTGCACGCGAGTTGAGCGGCGAGGCTTTGCGCGACGAGCGCTTCGGCGTGAAGCGAGGTGTGGACTGCGAGCAACGCGGCGGGTGTGTCGGACAGTGCGGGCGCGTCGGCGTCGGGGATCGGAGCGGGAAGAAAGGCGGGCACGGCGCAGGGCGGGATGTCGGCTTTACACAGCATCGGCACGCGCGGCGGGGCCCAGGTCCATGTTTGTGCATGCAGCGGAGCGTCGGCGGAGGGACGCGCGGGGTACTGAAGCGTTGAGGGGTCTTCGGGGTCCTGATCGACCACGAGCCACGCGGCGTGGGCGCCGGCACGCTCGGCGGCGGCGGAGAGGGCGAAACGCTTGGCGAGGATGCCCGGGTGCCAGATCGTCGCCTGGTGCCCGCTCATGACGACGGGACGGTCGGTGGGGAGGCTCAGTTGAGAGCGGAAGATGGCGGCGCGGGGTGAGCCGGTGCGCGCGCGGAGGGCGGAAAGCCACTGCGCGGGCGAAGGGGCGAGCTTGAGCGTATCGATCGGCATCGATATATAGCGTAGAGCCTTCGCGGCGTGTTGGCCGGGGGAGGCGGGGCGGGGAGTATGAAAACGAGAACGCCCGCGCGGGTGCGCGGGCGCTGGTGAGATCATTTGAGATTGTTCACGCGGAGCTGGCGGGGTTAGTTCTTGCCCGGGTTGTTGGCGGGCTGGGCGGGAGTTGCCGGCGTCGCCGGGGCTGCGGGCTTGGTGGTGCCGGCGGGAGCGGGCTTTTTCTCTTCGGGCTTCTTGGCTTCGGGCTTCCTGTTCTCGGGCTTCTTTTCGTCAGGCTTCTTGGTGTCGGCGCCGCTCGCTTGGGCGAGGCCTTTTTCGATTGCGGCGCGGAGGTTCTTCTCGGTGTTGGCGTTGCTGCCGACCTCGGCGAAGAGGAGCTTGCCGTCGGGCCCGATGACGAAGAGGGCGGGGATGCCGCCGACTTTGTACTTCGAGGCGGTGTCGTCGGCGTTGAGGAGCAGGCCGTAGGTGTACTTGTTGGTCTGCATGAAGTCCTTGGCCTTGTCGGCGGCCTTGAGCTTCTTGCCGTCCTTGCCGGCCTTGACGTCGTCCTTCTCCCAGGTGTTGAGCCCGAAGACTTCGACGCCCTTGGCCTTGTAGTCGTTGTGGATGGCTTCGACCTTGGGCATGAAGGCGCGGCAGGGCCCGCACCAGGTGGCCCAGAAGTCGAGGACGACGACCTTGCCCTTGAGGTTGGAGAGGCGGACGTTGTTGTTGTTCCCGTCGCGGAGGTTGAAGTCGGGGGCGGCGTCGCCGACCTTCAGGCCTTCGCCTTCCTTCTCGTTGCCCTGGTCCTTGTCTTTGTCTTTCTTCTTGTCGCGGACTTTGACCTTTTCGCCCGAGCCGATCTGGGCGTGGGCGGCGTTGGGCGCGATGAAGAACGCGCCGAGGGCGAATGCGGGGATGAGCAAGGACGGGACGAGTTTCATGCGATGGACCTTTCGGTGGGTGCGGGACCGACGTGTGTGCACACGCGGCGGGATTCTCGATCAAGAGCGTACAGGGAAGTACGCTGGTTGCGTTGCGATTGTTTTCGGGCGTGGTTGCGTGATGGATGCAGAGAATGTGGGTTATGTTTGGTATGGGTTTGGATGTGCGGGTGGATGAAGGACGGGTTGAGGTTGACTTTCCGGGCTTCGGTTGCATGATTCGCGGCGTATGAACGGCATGACGAACGGCACCAATCTGGGTTGGCGGGGCTGGTGGTGGCGAGGGCCATCCTGGTGGTGCCGCGGTCGTCGGTCGCTGTAAGAGGAGCGGGCGGGGAGCGGAAAAGGGACGAAGCGCGTTCCGGGCCACCAGAGGCGAGAAGCCGAGGGTGGCCTGTGTTGTTTACCGGGTGAAGAGGTTTGCGGGATCGGGTCGGGTTGAGCGGTTGAAGAGGGCGTGTGTGCGGAAGTGAGCGAGCCATGATCGAGATGAAACCCCCGTTCGATATCGCGGCGGACATGGACACGCCGGTGAGTGCGTACCGGAAGTTGCGGGCGTTCGAGCCGACGTTTCTGCTGGAGTCGGTGGAAGGCGGGCAGCGGCTGGCAAGGTACTCGTTCATCGGGCTGGGGAAGGCGGGGAGTCTGCGGCTTGATTCGCGCGGGCTGGCGGTGAACGGGGTGTACCGCGCGGTCGAGCCAGGCGTGAAGGGACGCGAGGCGGTCTTTGAGGCCCTGAGGTCGTGCATTGCGGCGGCACCGGCGCTGCTGCCTGAGGCGGGCCTGCCCTTGGCGGGCGGTTTGGTGGGGATGATCGGGTACGACTTTGTGCGCCGGATCGAGAAGCTTGGTGAGCGGCGCGGCGCGGCTGGTGGCGGTGAGGAGGAGCCGGAGATCGCGATGGTTGCGCCGCGGTCGATGCTCGTCTTTGACCATCTCTCGCGACGCGTGGCGCTCTTGCACGGCGGGGCGGAGTGGGAGCGGCAGAGTCTGCGGCGCGAGATCATCGCGGCGCTGCGCGGCGGGGTGGGTGAGCCGAGCGTGAAGAGCGGGCACGAACCGCCGACTGGTTCGATGAGCCGGGATGAGTACATCGACCGCGTGGGGAAGGTGAAGGAGCACATCCGCGCGGGGGATGTCTTTCAGCTCGTGCTGTCGGTGCGGTTTGGTGGTGCGTGCCTGACGGACCCGTTCGAGGTCTATCGGGCGCTGCGGCTGCTGAATCCCTCGCCGTATATGTTCTTTCTGGAGCTGGATGACACGAAGCTCATCGGCTCATCGCCCGAGGCGCTGGTGAAACTCTCGGCGGGTGAGGCGACGCTGCGGCCAATCGCGGGCACGCGACCGCGCGGCGGAGATGAGGAGACAGACGCGAAGCACGAGCGTGATTTGCTGGCGGACCCGAAGGAGAATGCCGAGCACGTGATGCTGGTGGACCTGGCGCGGAACGACCTTGGGCGCGTGGCGGAGGCGGGGAGCGTCAAGGTGAAGCCGTACCGGAGCATCGAGCGGTACAGCCACGTGATGCACATCGTCAGCGGCGTTTCGGGTCGACTGCGGAGTGATCGCGACGCGGTGGACCTTCTGGCGGCGACGTTCCCCGCGGGGACGGTCGTCGGCGCGCCGAAGGTGCGTGCGATGCAGATCATCGACGAGTTGGAGCCTGTGCGGCGCGGGTTTTATGCCGGGACGGTCGGGTACTTCGGCAAGGGCGGGGACATGGACCAGGCGATTGCGATCCGCACGCTGTGCTTCCGCAACGGGCGGTACGCGTACCAGGCGGGCGCGGGGATCGTCGCGGACAGCAACGCGGGTGCGGAGTATGACGAAGTTCGACACAAGGTCGGCGCGCTCGAGGCGGCCCTGCGTCTGGCGGAACAAGGGCTTTGACGATCGCGGGTTCATTCGGCGAAGGAACGAGCAGGACGAGCGAAGACGACGCGGAGAACGAGCCATGAACGACACACACGCACGCGTGCTGATGATCGACAACTACGACAGCTTCACGTACAACCTCGTGCAGATCATGCGGGCGCTGGGGGCGAGCGTCGAGGTGAAGCGCAACGACGAGATCACCCCGACGCAGGCCCGCGCGGGGTCGTACACGCACCTGGTCATCTCGCCGGGCCCCGGCTGTCCGGACGAAGCGGGCGTCAGCAAGTCGATGATCGAGTCGCTCGCGGGTGAACTGCCCATCCTGGGCGTGTGCCTGGGTCATCAGGCGATGGCTGAAGTCTTCGGCGGCAAGGTTGGGCGGGCACGCTGCCTGATGCACGGCAAGGCCTCGCGCATCACGCACGATTCCAGCGGCATCTTCGCGGGTGTCGCTTCGCCCATGCTCGTCGGACGCTATCACTCGCTGGTGGCCTTTGAGGCCACGCTGCCCAAGGAGCTCATCGTCACGGCGGAGACGATCCCCGATGAACGAACGGGCGAGACGCGCGAGATCATGGGGCTGCGTCACGCGACGTTGAACGTGCAGGGCGTGCAGTTTCATCCGGAGAGCGTGCTGACGCCGACGGGGCCGATGTTGCTGGCGAACTTTCTGGGGGTTGATCGCGCGGCGGCGGAGCGTGTGGTGCTGATTGACGGGCCGACGGACGCGCTGACGCCAACGGGTGAAGGATCGGTGGCATGAAGGACATGTTGCAGCGCATCTTGGATGGCGGCGTGCTGAGCCGCGATGAGGCGATGCACGCGGCGAAGCGGCTGGCCTCGGGTGAGATCGAGCCCACGCTCATCGCGGGCGTGCTGATCGCGCTGCGCTCGCGCGGCGAGACCGAGGACGAAGTGGCGGGGTTCGCGGAGGGGATGAGGCAACTGGCGGTGAAGCCGCGGTTGGACGGGTCGATCGTTCAGCGCAGCGTCGATATCGTCGGCACGGGGGGCGACGGGGCGTCGACGTACAACATTTCAACCGCGGCGGCGTTGCTGACGGCCGCGTGCGGGCAACCCGTGGTCAAGCACGGCAACCGCGCGATCTCCAGCTCGTCGGGTGCGGCGGACGTGCTGGGCAGGCTGGGCATCCCGGTGGAGATGAACGAAGCGACCGCGGCGGCGTGTCTTTCGCGCTGCGGGTTTACGTTCCTCTATGCGCCGCGTTATCACCCCGCGGTGGGTGTGATCGCGCCGGTGCGCAAGGGGCTGGGCGTGCGGACGGTCTTCAACATGCTCGGGCCCATGACGAACCCGGCAGCACCGCCCTTCGGGGTCATCGGCGCGTACTCGATGCTCGCGGCGGAGCGCATGGCCGGTGCGTTCGCGATGGGTGATAGTCGACGCGTGCTGGTGATCCACTCGCACGACGGGCTCGACGAGCCCACGCCCGCGTCGGCGTTCGAGGTGTTTGACGTACAGGGCGGGCGTGTGTCGCGATCGGTCATGTCGGCGGCGGAGTTCGGGCTGAAGCCCTGCTCTCTGCAGGAGTTGAAGGGTGGCGACAGCGAGCACAACGCCAAGGCGATGAGGGCGGTCTTCTGCGGCGAGAAGTCGGCGCACCGCGACGCGGTGGTGCTCTCCGGTGCGCTGGCGCTGTTGTGCTGCGGCGTGGTGAAGGACCGGCGCGAGGCGGCGGGCGTGGCGCAGCGGGCGATCGATGATGGGCGGGCGCTTCGGCTGGTGGATGAACTGGCGAAGGTCTGTGCCGAGGGAGCGTCGGCGTGAGCGACTTTATCTCCATCATGGCGGAGCGCTCGCGTGCGCGGGCGGAAGAACTGCTCAAGCGTGTGGGTCGGCAGGAACTGCGTGCGCGGGCGCTCGCGGTGACGGAGCCCGCGAAGAGCGTCAGACCACGCGAGGGGTTCGTGTTCATCGCGGAGTTCAAGCGTGCATCGCCCAGCGAGGGCGCGATCGTTTCGCCCCGTGCCGGTGCGTTTGCGGATGCGGAGGCGTTCGCGGCGGATCAGGCGCGTGCGTACGAACGCGGCGGGGCGAGTGTGATCAGCGTGCTGACCGAGCCGAGCGCGTTCGCGGGTGATCTGCAGCACGCGCGGGCGGCGGCGCGTGCGGTTTCGATTCCCGTGATGCGGAAGGACTTCCTCGTCGATCCGGCGCAGGTGGACGAAGCTCGCCTCGCGGGCTGCTCGGGCGTGCTGCTGATCGTGCGGATGCTGAGCGATGATGAACTGCAAGCGATGCTGCACGCGGTGCTCGATCTGGGGATGTTCACGCTCATCGAGGCGTTCGACGATGATGAACTGCAACGCACAGCGGCGTTGCTGACGCGAGCGGATGTTGCCCGCCGACTCTCGGCGTTTGCGAACAACGGGACAAACGCGGCGGCCCGCGCCTCGGTCTTGGTCGGGCTGAATACGCGGAATCTCGCGACGCTGGGGGTCAACCCAGCTTCGCTGGCGGGGATGGCCTCGAGGTTTCCCGTTGGGTTTGTGCGCGTGGCGGAGAGCGGGATGCACACGCCGACGGATCTGTCGCGGGCGGCGGCGGAGGGGTACACCGGTGCGCTCGTCGGCACCGCGCTGATGCGGAGCGCCGAGCCCGATCGGCTGGTTCGTGCGATGCGTGCGGGGGCGATCGGTGATGTGCATGACGGCGGTGCGGGAATCGGTGCCGACGCGATCAGCCCGCTGGTCAAAATCTGCGGCGTGACGACGGCTCAGATGGTCACTGACGCGGTCGATGCGGGTGCGGACGCGGTCGGGTGCGTGCTGGCGCCCTCGCCCAGACAGGTCACCCCCGCGCGGGCGGCGGAGATTCTGCGGGATTGTCCGTTGAGCGTCAGCCGAGTGGCGGTGATGAAGAACCCGACGGAAACGCTCGTGCGCCAAGCGCTCGCGACGGGCGTCTTTGATTGTCTGCAGTGTGAGCAGGCGGACGTGGCGATGGTGCGGGCGTGTGTTGAATCGATGAGCGGTGCGGCGGGGGTGGGAGAGGGCGCTGGGCGGGTGATCCCGGTTGTGCGTGTGGGTGAGGCGATGCCGGCGCTTTCGGCGGATGTGCGCGATTCGGACCTGTTGTTGATCGAAGGGCAGCGGTCGGGCGTGGGGGAAGTGGCGAACTGGGGCGCGATTGCACCGGTGGCGGCGTCGCGGCGGGTGATCCTCGCGGGCGGGCTGAATCCGGAGAATGTTGCGGAGGCGGTGCGTGCCGTGAGGCCCTGGGCGGTGGATGTTTCCAGCGGGGTGGAGAGCGCCCCGGGTGTGAAGGATGTCCAGAAGGTGCGAGCGTTTGTTCGAGCGGTGAAGCGGGTTGGTCGGCGTGAGAAGGATCCAGCATGACGAGCATGAGCGCAAGCGGAAAGAGCGGCACGATGAATGCGAACGCGACGAGCGCGAACCTGGTGGTCCCGCGCGAGCTGAACTGGCCCCCGCGGAGCGAGGCGGACCAAGCGGCCGAGCTCGCGAAGCTCCTGCGGGGTGAGTACCCCGACAGCAACGGGCGCTACGGCCCGTTCGGCGGGCGGTTCGTTCCCGAGACACTCATGGGCGCGGTGACGCGGCTGGAAACGGTCGCACGCGAGGCACTGCAGGACATGAGTTTTCTGGCAACGCTGGAGAGCGAAGGGCGCGAGTGGATCGGGCGGCGCACGCCCATGATGAAGGCGAAGAACCTCTCGGCCGCGTGGGGGATCAACCTGTGGCTGAAGCGCGAGGACCTCGCCCACACCGGCGCGCACAAGATCAACAACGCGCTGGGGCAGGGGCTGCTGGCGAAGCGTTTGGGCGTCAAGCGGATCATCGCGGAGACCGGCGCGGGGCAGCACGGCGTGGCGACCGCGGCGGCGTGCGCGCGCCTGGGGTTCCCGTGCCGGGTGTACATGGGCGCGACGGACGTGCAGCGCCAGGCACCCAACGTGCAGCGGATGAAGTGGCTCGGGGCGGAGGTCGTCCCCGTCACCAGCGGCGACCAGACCTTGCGTGCCGCGATCGACGAGGCGCTGCGCGATTGGGTGAGCGATCCGATGGGGACGCACTATCTGCTGGGCAGTGCCGTCGGGCCTCACCCGTTCCCGTGGCTTGTGCGGACGTTCCAGAGCGTGATCGGGCGCGAGTCGCGCCAGCAGATGCTCGAGCAGGCCCAGCGCCTGCCCGACGCGGTCTTCTCGTGTGTCGGCGGCGGGTCGAACGCCATCGGCATGTTCCACGGGTTCCTCGCTGATGCGTCGGTGAAGATCTTCGGCGTCGAGGCGGGCGGCCGCGGCGACACGCCCGGCGAGCACTCGTCGACGATCACCCACGGCCGCCCCGGCGTGCTGCACGGCTGCTACAGCTATCTGCTGCAGGATCAGAACGGGCAGGTCAGCGACTCGCACTCCGTCAGCGCGGGGCTGGACTATCCGGGCGTCGGGCCTGAGCACTCGTTCCTCAGCGATGTCGGACGCGTGAGCTACGTGCAGGCGGGCGACGAGGAAGCCCTCGCGGCGGTGAAAGACTGCTGCCGAATGGAGGGCATCCTGCCCGCGCTCGAGCCCAGCCACGCGCTCGCGGCGGCGAAGAACTTCGGCAAAGCCAACCCCGGCGCCACCGTGCTGGTGAACCTCTGCGGTCGCGGCGACAAGGACATGCCGATCCTGATGAAGGTCCTCTCCTGATCGTTTGTCGAACGCGGAACAGCCGCGAGTCTCCTTCGGTTTGTTGTGAACCGTTTCTTCTTTGAGCATCGAGAACCCATGCACACCATCGAACAGTCCATCCGCAGCAAGCGTCAGAGCGGCTCGCCCGCGGTGATCCCGTACCTGACCTGCGGCTTTCCCACACGTGAGGCCCTGCGGTCGCAGATCGAACAGCTCGCACCGCTCAGCGCCGTGATCGAGCTGGGCGTGGCGTTCTCGGATCCGATGGCCGACGGCGTGACGATCCAGCGGTCGAGCGCGGTGGCGCTGCAGCAGCAGGCGAGCCTTGATTGGCTTTTGACCGAGCTGAAAGGCATCCGCAGCGCCTGCCCGCTGGCGATCATGAGCTACCTCAACCCGCTGCTGACCATCAGCGCCGGCACGCTTGGCCTGCGGCTGAAAGACGCCAACATCGCGGGGCTGATCATTCCCGACTTGCCTCTGGAGGAGTCTGCGCCGCTGCGCGAAGAGATGGCCTCGCTGGGCATCGCGCTTATTCAGATGGTCACACCCGCCACGCCGATGGAACGCGCCAAGATGATCGCCTCACGCAGCGGCGGCTTTTTGTACGCCGTCACGTCGATGGGTGTCACGGGCGGCTCAGCGGGTGCGGCCTCGTCGAGCGGCGGCGCATCAGGCCAATCGCTTGACGCCGTGGGCTCGTACCTCGCGGGGCTTCGCGCGATCTCCCCGGTGCCCGTGGCTGCGGGCTTTGGCATCCGCACCCGCGAGCAGGTCCGCTCCCTCCAGCCCCACGCCGACGCACTCATCGTCGGCTCGGCCCTCATCGAGGCCATCGAGAAAGGCCAATCCCCCGGTGAGTTCATCCGCGGGCTCATCGGCTGAGTGAAACCACGCAAAGCCGCGCGACACGCTCACCTACCGTTCGTGCGAACGCGTGCCGACCGGCCTTCGTCGTTCGTGATCTCGGGCAGTTTCCGCGTTGTACCGCGGAAAGTTCCCCGGCATCCAAAGAGCGTGAACCTTCGCACGCTCTCACAGGTACATATGCCCATGCGTACACCTTCGTTTCGTGTTCGTTCGTCACCCCGGTCGGCCCGTGTCCTGCTTGGGCTGATGCTGGCCTGCATGGGTGTGATGCCGATCGTCGGCGCGTGTTCGCGTGCGGGTGGTGGCGACCGCGCATCAGAAACATCCTCAAAGCCAGCCGAAAAGACGGCTGAATCCGCCGCCAAACCTGCCGCCTCCACGACCGCCAAAGCCACCGCGAACGCGGCATCCGAAAACGACCAATCCAATACCAATAAGGACCTCGCCCTCATGGCCAAGACCAACCCCGGCGCAATGACCGACGAGCAGTGGCGCCAGCTCCTGACCCCCGAGCAGTTCCGCATCATGCGCCAGAAGGGCACCGAGCGGGCCTTCACCGGCAAGTACTGGAACCACTTCGAAAAGGGCTATTACCGCTGCCTCGCCTGCAAAACCCCGCTCTTCACCAGCGACCAGAAGTTTGAGTCGCACTGCGGCTGGCCTTCGTTCAGCGATGAGATGACCGCCGGCGTCATCGACGAGCACGTGGACACGTCGTACAACATGGTCCGCACCGAAACCACCTGCTCCACCTGCGGGGCGCACCTGGGTCACGTCTTCAACGACGGGCCGGCACCCACGGGCCTGCGCTACTGCATCAACAGCGAGTGTCTGGAGTTCATCCCGGCTGAAAAGGCCGCGGAAGAGCTGAAGAAACACCCGCCGGTCGAGCCAAGGTCGGGCGCGGGTACGAAAGCCAAGCCCAAGCCGTAAGGCGCCGACAGTCTTTCGAAATCTGTGCGCACGAACCCGAGCCCGCCCAATCGGATCAATTGTGATTTTGTTCCGATCTTTTTCCTCGCGGCGCGGTACACCAGTATGGCGGGGGAGTCTTCTCGGATCGGTTGCAGAATCCATCTTCTCTGCAAGGGGTCGATCATGGTCGCTGTCAACGAGCGGGGCGAAGCCGTCTTCCGTGTCTTTCTTCCTGACGCCTCCAGCGTCGAGATCGTCGGTGACTTTACCGATTGGTCCCGCGCCGCGGTGGCGATGCACCGCGTCCCGCCCGGGTGGTGGGAGGCGACGATCAGCCTCGATATCGGCACGCACCAGTTCTGCTACCTCGTCGATGGGCAACTCCAGATCGCCGACTACGCCGCCCACGGCGTGCGCCTCGACCGCAGCGGTCGCTGGCTCAGCGATGTGTACGTTCGCAGCGCCGCCAGCGCCGTCGGTCAACCCGCCATGCCCACGATGAGGCACGTTCAGCCGCGAACGCCGACGGTCTGACCGAACCGTCTCGGCACGCTACCATGCGGCATGCTCTGGCAGCCCTCACTCCCCGAGCACTACCTCACCGCGTCGCCCGATTCGCTGGCGCAGGCCATCGCCGCGCGGCGGAAAGAGCTCGGCAGCGATCTGGTCATCCTCGGCCACCACTACCAGGCCGACGAAGTCATCCGCCACGCGGACTTCACGGGCGATTCGCTCAAACTCTCCCAACTTGCCGCGAAGAAGGTCGCCGAGCAGAAAGCCAAGTACGTCATTTTCTGCGGCGTGCACTTCATGGCCGAGACCGCCGACATGCTCACGCCGGACGAGGTGAGCGTCATCCTGCCCGACCTCTCCGCCGGCTGCTCGATGGCCGACATGGCCGACCACGACGAAGCGGTGCTGGCGTGGAAGCAGATCCACGACGCGCTCAAGAAGAACGTCAAGGGCCCCGTCCGCGTCATCCCCATCACATACATCAACTCCACCGCCGCCATCAAGGCCTTCGTTGGTCAGCACGACGGCGCCGTCTGCACCTCCAGCAACGCCAAGCTCGTGCTGAAGTGGGCCTTCGACGGCGGCGTCAAACCCAAAGCCACCAACGAGCAGATCAAGGTCCTCTTCCTGCCCGATCAACACCTCGGACGCAACACCGCCGCAGCGCTGGGGCTTGATGTCGAGACGCAGACGGCCGTGTACGACCCGCGCAAGACCGCCAAGGGTGAACCCCTCGGCGGCATGACGCCCGGGCAGCTCAAGACCGCAGAAGTTCTGCTCTGGGCCGGTCATTGCTCGGTGCACAAGCTCTTCAGGCCCGAGCACATCCACGCCATCCGCCAGATGGAAGAGTCCCTTCCCGCCGACCAGCGCACGACGGTGCTGGTCCACCCGGAGTGTGCGAAGGAGGTCGTCGATCTGTCCGACCTTGCGGGCTCGACCGAGTACATCATCTCGACAATCAACGAAGCGAAGCCCGGCTCGCGCTGGTCTCTGGGGACCGAGGTGCACCTGGTGAACCGCCTGTGCAAAGCCGCCATCGCCCGCGGCGTGCAGGCGCGGATCCTCAGCGACTGCCAGTGCCTGTGCACAACGATGTACCGCATCGATCAGCCGCATCTGCTGTGGGTGCTGGACAACCTGGTCAAGGGCAAGGTGGTGAATCGGATCACCGTGCACCCGAAGGCCCGCGAGTTGGCGCTCAAAGCCCTCGACCGCATGCTCAGCCTGGTGAGCGCTCAGCCTGTCAGCGCCAAGGCGAAAGCCCCGAAGCCCAGCGAGCCCGCCAGCGTGGATTGACCATCAGAGCCCTCGGCTTCAGCCGAGGGTCTCTTGGTTTTCTCATCGACATCAAACCACACCGCGCGAAACCCCACCTCGCACCGGTTCAGCAGCATCACCCCTGATTCTGCAACAACGCTTCCGCCAGCGCGTCGAGGTCCTGCTCGGCCTTCGCCGAGCTTTCCTTCGCCGCGTCCCCGCCAAGAGCGGCGATGCGCTTCTTCAGATCGCCGATGAAGGTGATGCGGATGCCGAAGTTCTCCCCGACCTTCACCGCACGTCCCAGCCCGATGACCTTGTTGTTCACCAGCAGTTCAAGCTCGTCGTCGGCCGACTTGAGCAACTCGATGATCGCCCCGGGAACCATCCCCACCACGTCGCGCGTGGACAGCTCACGCCGGCCCAGCACGACGATCATCGGTACTTCAAGCTGCAGAATCGGGGAAACGTCCGCGCCCATCGGAGAAGTTATCGGCACTCACCGCCCCGTCGGTTGAGCCGATTCCGTGCGTTCTTGCCCGGTCGCCGACCGGGCGTGGCGTGGAGCATTCGGGAATCCCGAGAGCCAGGGCTTTCGCCTTGGTTCGGGGCTCAAACGGGTCTCTCTGTCCACCAGCGGACACTCCTCAGTGCACCGCCCTGCGATGATCGATGGTTACGCCGCCTCGTTCTGGCTGTCAGTCTCGGCGGTTTCCTGCCGCGTCCCCGCCACGCCGTCACGCGTGACCAGGAAAAACTCCGAGGTGATCGGGTACGGCAGGCGGCGGTAATCCTCCAGCACCCGCCCGCTCAGCCTGCGGACGAACGGCTCGGGCCTGATCGACAGCGCCACGAACATATCCCGCGCCGGGGTGGCGACATAGAAGTCCCCACCCAGTCGCGGCGCGAGCTTGCCGTAGAGATTCGTCAGCAGCAGCCGGGCGGCGTCGTAGCCGTCCTGCTCCGCGATGATGATCGCCCGCCCGTTCTCTTTGCTCGTGACCACCTGCAGCTCGATCTCGCGCGACATGTTCTGCAGGTTCTCGCGAGCGACTTCTTCCATCTCCTCGCCGCAGACACGCCAGCGGACCATCTGCTCCGTCGTCACGCTCACCGTCATCTGCGGCATGTCGATCACGAAGACCACCACCGTCCCGTTGACAAACGGCACGTGCGCCACTTGCTCGCGGCTGAGATGCTCGAAGATCGTCTCGGGCTGGATCCGCGGCATCACCCGGTGCCGAACCGCGTCGAAACCGACGGTGTTCAGCGTCGAGGCCTCGCCCGAGAACAACTGATCGAGGTAGTGCTCGATGATCTCCTGCCCGCGGTCGGGGTCGTGGTTGACCAGGCGGTAGAGGTTCTCCAGGTCGAGCCGGCGACCATTCACGATGAGCTCGCGCGGGCCCGTGAGCTCGATGGAGTAGTCGGGCTGCATCGTCCGCAGCAGGTACGCAACGCGCTCGGCGAACGCCTCGGGCTCTTGGGGCATCTTGGCCATGGTGAACCGTCCGGTTTGGCGCAAGAAAGCCCGTCGGTCGCGAGTGTCGCGCCGGTGGGCCCCGCTTGCACGCTGGTCTCGGCAAGAGCGCGTCGGTTGAAGAGGCCCGACGCGTATGGGCCGGGACGAACGATCGCGTCCCGCTCCTGCTATCGACACCCTGCGCTTCGTGCGCCGCACCCCGTGGGTTGCAAACTTTCGCGCATTGTCGCGCGCGCCCGCACAATCCTTCCAATCCAGCACACCCGCAGGCTCGATCGTCCGTGTATCACCGGCGCGTGCGCAACTTTCGCGGAACCCCGCGCCTTCCACCCGTGTTGCGGCTTCTCACGTCTTCGACACGCTCGGTCATCAGCGAAGATCAACGTCGGATACACGGGCGCACGCACACCGCCCGGTCGTAGCGCCGTGGTTCTCGGAACCGCGGGCGACCGTCGACGCCACGAGTTTCAGAGCTCAACACGCCCAACGAGGAAAGTTCTTCCGGATTGCCGGAGGTGTAGCGGGGGAGGGAGGGGGAGGGGGGATTCAAGTGCGGCGACGGTGAGAACGAGCGGAGCAAAAAAGAGAACGAGGGCGAAATGGCCAGCCCACTTGGCCATTTCTTCCCTCGTTTCCTGGACACCAACGCAGCGTCCAAGTTCGTGAAAATTCTGTTCCGCCCAACCCGACGTCTCCGCCGGGCCACTCCTCTGATCTCGTCGCAACGGGTCTCCCTCAACCCGCGTGCAACTCAGGGCTCAGAATGTTGTTCTCTCGATCTCGTTCCAGCGAGGCCAGGTCTCTCGTTCAATCCGTGTCGTGCGGGAAAGCTCTGAAAGGGGGTGTTCTCAAGGTTTCGAAGATCCGCAGAACGGTTCGAACTCAGCCCTGCTTCTTCCCTCGCGATCTGTCCCAGTCATCTGATCTCACGTCCGACGAGGGACACTGTGCAACTGTCGTGCCAACTGTTCCGAGAACGATCGAGCGTCCGCAGGTGGCCTTGCTTGCGCTTTTTGAACAAATATTGCTACTAATCGCACAAAATTATACGGAATATCGTTGTACTGTGTTTCAGTGGGATATATCGTGATTCATACGGGCGTTCGTTTGGTTCATTTTTGAACGAATCGGAGGGCGCGGATGAGCACCAGCGTGCCGGATCTCGAGCTAATTCCAGGGCTGGTCGCCTTCGTGGTCGATCGGGCCGGGGTTGTTCTTGGGGTGACCCGTTCTGCGGCGGGTTTGTGGGGGGTTGGGCAGGCCGAACTGGTCGGAACCCCGGCCGGTCAATGGCTGGACGGGATCGAGGTGCTCTTCCAGGGTGGGTGGATGCAGCCAGTGCACGGTGCGGGTGGGGGAGGTGGGGCTGGGGATGTGATTCTGCGGGCGTTGCCCCTGTTGCGGGCGGTTCGGGCGGCGAGTGTGGATGTGGCCGCCCGATCGTGGGCGGGGGGTGGCGGTGGTGGTGGTGCTGGTGGTGCGGAGGCCGGGGGTGGGTGGATCCTTTCACTGACGGACGTCACAGGCCGATCTGCGGCGGAATCGGAACTGGCGCGGGTGCGGGTGAAACTCGCGGAAGCCGAGCGCGCGCGGGCGAAGTTGCAGGCGCTGCAGGAAGACCAGGCGCACGTGGGGGGCATCGGCGTCGAGGAGGAGACCCGCGAGCTCCTCCGCGCGCGAGATCAGTACGTCATGGTCGGCTCATCGCCCGCGCTCAAGCGCGTGAAGGACCAGGTCGCCAAGGTCGCCTCCACCAGCGCCACGGTGCTCATCCACGGGGAAACGGGCGCGGGCAAGGAACTTGTCGCGCGGTCGATCCACGCACTCTCGGATCGGCGGGCGCAGGCGTTTGTCGCGGTGAACTGTGCCGCCATGCCCGAGTCGCTGATCGAGTCGGAACTCTTCGGGCACGAGCGCGGGGCCTTCACCGGTGCGGACAAGCGTCGCGCGGGTAAGTTTGAACTCGCCGACGGCGGGACGCTCTTCCTTGACGAAATCGCGGAACTGCCTTTGCAGAGCCAGGCCAAGCTGCTGCGCGTGCTGCAGGACGGCGCCTTCGAGCGCGTCGGCGGCGTCGACACGCTCCGCGTCGATGTTCGGCTCGTCGCGGCGACGCACCGCGATCTGGCTCGGCAAGTGGAGCGCGGGCGGTTTCGTGAAGACCTGTTCTATCGGTTGAACGTCTTCAAGATTCACGTGCCGCCGCTGCGGGAGCGGGTTGAGGATCTGCGCGAACTTGCGGAGCACCTGCACGAACGGATCGCCCGGCGGATGGGCCGCGGGGTGCTGCCTTTGTCGGAGCGGTCGCTTCGAAGGCTGATGGCGTATTCCTGGCCGGGCAATGTGCGCGAACTGGCGAACGCGGTGGAGCGGGCGACGCTATTGGCCGACGCGGATCGGTTGGAGATCGAGATTCCGGAATCGCCTTTGAAAGAGGCGGGGGGCATGGGAGGCGGGTTCACGATTGGTGAAGGTGCCGGTCGATCGGGCGGCGGCGGTGCGAACGGGCGAAGCGGCGGCGGGGGCGGAACGCGTGACGTGCTTCTGGATCTCACGCTCGAACAGCTTCAGCGGCTGCACATCACCCACGCGCTGGAGGCGTGCGGGTACCGGGTCTTCGGCGAAGACGGAGCGGCGTCGAAACTGGATATTCACCCGTCAACGCTGCTGAGCCGGATGGATAAGTTCGGCATCCCCCGACCCAGGCAGATGAAACGCGAGCGGCGCGGTTCGGCGGGGATGGGCGGATAAACGGGCGTGTGGTGGAGGTCGAGAGGGGGTGTGAGAGGGGGGGAAATCCTGAGGCAGATGGTGCGGTGCGGGCTTGCTTCGGGGGCGGATGTCCGCTAGATTTCTGACCATGGCCGATCGATTGGCGCGAACAGAAGCCGATCGAAAAGACGATTTCGCGGATGAGGTTTGGAAGAACCGGAGTCTGAGGGGTCGAGGCCAAGAACTTTTTGCGGAGCGTTGCCGTGACCGAGCAGGAAATTGAAGCGAAGGTGATCGACATCGTTGCGAAGCAGATGGGCGCGGAGAAGTCGTCGATCTCTCGGACGACGAACTTCGTGTCGGATCTGAACGCGGACAGCCTCGACACGGTCGAGCTGGTGATGGAGTTCGAGGACGAGTTCAAGACCTCGATCCCGGACGATCAGGCGGAGAAGATCAAGACGGTCGGCGAGGCGATCGAGTTCATCAAGGCGAACCTGGGCAAGGCCTGATCGGGTCCGGAAGGATCTGGTCGGCGTGCAGAGGTTTGCTCGGGCGGGGATGAAGCGGAAGAACAACGACCGGTCTGCGCGGCAGCGCGGGCCGGTTTGTTTTTGTTGTTCCGAGGGTTGAGTTTGGTCTAAGGGGCGGTGAGGTGCTTCGGGCGGATCGCGGTGGGCAGTTGCCCGGGCGATTGGGTGGGGCAAAGATGCCTCTATGACCATCAGTGCTCACCGTTCCCCGCGGATCGTCATCACCGGCGCAGGGGCCATTACGAATCTGGGTCTCTCGGCGAAGGAAACCTGGGAGGGCATGCGTGCCGGGCGGTCGGGGATCACCGTGCTGGAGGGTGAGGAGTTTTCGCGGTTCGGCGAGAACGCCTTCGACATCCGCATTGCCGGGCAGGTGAAGAACTTTGACCCCGCGAAGTTTTTGGATGTGCGCGAGGCGCGCCGGGTGGACCGGTTCTGCCAGATGGGCCTGGCCGCGGCGATCGAGGCGGTCAACCACGCGGGGATCGACTTCTCGAAGGAGAACCCGGAGCGCTGCGGGGTGATCATCGGCTCGGGGATCGGCGGGATCACCACGATGGAAGAGTGCGCCCATGTCATCCGCGACCGCGGGCCGTCACGCGCCAACCCCTTCACCGTGCCCAAGCTCATGGCCAACGCGGCGGCGGGGAACATCTCCATCCGCTTCGGGCTGCAGGGCCCCGCCAGCACGCACGCCACCGCGTGCGCCAGTTCCGGGCATGCCTTCGGCGACGCGGTTCACAGCATGCGCCGCGGTGAGACGGACATCATGCTCGCCGGCGGCGCGGAAGCGACCATCGGCCCGGTGTGCGTGGCGGCGTTCAACTCGATGAAGGCCCTGAGCGCCCGCAACGACGCGCCCAGCAAGGCCTCGCGCCCGTTCGATAAGGACCGCGACGGGTTCGTCCTGGGTGAGGGTGCGGCGATGTTCATCCTAGAAACCGAAGAGCATGCACGCCAGCGCGGGGCGAAGATCCTCGGCGAGATCGTCGGCGTGGCGAATAGCTGCGACGCGTACCACATCACCGCGCCCGACGAGGCCGGTCAGGGCGCGGTGCGGAGCATGAAGTGGGCCTTGCGCGACGCGGGGCTGAACCTCGATCAGATCGACTACATCAACGCGCACGGCACAAGCACGCCCTTGGGTGACAAGGCGGAAGTGGCGGCCGTGCTGAGCCTCTTCGGCAATCACGCCCGCAAGAGCGCAGGGGGCAAGTGCATGATGAGCAGCACCAAGAGCATGCACGGGCACGCGCTGGGGGCCAGCGGTGCGGTGGAAACGATCGCGTGCTTGCACGCGGTTGCGGACGGGATCATTCCGCCGACGATCAATCTGGAGAATCCCGACGAGGGGATGGATGTTGATCTGGTGCCGAATCATGCCCGCGAGCGGAAGATCAAGTACGCGATGAACAACACCTTCGGCTTCGGCGGGCACAACTGCACGATCGTCATCGGTCGCTACGACGGCTGAGCGGGCGGTCGTTGCCGAGTGTCAGTCGGGTTGTTTGGGCTGCCAGGAGTTGCGGAGGGTGATGGTCTCGTTCGCGGGGCCGGTGATGGTCACGGTCTGGGCGCGGGGGTCGATCTGGCTGATCGTCCAGCCGGGCTCGATGGTGTCGCCGGCGCGGTAGACCTTTCCACCGATGAGGGCGAGGGTGCGGTCTTTGGCGCCCATGATCCCGCCGAGGCTCAGATCAGCACGGGGCTTTGTGCTGGCGACGGGTTGCTGAGCGGGCTCCGTGATTGGTTCGCTGGTTCGGATGACCGGCGCGTCGGCCGGGGCGGGGGCGTGCGCGAGCGGCGATTGCACGGGCACACGGCGGTCCAATGCGTGCAACCATTTTTGAGCCTCGCGCTGCGCGGCCGAGAGCGGCTTGAGCGCGGGCGAGGTCTCCTGAATCGCTGGCGTGGGCTGATCGCTGAGCGTGCTGATGCCCGCGGCATGGCTCGAGGCCGGGTCGGCCGCGGAGCCCATCGTCGAACGCAGGCCTTGCACGATGACGATCGGCGCGAGCAGAGCGGCGGCGGAGGCGAAGCGCTTCGGGTTTGCGAAGAAGTTCATCGGCGCACCTCGGCGTTGCTCATGACGTTGACGGCGGACAGATCGAACCACAGGTGCTCGGTCTCGATGGTCGCCGACAGCAGACGCGAGCCGGGCTCGCTGGAAGGCGTCAGCCGCACGGCGCGAATGTTGGCGAACCCCGCACCGCTCTGGAGCGATTCAACGAACCGCACGAGCTGGTCGTAGTTGCACTGCACGCGGAGGGAGTACGCGTAGCGACGGTCGTCGAGGTTTCGGGCGGCGGCGTCCATCGGCTGGGGAGCGTTCACGAGCCCGGGCTTGCGTGCGGGTCCGACGGTCGACGGGTTCATCGACTCCACGCGAACGCCGGATTGACCGGCGAGTTTGACGAGCGACTCGAACAGCCGAGCTTCGCTGGAGGATTCGGTGTTGCGGGTCTGGAGCTGGTTCGTGGTCTGAAGGCACGCGTCGCGCAGGGCCGTGAGCTGGGAGATGCTCATCGTTGAACTTGCGCACTGGGCGGCCTCGGCCTGGCGGCGCGCCACTTCCGCCCGGAGATCAGTCAGGCGACGCTCGGCCGGTTCGACCAGCGCCATGTACGCGCCCGCGCAGAGCGAAAGGGCGATGAGCGCCTGCGAAGCGACCGCACGAACCTGCGGCGTGAGCGTGTTCATCGGGGTGTCTCCGCGGTTGCGTGCGGCGTAGCGCCCTTCGGCGGCGTCTGTGCCTGCGCGGTCGGGGTTGCGGTGGGATCGAGCGAACTCAGATCCGCCGGCAGTGCGACCAGCGCGAGCGTCAGATCGAAACGGTGAGATGGCTCGCCCCGGTTGTCACCGTGCGCGTCGCGGTTTGAGGCGGTCAGGCGGCCGGTGTTTCCGAGTTTCACGCCCGTGATCGCGGGCGAACGCGTCAGGGCGTCGGTGAAGCCTTTCAGCGATTCGGCGAAGCGTTGATCGTCTCCGGCCTGGGCCTGCCCGGTGATCAGCGCGACGGCACCCTGATCGTCACCGGAGAGGTCAATGCGGGTGATGGTGAACCCCGGCGGGGTCGCCTGCGCAATGGTCCGCAGCGTCGCGCCGAAGTCGCAGCGCTGCCCGAGCGCTTCGGCGATCCGCGCGTTGGTCGCGCGGATGGTCTGGGCCTTGCCGACGATCTTCGTCGCGACCTCGGTTGACATCGCCGAGGGCTGCCCGGCGGCTGAGCGACCGGCCGAGAGCGTGGAGAGGATCGCCAGTTCGTCGTGCTGTGCTGAACGTGCCGAGAGCGCACCAAAGGCGATCAGCGCCATCGAGCACGCGGTACCGGCCCACAGGGCGGCGGAGACTCGACGCAGCGTGCGGCGCTGCGATTGCTCGCGGGATTCCAGCGCGATCGAGCAGCCTATAAGCGCGTTGTACGCGGTGATGGTCGCGGGCTCGGCGTCGGTGGCGGGGGCGAGAAGGCCGAACGAGACGCCGGTCTGCGCGATCACGCCGGCTTGGCGTCCGATGAGTTCGCCGAGGCGGGCGATCATCGAGCCCGGTCCGTCGATGTGCAGCACCAATGCGGCGCGTTGTTCTTCGGTGAGTCCGAACCGCAGCGACTGCTTGATCTCGATGGCGAGGCGTTGCAGCGCCGGCTGAATGGCCGGCAGCAGCGCGGAGGCGTCGATGCCGCGTGCATCGTCGATGATCGTGCCGGGCGAGGGGATGCCGAGCTGCGCGAGGATCGCGCGTGCCTGCGTGGACGAAAGGGCGAACTCCTCGGGCTGCGAGGATCCGGCCGATCGAACGCGCAGCGGGCGGCACATCGCGTCGATGAAGTTCTCGGTACCGAGGCTCAGCGTGCGGACGAACTTCAGCACGCCGCCGGCACGGGCCGCGAGGATGCTGGAGTGCTCACCGATCCACAGCACGCCGCGTGCGACGCCCTCGTCCTCGCTCATCAGCGAGCGGACGCAGAGCCAGAGGGTCAGTGCCTCACCCGGGATCAGGCGTGTGACCCGGAGACCGGCGCTCGTGCACAGTTCGGAGATCCGCTGAAGCTGCACGGCACTCTCGCACGTTGCCAGGACGTGGCGCTGACGCGGCGTGGCGTTCGATGCGTCGATGGCCATCGGGCACACGGCGCTGGGGTTCTCACCCACCGGGTAGGTGCAGAAGTCGCTGAGCGCCAGCAGTGCGGCGGTCTCGGCCGCGGTCGCGCCCGCTTCGTACGCCACGCTGAAGACACCCGCCGCCGCACCGGGGAGATTGATCGCCACCGTTGCCTCGGCGTTCTTGATGTTCAGTTCATTGACGAACTTCTTCAGGTGCGGCCCAGCTTCGGCGATGATCGACGCCGCGTCACCCGCGGCATTCTGCGGCAAGTCCGCCGACCGCCGGGCGATGCACGATGCGCCCGCCATCACCAGCACACCGACGCGCCGTGCCGAGATTTCGATGATGACGTGTGTGCGAGCCAAGTTCGTTTCCGTTTCTTTGGGTTTAACTGCTGACGGTGATTGCCTCGACGTGATGCATCGACAACGGAACGTTGGGACTATCGGCCTCTGCGCCGCTCGGGTTCGGTGGTATTGCCGAGCATCCCGGGCGTGATAACCGTGTTCTCCGTATAAACCTCACGGCTTACACGAACTCGCCGCCTTTGCCCTCGTCCATCAGGGCAGGTCGGTCCACGAGAGGATCGATCGGCCTGCGGGGGTGCCCGATGTCGAACTGCCTGCGATGTCGAGATGCAAACGGGCCTTCGTGGATGCCTGGATGGTGTTGACACGGAGCGTCCCCGTGAAGTCGACGCCCGCGCCGTTGCCGCTGAGGTTCGCCGCCGCGGTCGGCCCCTGCACGTGCGCCGAGCAGACCGCTCGATCGGTCATGTTGAACTGTGAGCTTGTGCCTGTGAGGACGATGTAGCACGCGGAGGGCAGGCCGCTGGCATTGACGGTGCTGTCGTTCCAGATGCTCACATTGCCGCCGGCATAGATCGTCAGGCTTGATCCGTTGTTGATGATGATTCGGGCGTTGTTGGAGAGACCGATGTTCCCGTCGACAACCAGCCGCACGTGCCCGCTGATGGTGATGGAACCGCCGTTCCAAAGCGAGATCGATGAGTAGCGCCGATCGCTGGTGATGGTGGTGTCCGCACCGCTGGACAGTGAGCCGGCGGAAGTGAGTGTGGGCGCTGTTTGAAAGAAGACCCCCGACAGGCTTGTCTGCGCGGTGCGCGTGCCGGTGATGGTTGAACCCGACCAGGTGGCGATGACGGCCGCGGGGTCTCCGCCCGGGCCGACGACCGCGTTGCCTTTGATTTGTGCAAGGTCGCTCATCTGGAACGTGTTGGACGCGGTGGAGTTCGTCGCAACAACGACCGAGTTGTTCAGGACATTGCCCCCGCCATAGACACCCGCGCCGGAGTTCATCCCGTCGACCGTCGCGCCGGTCGTGGAGCCATCGCCCCAGAAGGCCACGGAGGTGTGACCGACCGCGTGGGCGAGACCGTCATTGTCGAACGTGAACGCCGTCGGAGGGATAATCGTTGATGTCGTCGCCCCCGGTGCTTGCCAAGAGACGATCACGGCGTTCCCGCCGCCGTTGTCAAAGACGCGAGCGACGAAGTCGTGCGTTCCCTCGGTAAGAACGATCGTGCCCGAACGCACCTGAGGGGAGTGCAGCCCGTCGTTGTTCACCACCCGTGTGCCGTTGATCCAGAGGTCGCTGCCATCGTCGGAGTTTGTGGAGAACGTCCACGTACCGGCCTGTGGAACGGTGATCTTGCCGCTGAAACGTGCCGCCCAACGGTTGTTGGGCCCGCCCGCCCATCGGCGCTGCCCGCTGCCGTTCGGAAAGTTGATATCCAGCACCGTGCCAACGACCGATGGTGTTGAGTTCCAGTTCACACTGGCAAGGTTGCTGGGCGCACTGGCAAGGGCCCATCCTTCGACCAGCAGTCCCCGCCCGAGCGTTCCGCTCGAACCCGCCACCGAGCGCACCACCGCCGCCATCTTCCGCGACGCCGTCGAACTGCTCCCCGTTGCTGTGACGGTTGTGTCCGTCCCCGCGGTCGTGGCGCTCACCCCGGCGCGGGCACCGCCGATGAGCGGATCGCTCCCTGCGTTGCCGTCGTTCGAAATCGTCCCCGCCAAACCATCGCCGTCTTCGTCAACGTTCGTGTACAGCTCGCGCAGCGACATCGCCATCGCGCCGTCGGCGGCGTACTGCGACCTCAACGCCGCGGCGGACTTCTCCGCCACATCCGCGTCCCGCGAGCCGGAGACCACCAGCGTTGCCACCACAAGCTGCAGCGCGACCAGCGCGATCAGCACGCACACCGCCACGCCCCCGCGACGAGACGAAAGCCGAGTGCGGATTCGCATGTTTGTCCGCGGACGCGAGATCAAGGTTTGGCTCCCGCGAGCAAGCACCTGGGAAAGACCGTGGTGCGGAGTGTCTCGGTCCGCGAGCCGCGCTGAAGTGTCAGCGTCACCCGAACACGCTGCACGCTCAACAGCGTCGTGGCATTGACCGGCATAGTGATCAGCGCCCCGGTGTTGTCCATCGGTTCAAACAGCAACTGCGTGACGTTGTTCGCGATCGGCATCGCGGTCGCACCGTTCTCGCTGAATATCACCTGTGTGCCGTTGAGCGCAATAGAGGACGACGGAGCGTACTGGATTGAACCGGCGGTCATCGCGGAGATGTCCACCGCCGCGGGCGATGATCCCGGTTTGCCGGGGATCGAGCGGAGTTGCCGGGTGATCAGCTCCATCGCGCTGCCCGCCTCATCGCAGAGTCTGGCGCTCACCGAGCTGTCGGCCATCGCCGCCGCGGCGCGCGAGATCACACCCGCCGTCACCGCGCCGAGAGCACCGAGGATCACCGTGACGCAGATGAGCTCGACAAGCGTGAAGCCCGCCGCCCGTGCGTGTCGCGTGCTTTTCGGGTTGTGCGTTGCCGTAGGCGTCATGGGTTGAACGTGTGTGAGCTTCAGGTTGCGGACGGTGAGTGGTCAGTTCCTGTTGTTTGTACCGAGCGACTATGGCGTGTAATCGGTCACGACGGAACTGAGCGCGAAAGACTTTGCCCCGCCGCGCGGATCGGTCCAGTTCACCGTCACGGTGACGGTTTTGTACCCAGTGCCGCCGAGGGCGAAGTTCGCACCCGTCGTTGTCACGCTGACTTGTCGGCTGAACCCCGGGAAGCCGCTGATGGTGCTCTGCGCGGGGTAGTTCCCCGCCGCGACATAGCCGTATCCTCGCGCGGCGCTGTGCCGATCCGCGATGATCTCTTCCAGACGCTCCGCCGCCAGCCAGCGAGCGCGCTCATCGAGCGTCCGCGACGAACGCCGAACCGACGCATCGCTCAGCGCCAGCACCAGCGGCGGCGTGGCGATCGCCAGCACCACCACCGCGATGAGCAACTCGATCAGCGTGAAAGCCCGAACAGACCGTGCACGCACGGGCGCACGGCCATCAGCGCACCCGGCGCGATCACGACGGTTTCCCTTCGTCCACATGCTCATGGAGCACTCACCGTGACCAGCCCGGTCTGGGCTGCGATAGAGACCGTCGCGCCGGAACTCAACGTCACCGACCCGTTGCTGGTCATGATCGCGCCGGTGGCAAGCACAGGTCGGCCGAAGCGATCGAAGCCGACCTCGTTGTTGGTCAGGGTCGTGGATTGGATACTCACGCCTTCGAAGCCAGATGCCGACAGGCGAACGGTCATCGGCATCCCCGTCGCGGGATCGGTGATCGTCGCCGCGTTCAATCGCCCCGGCGTTCCGGCGTTCTCCGCCATTACGCTGTACATCGACTGCGCGGGCGTGAAGACGACCCACGACCCCACGCCGGTGGCCTGCGCCCGCCGCCGCGCATAGGTCAGGTCCTGCCCGATCTGCTGAGCCGCACCGTTCGCACGCGAAGTCCGCGCCGAGGCCATCGACGGGATCGCCACAACCGCCAGCACGCCGATGAGCACCACGACCACGACGAGCTCAATCAGCGTAAAGCCAGCGCACGAGCGAAGACCTCGTCCGGCGTGAAGGGTTTTATGTTTGCACGCGCGCTGAGCCATGATCGATCTTGCTGCCGGGTTGGTGCGAGCATTCCCACGAACACACGCAACGATGAGCATGCAGAAACGGCGCGGAGGGCTGATCGCCGACCGCGCCGTTTGGTGTGTGTCGGCCTTTCGTCTCGCAAGGCGAACCCGCGGGCCAGCATGCCCGCGTCCGCACCCCGCGAGCGGAACGCGTGATCAGAGGTTGTTCGCGGTGATGAACCCCACGCCGCTGGTCTGCGGCACCGTGGTGTTCGTGCTCGAGTTCATGTAGAACCCGTACACCGGCGGGTTGGTGGTGTTGTCGACGTAGTACCGCCAGCCGGCCGTGCCGCCGGTCGTCCGCGCGGCCCACTCGCCCGCCGTCGCGGCGGTGATGGTGCTCAGCCCGTTGTACGGGTTCTGCGGCATCTGATCCTGCAGCACCGTCCCGAGCGTCTGCAACTGCGTCAGCGTGGGATACGCGGGCGTGCCGCTCAGCGCGCTGTTCGCGTAGAAGTTCTGGATCGCCGAGCGGATGTTGCCCAGCGAGCCCTGCGACGCCGCCGTCTTGGCCCGGTCGCTGTAATCAAAGTACTTCGGCACCGCCACACCGGCGAGGATCGCCAGCACGACAATCACCGCAATGAGTTCGATCAGCGTAAACGCACGGTTCAGAGATGATTGACGGTTCTTCATGTCGCTGTTCTCCAAGTATTCAGAAGCCGTTATGGCTGCATTTCAAAGTTTCGTGGTCGAACCTCGTCGCTGTTCAGTCTTCGATCCGTGATTCTCATCAGTGGGCGTACAGTGCTCAACAGAGTTCGAAACTCCTCCCCGCCTTGAGGGGCTATCGGCTTATCTCCCTACGAGGTTCACCATGTTCCACATCGGCAGGAAAATCGCCAGCGCCACAATCAGCACAACCCCGGCAATCCCTACAACCAGCACCGGCTCGATCAGCGTCGCGATCGCCTTCGCCACGTGCGCCGTCGTTCGGTCATACTGACGAGCAACGATCGAGCACATCCGCGGCATCTCCCCGGCGTTCTCGCCCGCACCCAGCATCCGCTTGGTGAACCCCGTGAAGTAGTCGCACGAACGCAGCGCGTCGCTCAATCGCGCGCCGCCACGTACGCCCGTCACCACCCCGTCGATCTGCGCCCGCAACTTCGGCCGCCCGCTCGCCTTGCCCGCAAGCTCCAGGCTCTCGATCAACCCCAACCCCGACGACAGACTAAGCCCCAGCACGTGCGCAAAGCGGCTCACGGCCGCACCCTGCAGAATCCCCTTGATCACCGGCACCTTGTGCAGCAGATCGTCGATCCGCTCCTGCCCGCGCTTGCTCGACCACACACGCCGAACCGCAAAGATCGCTCCGCCCAGCCCCAGCAGATACGCCCACCAGTACGTCTGCAGCGAATCACCCGCCGCCATCAGCGCCTGCGTCAGCGCGGGCAGATCCATCCCACGGCTCTTGAACATCCGTCCGAACTTCGGCACCACAAACCCCAGCAGGAAAACCACCGCCAGCACAAGCACGATGATCACCATCACCGGGTACGTCAGCGCGCCCTTCACCTGCCGACGCGTCTCTTCCGTCCGCTCCAGCATCTCCGAAAGATGCTCCAGCACCTTGCCCAGCGAGCCGGCCTTCTCCGCCGCCCTCACCGTTTCGATGTACACATCCCCAAAGACCGCGCGGTGCTTCTCCAGCGCGTTGGCGATGTTCTCGCCCGACTCGATCGACGAAGCAATATCCGACACGATCGCCCGCATCGCAACGTTGCTCTCCTGCTCCGCGATGGACAAAAGCCCCTCGCTCAGCGGCACCCGCGCACCGACCAGCACCGAAAGCTGATTCGTAAACTGCGCCACCTCACCCAGCCGAACCTTCGCTCGCCGGGTTGAGGCCCTCACGGGTTTGATCATCACGGGCGTCAGGCCCGCCGCCACGATCTTGCGGTACGCCTCGCCCTCGCTGGCGCCGCTCTGCTGACCGCGCACGGCCTTGCCGCTCCTGTCCACCGCGCGATAGTCAAAGGTCATGACACTCATGGTCGATCCCGCATCACGCCGCCCGCGTGCCCGTTCCGTTCGCCGCGCCGCTGGTCATCGCCGCCTGTTCGTCGATCGCCGAGATCGCCGCGATCCGCGCAACCTCGTTCAGCGTCGTCATCCCCAGCCGCGCCTTGTCCAGCCCGTCCATCCACATGGGCTTCATCCCGCTCGCCACGGCCGCACGCCGGATCTTCGCCGCGTCGCCACCCTCGAGCGCCGTCTGCACACCCGGCCCGATCCGCAGCACCTCGTACAAGCCAACCCGCCCCTTGTACCCCGTCCCCACGCACCGCGCACAGCCCGCGCCGCTGGCGAACTGTTCATCGTCCTTGAGGTTGAACCGCTTGCGCTGCGTATCGCTGGGCGAACTCTTCGCCGTGCAGTCGTTGCACACCCGCCGCGCCAGCCGCTGCGCAACCACGCCCAGCAGCGCCGAGCCGATCGCAAACGCCGGGCAGTGAAAGTCCAGCAACCGCGGGATCGCCCCCGGCGCGTCGTTGGTGTGCAAACTGCTGAGCACCAGATGCCCCGTCAGCGCCGCCTGCATCGCGATCCGCGCCGTTTCCTCATCGCGGATCTCGCCGACAAGCACCACGTCCGGGTCCTGACGCAGGATCGACCGCAACGCGCCCGCGAACGTCAGCCCGATCTCCGCGTTCGTCTGCACCTGCCTGATCATCGGCACCCGGATCTCCACCGGGTCCTCGATCGTCACCACGTTCCGCTCGGGCGAGTTCAACTTCGATAGCGCCGCGTACAGCGTCGTCGTCTTGCCCGACCCCGTCGGACCCGTCACCAGGATCATCCCGTTCGGCTGCCGAAGCAAATCCTCCATCACCTCCACATGCGCCGGCACCAACCCCAACTCAGGAAAGTCCTTGATCGACGACGCGTTGGTCAATAGACGCATTACCACGTTCTCGCCGCAGACCGTCGGGATCAGGCTCAGCCGAACGTCCACGCTCCGCGCACCGTGTACCGTCGTCGCAGTAAACCGGAACTTGCCGTCCTGCGGGCGGCGCGTCTGCGTCAGGTCCAGATTCGCCATGACCTTCAACCGCTGCACGATGCCCGCGTGCAGGCTCAGGGGCGGGCCCTGCGCAACCTGCAACCCGCCGTCAACGCGGTACCGCAGGTGCAGCCGATTCTCATCAGGCCCGATGTGCACGTCGCTGGCCCCGCGCTCCACCGCCTGCGTAATGATCTGGTTCACCGCCGCCACCACGGGCTCTTTGCCCGTCGTCAGTGAGATCGTCGGCTCCGCGGCCTGCACCGCCGTCTCCGACCCGCCCGACATCGAATACACCCGGTCGATCAACGCCTGCAAGGCCTTCACCTCGCACAGCACCGGCTCGATCTCAAGCTTCAATACCGCGCGCAACTGATCCACCCCGCGAAGGTCCATCGGGTCCGCCATCCCCACCGTCGCAACCCCGTCGATCACAAACAAAGGCAGCGCACACAACGCCTCCGCCGTCGCCCGGCTCAGCCTCCCCGTGTTCTTCAGATCCACCTGGTAGTGCGTGATGTCCACATACGGCACCTCGCATATCCCCGCCCGCGCCACCGCCACCGCCTTCTCCGTCACCAGCCCGCGCTCAACCAGCACGTCGCACACCCCGACGCGCTTCTCCGTCGCCGTGCGCTGCGCAAGCTGCGCCGCCGCCGCGTCCAGCATCCCCTCTTCGATCATCGACGCGACCACAAAGTCATCATGCTCACGCACCGCTCGGCCCCGCCTTCCCGCCCGCATTCCCCGAAGCCCCGCCCGGCGCGTTCATCGGCAGCGCCTGACCCTCCCCAGTTCCCTGAGGCAAGGTCGCGGCAAAGTTCAACAGCCGCTCCAACGATTCAAGACTCTCGCGATCGTTCTCATCCTCAAGCGCCGTACCAAGGTAATACGTCGGCTTGCGGTCCAGCATCGTCGTGCGCATCACACGCACGTTCAGCTTCACCGCCGGTTGACCGTTGCCCAGCGTGATCAGCACCGTCATCCGCGCCCGCTTGGGAATGAACACCGCGCTGTGAATACCCACACCACCCCGCGAGCAGTCGTGCACCGAGACCTTCACCATCCCCGAAGAGTCCACCACCGACGGAGACAACTTCACCGCCTCGGCATCCTTCGGGCTGATGCCGATCTTCGACGCCAGATCGCAGCGGTAACGCTCGTGCTGCCGAACCACCAGATTGTCATTTCCCAACTGCATGGTCTTCGGCTCTCCTGCGCACAACACACCGCAACCATGGAGCGAGAACCTCGCTCCACGCTCGCTATCAGATCGGACCATCCAGACCGCACCTTCATCACCCCCGCGCGATTCACGCCTTCCGCAAACCCGCCCCACGTCCGAGAACGCGCACCGCCGCCGCTTCGAACCGCGGCTTTCAAACGCCCACCAAACCTCGTCACCCGCCAACCCCCTCAAACCACCCGCGAGCCGACTACCCCTGCAACCACGTCGGCAGTTCGCGCACGTGCCCCGTCCCATCAACGCACGCCAGCGTCGTCTCAGCCGTCACGCACAGCTCGCGCGAGCCGTCCGCCGAGACCTTGAACACCTCATACTCGTGGTCGATCTTCACGCGAGAGCCCCGCACCGCCTTGGTGAGCACCTCGATCTCGTCGTCGTACCGCGCAGGGCGCTTGTACCGGATCGACAGTTTCACAATCACCAGAAAGACCCCCGCCTCCTCCATCGCGCGGTACGAAACCCCCGCCGCCCGCAGCAGCTCCGTCCGCCCGATCTCCAGCCACGACGCGTACGACCCGTGATGCACAACCCCCATCGGGTCGCACTCGTTGTACCGCACCCGCAACCGCACCACCCCCTCCCGGCTCGGCGGCGTAGCGGGCACAGGCAAAGCCGAAGGCTCATGGACAGCTCGCGGATTCATACCCCAACACCGTAGACGCACAACCCGAGCCAGTCTCCAGGTGGCACGGCTCTCCAGAGCCGTGCGCCTTGCGCAACCGTTTCCCCTTCCACCCACCACGACTCACTCTCTCCTTCCCCCCCTCGCGACTCAGGTCTCGCGACGCGCGAGTGAATCTCCTAGCGTTCCGCGATGTCCAACGCTCCCTCCAACCCCTCCGCGAGTCATCCTCCGCTGCAACTGCCCAAGGTCGTGAACATCCCCGATCTGGGCCCGGTCACGCTCCGCCGCCTCCGCCCAACGGACAGCATCGAGGCCCTGACCGACCTTTTGCACAAGGCTTATGCCAAGCAGGTCCGCATGGGTCTGCACGCGCTGGCCAGCCATCAGAGCCCCGCCGTCACCCGTCGCCGCGTGAGCAAGGGCGAGTGCTTCGTCGCCGTGCTCTTCGACGACGAGCCCAGCAAAGAACGCATCGTCGGCACCATCATGTTCCAGGAACCAAGCTGGGGCAGCACGCCCTCCTCAGGCCCGCGCTGGTTCCACCGCCCCGACGTCTGCAACTTCTCGCAGTTCGCCGTCGATCCTTCGCTTCAGGGCAAGGGGCTGGGCATTCTGCTGCTCGACCTCATCGAAGCCCGCGCACGCGAGCTGGGCCTTCGCGAACTGGCCCTCTCCACCGCCGAACTCGACACCCAACTCGTCGCCTTCTACCGCAAACGCGGCTTCCGCGACATCGAACCCTTCGACTGGGGCGTGACGAACTACACCAGCCTCATCATGAGCAAAACGCTCTGACCAGTTCAGCGCAACCCCTCAGAGCCCTCGACTTCAGTCGAGGGCGCCTTTCCTGGTCTCCACAAGCGCGAACAACCCAAAAACAAAGCGACGGCCGAGCCTCGCTCAGCCGCCGCCATTTCGATCATTCCGTTTCAACCCAAACTCACGCCGCGATCGGACGAACCGCGACCGTCTCCAGCAGCTCGGCCTCGGGCAGCCGCAACGCCGCCGCCTCGCCCGGCTTGCTGTTCACCACGCCCGGCGTCGTCAACGCCGTCGAAGGCACCACGCACGTGTACATCCCCGACTGCGGCCCGGTCAACGCCATCCCAGCGGACGCAAACAGACCAGGGGCGGCAGAAGCCAAACCGGCAAATGACGAAAGCGCAACAGTGGCGGGCATCTCTCTCTCCCTCCAAAATGGTCCCCGGCCGAAAAGCCGAGGTCTTCAGACCCAAGAAATGTACCACAGACCGAGAAGCCCCGCAACCCCCCGTCCCGAAAAATCGCCCGCCCAACACCAATCCACCCGATTCTCTCGGTCCGTTCATGTATGTACGGATCATGTACGTATTCTAGAAGACCTGACACCCAGTAAATACCCTAAGCATTCCGAACCATCGCCGCCCGTACTGTCTTGGAGATCAGGCATTGGGCGTCCTTGAGCCATCGGCGCGCGTCCTGGGTGTAGCCAGCCGTGGGTTTCAGGCCTTCCAGGCCCTTTTTCTGGGCTTGCCCGTTCCAGTACGCATTGAACCGCGCCATCATCAACTCGCGGACGTACTTCGCGGTCATCGACGCCAACGCCACGGGCAGGTGGGCGCTCTCGGCCTCAGGCTGAAAGACAGCCGACAGCCGCCGGGCGTTGGCGGGGGGGCTCGTGGGTGAGCGGTCTCTCAGTTCGATGTCGTACCGGCTGGCCCTGGGGGTTTCCTCGATCACCGTGACGGTGATGGGTTCTTCGCCGGGCTTCACGCGGGGCAGCAGGCGGGCGAGGAACTGTCCGTAGTCCTGCCGCCCACCCTGGCGGTCGCAGACGAGCCTTGGGTGGCTCGGGCCCGGCTTGCCCCAGCTTTCCCAGACCGTCCGCAGGTGCTCACCGACGCCCAACGCCGTGGTGGCGGCCTTCGTGCCCTCGCGCCGAATCGTCTCGTTAAAGGCCCGCTCGCAGACGAGTTTGGCCCGGATCGTCAGCGGGCGAACCCCCGCCTGGGCCATCGCGACGTTCAGCGTGTTGCTCGCGATGGCGATCTCCCCCTCACTGTGCGCCACCGGCAGGGGTCTGGCCTCTCCGCCATACCACGGGTGGTCCTCCAGCTCGGCACCCAACGCCAGCAGCAACTCCAGATCGGTCTTCGGACGCAAATCCAGCAAGGCCAGCATGGACAGCACGCCCAGTTCGAGGTGCGTCAGCGGGTGTTTCGAAGCGTCGTTGGCGAGTTTGAGCTTCTTCGAGTCGTCGAAGGCGATGCGTCCCTTCGCGGCTTTGCCGGGCTTCTTGCACACGCCCCGGCTGAGCAGGTCCCAAAGGTCGGGCGCGGGCTGGCCGGGCTCCCAAGGGTCGATCTCGAAGGCGCTCATCGCCACGACGAGCGGCCCGAGCATGGGCCCGTAGCCGGCTTCGTCAATCCCCGCGAGCACCACGCCCATGCTGAAGTCGTCCTTGTGAAGTCGAAGGCCAAGTCAAAGTCGCGAGTCGCGAGACGCGAGTCGAAGAGCTGAAGGCGCGGCGAGTGTATCACGCCGTGGTCTTTCGCCAGTGCCTGATGCCCAGTGCCCAGTGCCTACTCATTCAATCCAGTTTGAACTTGGCGAGGTACGCCTGCGCGTCGACCTTGCCCGCTTCGGGCTGCTCGTCCTTCAGCATCACGAACCGGTCCACCACCAGCGCGTCCATGCCCGTGGCCATGAAGCAGCGGTACGCGTCCTGCGGCGTACACACGATCGGCTCCGAGCGCACGTTGAAGCTCGTGTTGATGATCACTGGGCACCCCGTGCGGTCGCGGAAGGCCTCGATGAGTTTGCAGTACGCGCCGTGGCGACGCGGATCGACCGTCTGTACGCGGGCGGAATAGTCCACGTGCGTGATGGCGGGGACGACCGACCGGCTGAGCTTGAGCTTCTCGATCCCCCAGAGCTTCTCGCTCCCCTGCGCCTCTGGGCTGCGTTTGTCCTGCTTCACCGGCGCCACCAGCAGCATGTAGGGTGAGTCCTGCCCCGGCTTCATCTCGAAGTACTCGTGCACGTGGCTCTTGAGTACCGCGGGGGCGAAGGGGCGGAAGCTCTCGCGGAACTTGATCTTCAGGTTCATCACCGACTGCATGGCGTTCGAGCGTGCGTCGCCGATGATCGAGCGGGCGCCGAGGGCGCGCGGGCCGAACTCCATGCGCCCGTTCATCCAGCCGACGACCTTGCCCTGCTCAAGAAGCTGCGCCACACGCCGGGCGAGATCGTCGTCGTCGCGCATCTGCTCGTACTTCGCGCCCAGCTCATCCAGGGCGGCCTTCGCCTGATCGCCCGCGAAGACGGGACCCAGCAGCGAGGCCTGCTGCGCATCGCCCGGGTCGGGTGTGCGCGCGTTGCCCAGCAGTTGATGCCAGACGTACAGGGCCGCACCGAGCGATCCGCCCGCGTCGCCCGCGGCGGGCTGGATCCACAGATCGTCGAAGATCCCTTCGCGGAGGATCTTGCCGTTGCCGACGCAGTTGAGCGCCACGCCCCCGGCGAGGACGAGGTTCTTGCACCCGGTCAGCTCGCGCGCGTGGCGCGCGGTGCGGAGCATGATCTCTTCGGTGACGACCTGGATCGACGCGGCGATATCCATCTCGCGCTGGGTGAGGTTCGCCTCGGGGGCACGCGCCGGGCCGCCGAAGAGCGCGTCGAACTTCGCGTTGGTCATCGTCAACCCGGCGGCGTAGTTGAAGTACGACTGGTCCATGCGGAACGAGCCGTCGGGCTTCAGGTCGATCAGGTGTTTGTAGATCAGGTCGACGTACTTCGGCTCGCCGTAGGGCGCCAGGCCCATGAGCTTGTATTCGCCCGAGTTGACCTTGAACCCGGTGTAGTAGGTGAAGGCGGAGTAGAGCAGCCCCAGCGAGTGGGGGAAGCGCATTTCTTTCAGGAGGGTGACGGTGTTGCCGCGCCCGACGCCGATGGTCCCGGTGGCCCACTCGCCCACGCCGTCGAGGGTGATGATGGCGGCTTCGTCAAAGGGCGAGGGGTAGAAGGCCGACGCGGCGTGGCTCTGGTGATGCTCGGTGAAGATGAAGCGTTTGGTGTACTTGCCGCCCAGGCCCTTGCGCAGGGCGCTGGGGGTGTAGAGCTTGTCTTTGAGCCAGACGGGCATGGCCTTGCAGAAGCTGGCGAACCCGCGCGGGGCGTTGCCCAGGTAGCTCTCCAGCAGGCGCTCAAACTTCAGCAGCGGCTTGTCATAAAAGGCGACAAAGTCGAGCTGCGAGGCATCGACGTTGGCCTCGCGCAGGCAGTACTCAACCGCGAGCGTGGGGAAGGCCGGGTCGTGTTTGATCCGGGTGAAGCGTTCTTCCTGAGCGGCGGCGACGATGCGACCATCGACCACCAACGCGGCGGCGGAGTCGTGATAGAACGCCGAGATGCCCAGGATCGCGGTCATGCGGAGCGGGCGTGAGTGTATCAGGGATGCAGGTGGGGGGGTATGAAGTGGTCAAGTGGCAAAGTGGTCAAGTGGCGAAGTGGCGAAGTGGCAAAGTGGCTGAGTTCTATCGGCGGCAGACGACTACGCCGCGTGACTTTGCCACTTTCTCACTTTGCCACTTGACCACTTTGCCACTTCGCCACTCAGCCACTCAGCCACTCAGCCACTCAGCCACTTCTTCCCTTTCGAGCATCAACGCACATCGGATATCCTCCCGCTATGACGAGCAAAGACGAGCGAAGGAGCGATGCGAGCGCCGCGCGAGGAGAGCTGATGAGCAAAGCCGCCCGGCTCATCGCGTGGTACAAGGGTGTGGCGCTCTTCTGCTTCAACATCTTCGTGGTGATCCTGCTGCTGAACGTCATCTTCGGCCTGCAGCGTTGGAGCACGCAGATCCTGGGCCTGACACCCAACGACCCGATCACGGAGTCGCTGGGTGAGCGGGTCTATGCCGCGTACCCGGGGATGAGCCAAGAGCAGGTGCGGGCGCTTTTGAAGGAAACCTGGTCGCGCACGCTGGGGTACCAGTCGTTCACGCCCTTCCGTGAGCGGGCCCACGCGGGCTCGTACGTCAATGTGCACGAAGCCGGTTTCCGCATCATCCCCGGTGCGGGCGTGCAGGGCCCCTGGCCTCTGCCCACGTCTGGTCAGCAGTACACGATCTTCCTCCTCGGCGGTTCAACCACCTTCGGCTACGGCGTCGCGGACGATCAGACCATCGCCAAGCACCTGCAAGCCGCACTCAACGCGCCGGGTTCGCTGTCGTCCAAGCTCAACAAGCCCGTCCGCGTCTACAACTTCGCTACTGGGTTCTACTACTCCTCGCAGGAACGCATTCTCCTCCAGCAGTTGCTGCTGCAGGGGCACACGCCCGACCGCGTGGTGTTCATTGATGGGTTGAACGAGTTCGCCGCGGACAATCTTGTTGATCACGCCTGGGGCGCGCCGACGAAGGAACTGATGGACTCGGTGAACAGGCCGGCGATGTTCCACTTCGGCAAGTGGTTCGCGCAGACGCCTTTGGGTCGGGCGGCGGGTCGGGCCATCAAGACCCCGAAGGTGGTGAATCCCAATGAGCCGCAGCCGCTGACGCCCCAGCAGCAGGCGAAGCGGACGTGGGACCGCTACATCATCAACACGCGTCTCTCCGCGGCTTTGTGCGCGGGGCTGAAGATTGATTGCACGTTCGTCTGGCAACCGGTGCCGCAGTTCGCGTATGAGTTGAAGAACCACCTTTTCGCGGAGAATCTGTCGAGCGGGTTCGTGGGGATTGAGGATGGGTACGCGTTGTCGCAGACGCAGGCCGCGCGGGCGAGCGAGGGGATCGACCGCCTCGATCTCGCGGCCTTGCAGCAGGGCGTAAACGAGAACCTCTACGTCGACCGCGTGCACTACACCGGCGCGATGAACAAACGCATCGCCCAGCGGATCGCGGAGCACCTTTCAAGCGCCGCCGGCGGGGCGCGGTGAGTGGCAGGGCCTGTGGTGGCACGGCTCTCCAGAGCCGTGCGCCTTGCTGCTTTCAAAGTTCTAAACCATCGTAGCCGTGGGCGCGGCGACCTTGATCACCACGAACGTCACGTCGTCCTGAGGCAGCAGCGCACCGCGGTGATCGCGCAGGGCTTCGAGGATGCGCTCGCCGATCTCCTGCGAGGTTGACGAGGCGTGGCGGCGGATCAGTCGGCGGAGGTGGTCCTTGCCGAACATCGCCCCCGCGGCGGACCGGCTCTCCCAGATCCCGTCGGTGCCGATGACGATGATCGAGCCGGGCGCGAGCGCGCCGGAACGCGTGTACTCGTTGAACTCCCACGACTCTTCAACACCCAGCGGCAGATCGCTGCCCTTCAGCTCGCTGAACTGCATCGTCATCGCATCGAGCATGATCGCCTCGTCATGACCGGCGGAGATCCACCGCAGGCGCGACATCACGGGTGATGAGACGCCCAGCGGTGCGGATGTGTTGGGCTCCATGACGAGCATGAACAGCGTGAGGAACTTCCCCTCGGGGACCTGCTTGCACAGTAGTCGGTTGATCTGCGCCATGCAGACGGGCAGCTCGCTGACGCGCAGCGCGTGCGAGCGGAGGACCGAGCGTGCGGTGGCCATGAGGATCGCCGCGGGCACGCCGTGCCCGGTGCCGTCGCCCACGACGATGGCCCAGCCCTCTTTCGCGTCCTCGCCGCCGAGGGGGATGTAGTCGATGTAATCGCCGCCGACCTCGTCGCAATAGACGCAGAAGTGGGCGATATCGAGCCCCGCGATGCTCGGTGCGCGAGCGGGCAGGAGCGCCCGCTGGACCATCTCACCCAGGCGCATGCTCCTTCGCAGTTCGACCGACTGCTTCATGGCGCGGGCGGTGTGGTTCGCCGCCGCGGCGAGCTGCGACAACTCGTCGTCGCTGTCGTCTTCGATGTGGACTTCGGTCTCGCCCGCGCCGGCGCGCTGCATCGCTTCGCACGTCACGCGCAGCCGCCGGGTGGCGCGGTGCGCAATCACCAGCCCCAAGACCGCCAGTGCGGCACACAACACGCCCATGAACGTCAGCAGCGGGTCGCGGATCGAGCCGTTGGCACCTTCCGCCGGTGTCAGCACGATCCACCCCACCAGCGCCGGCTTCCGCGATCCGACCACAGCGCTCTCGGCGCTCGGCCTGGCGTACACGGGCGTTGCCAGCCGCCCCCCGATGAACTGTTGCGTCGCCGGCTCTGCGCTCGCACGCGCGGCCAGCCGGTCCAGCGATGAGATCAGGTTGCCCTGGTCCTCTACGTTGGTGATGGTCTGCATGCGGACACCGCTGGCGCCCGCGACGCTCCCGGTGACAGACCTTTCACCCTCAACCCGCGCCGCCCAGATCGGCGTGCCCGAACGCTCTTTGCCTGAGTCGAAGAGCGCCGCCTCGCCAAAGCTCGACACGCCTTCCAGCGGCGCGATGTCGTTCATCCGCGATCGCACGGCTTCGGCGCTCAACCAGCGTGCGGCGGTCGACTCGCCTTCCACAGCCAGTGCCCCGGCTTCAAGCGCAAGAACTCTCCCCGCCAGCCGCACGGGCGACTTCGCCAGAAAATCCGTGTGCTCTCGGTGCAGGCTCAACGCGTACGCGCAGGTGATCACCACGCCCGCGCACGAAAGCGCAGCGGTGGCGATACCCAGTTTGTGCCAGTACGCAAGCCTCACGCGTCACAGCATACACGCCCGCGGCTGTTCCGCGCGTACGACGCCTCAAACCCGCAGAACCTTCGCCGGCGTGAACGACCCGTCCAGCACCTTTCGGCTGTCGGTCTTCAGCCACGAATCCAGCACCGCCGCGTAGACGGTGCGGAAGTCGATGCCGTACTTCAGGTCGCCCTGGTCCAGATCCGTCAGGCTCGGGTGAGCGTTGTGGATCCCCGCCTTGACCATGGGCCCGGCGAGGAACATCGGCGCCGCGGTGCCGTGGTCGGTCCCCTGGCTTGCGTTCTGACCCACGCGGCGACCGAACTCGCTGAAGCTCATCGTCAGCACGCGCTGGTCGTTGCCCTGGGCTTTGAGGTCCTGATAGAAGGCCTTCAGCGCCGAACCAAAGAACCGCAGCAGGTTCGCGTGCCGCCCGTTCTCCCCGCCCTGACCGGAGTGGGTATCGAACCCGCCGAGCGAGACGTAGTAGACCCGCGTCTTCAACCCCGCCGCGATCATGCTCGCCACCATCTGCAACTGGCGTGACAGTTCACCGTCGGGGTACTGCACCCGCGGCTTGGTTGCAACCGCACGCCGGATGGTGGCGCTGCTGACCTGCGCATCCAGGGCCGTGCGCGTGAGGAACCCCGCGTTGCTCTCGGGGTCCATCGTCTCCTGCATCCCCGCGTTGGAGATGCGTTGGTACGCGTCGCCCAGGTTCTCGTCCACGTCGCGCCCGGTCCAGCGGAAGAGCTCCGCCGATTCGAAACTGATGGGGATCACCACGCGTCCCTTCATCGCCAGCGGGGCCTCGCGCCCCACCGCGATGCCGATCTGCGGGTTCGGATCGCCCTTGGGCTTCTCGATCGTCCCCGATTCACCCTTGCCGAAGCCGCAGCACTCCGCGTCGAAGTAGCGACCGAGCCACCCATCGCCGCTGGCATCGGTGTCGGCCGTATGCCAGATGTCCATGCTCTTGAAGTGCGAGCGGTTGGGGTTGGGATACCCAACACCCTGAATGAGCGTCAGTTGCCCGTCGTTGTACAGGTCCGCAAGGCCGCTCAGCGAGGGGTGCAGGCCGACCTCGGTGTTCTTCCCGAGCTTTAGCACGCGGTCTTCCTTGATGCCGATCCCGGGGCGGGCCTTGTAGTAGTTGCCGTCGCCGAAGGGCACGACGGTGTTGAGCCCGTCGTTGCCGCCGGAGAGCTGGATGACCACGAGTACGCGGTCCTCGGGAACGCCCGGGATGCTCGTGGTGCCGCCCTTGGGGGCCATCGCCAGGGCCGATCGCTGCAGAAAACTGGGGAGCATCACCGACGCGCTCGCCAGCACGAGCCCGGCATGGATGAACTCGCGGCGGGTATACGCACTGAGCTTGTCAAAGGACATGGTTTGCTCCAGGACTCATTCGCACATTCCACAGGGCACATGGCACAGGGCCACATCGCACATTCGATCCAATCACTCGCGACTCGCGACTTCCTCCGCTCAGCAAAGCTGGTACTCGGGCATTGCCGAGATCAGCAGCATCATCTTCGTCACCGTCTGATTGATGTCTTTCCCTTCCGACGCCCGCGCGAACTCGTCGAGCGCCACGCGCCCGCTCGGGTTGGTCCGCCCGATGGTGAACCGCAAAACCGCGTCGGTCACCGAGGTCGGGTCCGACAGCGACATCTGCGGGTACGCCTCGCGGAGCTGTTCGAGCATCGCCCGCGCGTCGAAGGGTTCCTGCTCCGCCAGCGGGTCCTTCCCCTCGGGGCGCTTGCCCGTCAGCAGGAAGACCATGAGGTTCTGCCGAACGAACAGCGTCGCGGTGTTGATCCACGAACGCCCGCCGTCCCACCCCTTCACCGAAGGCGGGAAGAAGATGTCCTGCCCCATCCGTCCCATCGCATCACACACACGAGACAGGTCACGCACCGGCGTGTTCAAACTCCGCACCGCGCCCACCACCAGCTGCACCGGGCTCTTGATCTGCTCGCCCCGCAGCGCCGGGTCATAGAAGTGCTGCGACAGGAAAAGCTTCTTCAGCGCGGGCTTGAGCTCGTAGCGGCTGAGCTGGATCGTCGAGGCCAGGTCACCGATCACCCGGTCCGCGGCCGAGTCCAGCGTCTTCCGCCCGCTAGGATAATCACCCGCAAAGTGCTTGTACAGCTTGTACGCGACAAACCGAGAGCACTCACGCCGCTCAAGGATCGCCGCGACAAAGTCGTCGCCGTTCATCGCACCGCTGCGCCCGAGGATGTTCTTGCTCGAGCCGTCATGGTTGCGGCGATCAAAGACGAACTCGTCATCGCGGAAGGTGTACCCCGTCAGGGCCTTGGCGCCTTCCTTGATGTCCTTCTCGCCGTAGTTCCCCACGCCCAGGCTGAACAGTTCCATCAGTTCGCGGGCGAGGTTCTCATTCGGGCGGCCCTTCCGCGAGTCGTTGTTGTTCAGGTACGCGATCATCGCCGGGTCGCGGATGATCCCGTACAGCATGTCCGCAAAGTTCCCCGCGGCGTGCTTGCGGAACATCTGGTTCTGCATGAACATGTGCCAACTGTCTTCAACCGTGCGGTAGCTGGTGGCGAAGTGCCCGTGCCAGAGCAGCGTGAGCTTCTCCTGCAGCGGGCGCGGCGACTCGATCATCTGCTTCAGCCACCACTGCTGGATCTCGCGCATCTGGGCGCGGTCTTCCTGCTCGGCGTTCTGGCGTCGCACGCGGATCTTCGCCAGCGCCGTCTCACGGTCCACGCCGCTCATCCGCCGGGCCGCCTCCGCTTCGCGCCGCTCCTCTTCCGAAGGCGGGCGCATGATGTCCGCGTTGAACTCCGGCGCGGGGCTGTCCTTGACCTTCTCGAAGTCCACGAGATAGTCAACGCTCTTGTTCAGCCCCCAGCGCACCAGGGTGTTGATCTGCGAAACGGTGCCGCCGAACCCCGCGCGCCACAGCAGGTGGCGGGCTTCCTCGAACCCAAAGTTCTTCGCATTCAGTGGCGCGGTGGAGTCGTTGATCCTCCGCCCGGGCTCGGCCGGGGCGTCGCGTTGTGTGGAAACCGTCGGCTGGTACATCGTCGTCCCTCCGCAAGCAGCCCCGAAGCGGTCAAGCCCATGCCCCCGACCAGTTGAGTCGATGCCGTCGATTGAGTCAATGGACCAACGCCCGCACACAGGGGCCTATTGCCCCATCGGCGTCTGTTCATGGTTTATCGGCTCAAAGCCCCGCAGGTTCCGCCAAGTGCCCCACGAATGCCCCGGATCGGTCGAATTCACGCGATGAACGATCGTTTGACCCTTAAGGCGTGCCAACCGCCGTGCCCGCGTTCAGCCGCGTGCTGTACCGCCGCCAGACCAAGGCAAGCCCCAGCACCGCCAGCGCCAGCAGCACCGCGCCGTTGACCTGGTGGATCGTCCGCACCAGCCCCGAAACCGCGTCGCCCCTGGACAAATCCGCCACCTGGTTCGCAACGATCTCCTGAGCCTTGGGGATCTCGACCTTGTTCTTCGTCCAATCAATCAGGAAGAAGGCCACCCAGCCCAGAACAAACTGCAAACCCACCGTGTGGAAGAGGCTCTTGCCCACCCGCATGAACCCCCGCGATGAACCGGCGTTCTTGGTCAGCAGCGCCCCGCCCGCCATCGCCATGACCACCACGACGATCGAGAACCCCACGTGCGACCACAAGGGGTGCGGCGCCCGCGTGTGCCGGTAGAGGGCCCCGAAGAGCAACTGGATCACAACCGCCCCCACCAGCACCATCATCAACGTCCGCAGCGTCTTCAGCGCCTTCATCGGCACCTCGTCGCTCGTCGGCGCCACGCCCCCGACGATGCCCCGCTCCTGACGCGATCGTGACAACGCCCAGGTGCTCATCAGCACGCTGGCGGCAAAGTAGAACTGCGCCAGCACGCCGTGCAGAAACGCGAAGTACTGACCGGCCTTGCTCCCGTCGTTGAACCCGTAGCGCACGCGGATTCCGCCCATGATCCCCTGGATGATCACCAGCCCCAGCACGGTGCAGGCCATCAGGCGGATGCCCTTTGCGTCGGGCTTGTTCTTGGTCGCAACGAAGGTGTAGAGGGTCATCAGGATGGTGATGACCCCGAGCATGGCGCCGTAGAGGCGGTGGGAGTGCTCAAGGAAGACCCGCGCGTCCTGGGCCATCAGGCTGATGGGGTACAGGAACATGTTGGCGCCGTAGGTCCCGGGCCAATCGGGAACCGCCAGCCCCGAGGCGGTGCTGGTGACCATCCCCCCCAGCGTGAGCATGGGGATGATGCTCAGCGAGGCGATCAGGGCGATCCGCCCCAGCCAGACCGAGGGGGCGTAGACCTTCGTCGAACGCTTGCGGGCGATCGCCGAGCCGACCAACCCCGCAACCGCCCCGACAACCGCCCCCAAAGCCAGGAATCCACCGGCCATCAAAGCCGCGTTGGGCTTCAAACCCTCCGCACCCGGCGCGGCGCTGGTCAAAGTGGAAGCCGAGCCCGTCGGCTCAGTCAGCATGCTGCCCAGGGCGAGCAGGTTGATCGCGGAGGTGATCACCCCCGCGCCGAGGCCCACAACCAGCCCCTTTGACGCTGGAACCCGGGATAAACCGAGGGTCAGGGCGACGGCCATGATCGAGATCAGCACCGGCCCGGTGATTTCCGGGGAGGCCGTCCAACCCCAGAGCGGGACGTGGGTGAGCACCCAGGCGGTCCACATGGTGACGACGGTTGCAAGGGCGACGGCGAGCATGGGCCCGAAGATTGGACCGGTGCCCTGCAAGCTTTCAGAAGATTGAGCGGAACCAACGCACGGCTGGGAGGATGTTGACATAAGGGATAACCCTTGCATACGGTGGCCGAGATGAGGCGGGGAAGGGTAGACGGGTCGGGGGCGTGGGCGGATTTTTGTTGAGAGTGAGTCGCAACTTCGAAGTGCAAACTTTCCGGGCTTGCAGGAACGGACCGAAGGTGTCTACGCTAGGCATGGAATAATTGCGACCTGACAGGAAAGCTTGTCCGGTCGACATTGGTGTTCAGCGGCGGCTCTGGAAAACAGGTTGGAAAGCGGTTCGTGCGTGGTTTGGCGGGCGTTGCAGGCAGCGTCCGTCTAGGCAGATTCCCGAGCAGCGTGCGGTGTTGATTGGGGTTGGCTGGGTGGATTGGTTGTTGGCGTCGTGAAGACGCCGTGAAGGAGTCGCAGGCGTGTCGACCATCTTTCCGAAGTGGACAAACGGGCTTCCCACGATGCTGGCGGGCGGGGCGGTTGTGGGGCTTTCGTTGACCGTGGGCGTGGTGTGGTACTCGTTCACGAACGCGTACTGGGATGTTGGGTACCAGCCCAAGCAGCCCGGCGGCGGGTTCAACCACCAGATTCACGCGGGGAAGCTGGGGATGGACTGCCGGTATTGCCACAGCAATGTTGAGAAGTCGGCGGAGGCGAATATCCCGACGGTCTCCACGTGCAACGGGTGTCACGCGGACGGGCGGCTGATGAAGCTGGCGACCTCGCCTCTGCACAAAGAGAAGACGCAGTTCATCCGCGACGCGTACGGCAAGGACGAGGCGATCGCGTGGGACCGGATCCACAAGCTGCCGGACTATGTGCGGAACTTCCCGCACCAGGCGCACGTCGGCGCTGGGGTGAGCTGCCTGAGCTGCCACGGCAACATCGCGCGTATGCCGGTGGTCTGGCAGCACGAGCCGCTGAGCATGGGCTGGTGCCTTGAGTGTCACCGCAACCCGGACCCGCACCTGGTGGACAAGTCGAAGGTGACGCGGTTGTTCGACGTGGAGGACCGTCGAGAGTTGGGGGATTTGGGCAAGTTGGACATCAACGCGGAGGGGCGGAAGTTCTACGACGAGCGGAAGATCCATGCGCCGGAGAACTGCGGCGCGTGCCATTACTAAGGCCGGAGTTGCGAGTCGCCAGTCGCGAGACGCGAGTGGAGAGTTGTCGGTGGTGAATGGTTGAAGTTGGCTGCGTTTGGGTTCGGAGTTGGTGATTCGGATTTCCATCGCGATTCGCGTCTTGCGTTTCGCGACCTTTGCAGGTGAACCATGATTGATCAATGCCCGTCGAGCAAGAAGCAGGGCCTGCCGGTTGAGAAGGCCAAGACGCCGCACGAGCTGGTGGGCACGAGCGGGCGTGCGTATTACCGCGGGCTGGACGACCTGAGCGGCGCTTCGTCGCACAAAGAGTTCGAGCAGCGCGAGTTCCTCGACGGGGCCAGCGAGCTGACCGAGCCGACGCGGCGGACGTTCCTGAAGCTCATGGGCGCGGGTGCGGCTCTGGCGGGCGTGTCGACGCTCGCGGCGTGCCGCCGGCCTGAGCACAAGATCATGCCGTATAGCAAGCAGTCGCCCGAGGATGTGATCCCCGGGAAGGCGATGTTCTACGCCAGCGCGATGGCGCTGCCCGGCGGCGGGGCTGAGGGCATTCTGGCTGAGACGCATGAAGGTCGCCCGACGAAGATCGAGGGCAACCCGCTGCACCCGATGAGCCAGGGCAAGAGCAGCGTGTGGGCGCAGGCGAGCATTTTGGATCTGTACGACCCGGACCGTCTGATGAACCCGGTGATCTTCGAGCAGAGCGCGGGGATGAAGTCGGGATGGCCCTTCATCGCGGGCTGGGCACGCAACGCCTGGCGTACGAGCGTTCGGCAGGCGGGCGAGACCGACGCGGCGTTCGAGGCGCGGTCGAAGAGCGAATCGGCGATGTGGGCCAGCTACGGACGCCCCGGTGTCTTTGACGCGTACGACGCCACCGGCGGCGCGGGCGTGGCGTTCATCGTCGACAAGATCAGCAGCCCGACGCGCGACCGCGTTCGCGATGCGTTGATGAAGAAGTGGCCTGCGGCGAAGTGGGTCGCGTGGGACTCGGTCTGCACGGGCGACGCGCCGGCGGCACTCGCCAGCGTGCTGGGCACACCGGCGCGGATGGTCGCGGACCTGAGCAAGGCCAAGGTCATCGTTTCGTTCGACAGCAACTTCCTTGAGAACGAAGCGTCGGCGATCCACCACGCACGCACATTCGGCGCTTCGCGCCGCGTGCTGAAGGCGGGTCAGGAGATGAGCCGGCTGTACAGCGTCGAGAGCATGTTCACCGTGACGGGCGCCAGCGCCGACCATCGCCTGTCGATGGCGCCGTCGCAGATCCCGGCGTTTGTCGTCGCGGTTGCGCAGCGCGTGCTGCGGCAGCTGAGCGCCCCCGGGACGCAGCCGCTGGTGGCGGCGTTGTCGTCGATGAACGCGACGCTCGAGGGCGAGGCCCTTGCGTACGCGGAAGCGATCGCGGCGGACCTGGTCGATGCGGCGCATTTGGGCAAGTCGGCGCTCTTCGCGGGCGAGAGCCTGCCGCGCTGGGTGCAGAGCGTTGTGGCGGCGATGAACGCGGCGCTGGGGAACGTCGGCGCGTGCGTGAGCTACTTCCCGGTCGGCGCTGACGAAGCCGCCGACAGCATGAAGCAACTGGCGGATCTGACGGCGGAGATGAACGCCGGGAAGATCGAGACGGTTGTGTGTCTGGATGTGAACCCGGTCTTCGAAGCGCCGGGGACGATTGCCTTCGAGGCGGCGTTCAAGAAGGTCAAGAACCGCGTGGTGCTGCACACCGCGAAGAACGAGACCACCGCCCTTGCGACGGTGCTTTTGAACGGTGCGCATTATCTTGAAGCGTGGGGCGACGTGGTGGCGGCGCAGGGCGCAACGACGATCTGCCAGCCCATGATCGCGCCGATGTACGACGGCAAGAGCGCCGTCGAAACCCTCGCGATGATCGGCGGGCTCTCGACGTGGTCGGGCTATGAGCTCGTGCGTGAAACGTGGCGCGGCGGGCCTGCACCGAAGGACGCGATGGCCGACGCGGAGTTTGAGAAGCGTTGGCGGCGTGCGCTGCACGACGGCGTGGTGAGCGGGGCGAAGGCGAAGGTCGCGCTGACGGCGGTGGATTACGCGGCGGCGGCGAAGGCCGTGGGCGCGGCGACGCTGAACAGGAAGGGCCCGGATCAGAACGCCCTTGACGTGGCGTTCATCTCGGGCCCGATGCGCGACGGGCGCTTCGCGAACAACGGCTGGATGCAGGAGCTTCCCGAGACCGCCAGCAAGGTCGTCTGGGATAACGCGGCGTTCGTTTCACCCAAGACCGCCAAGGCGCTGGGCGTGACGCAGACGGCCGCGACGGATCAGTTCCCGCAGGGTCGCGTGGTCGATCTGACCATCAGCGGGCGCACGGTGAAGATCGCGTGCTGGGCGGTGCCTGGGATTGCGGAGAACACGCTGGTGCTGCCCTTGGGTTGGGGTCGGCGTGAGGTGGGCGTGGTCGGCAGCAAGACCGGGTTCGACGTGTCGCCCCTGCGTGACGGGTCTTCGCCCTGGTCGCTGTCGGGTGTGAAGTTGTCGCTGGCGGAGGGCGCGGGGCGGTGGTACCCGATCTCGGTGACGCAGTCGCACGGCTCGATGGAAGGCCGGGCGTTGGTGCGTGAGATCGACAAGCCGGCGTGGGATAAGTTCGGCGGCGAGGATTCGATCAAGCTGCAGAAGGACTCGTACGGGCGTCAGCAGAAGATGACGCTGGGCGAGCGGCTGGAGGGTGGCGAGCTGAACCACATGCCGGCGATGGTGCCGGTGTATCAGGACCCGATGCGGGATAAGGAAGTCGGGTACAGCGGCGCGCGTGCCGGGCGACCGACGCCGGGCGTCGCGGCGTACGACCGTCACCCGCAGTGGGGGATGACCATCGACCTGAGCTCGTGCATCGGGTGCAACGTGTGCACGATCGCCTGCCAGGCTGAGAACAACGTGGCGATCGTGGGCAAGACCGAGGTGCAGAAGGGCCGGGAGATGCACTGGATCCGCATCGACCGCTACTTCAAGGGCGACGCGGTGAGCCAGAACAAGGGCGAGCAGCCCGAGGGGATGCTCTTCCAGCCCGTGGCGTGCGTGCACTGTGAGGCGGCGCCGTGCGAGGTGGTCTGCCCGGTCAACGCGACGGTCCATGGCAGCGAAGGACACAACTACATGGTGTACAACCGCTGCATCGGCACGCGGTACTGCGCCAACAACTGCCCGTACAAGGTCCGGCGGTTCAACTTCTTCGACTACGGCGTGGTGAAGTTCCAGGGCGGTCTGAAGGAATCGCTCGAAGAGCTCGGCGGCAAGACCGTCACCGAGAACCTGCCCGCGAACCAGAACCTCATCCCGCCGCGGCTGCGCAAGCAGCTCGACGAGCTGAGCAAGATGCAGAAGAACCCCAACGTCACGGTGCGTTCACGCGGCGTGATGGAGAAGTGCACCTACTGCATCCAGCGCACCAACGAAGCCAAGATCGAGTACAAGCTCGCCACCGGCAGCCGCCCGGAGGATTACTTCCCCGATGGTCTGGTGCAGTCGGCCTGTCAGCAGGCGTGCCCGACGGACGCGATCGTCTTCGGGAACATCCTCGACGACAAGACCGAGTACACCGAGAGCGACGGCAGCAAGCGCGTGGGCTCGAAGGTCTACACGATGCGCGAGCACACCCGCAGCTACCTGCTGCTGGGCTTCCTGAACACCCGCCCGCGCACCAGCCACCTGGTCCGCGTGAATAACCCCAACGTTCAGCTCCTGACCAAGCTGGGCAAGAAGGACCGTCTGGCGGCGATGGAAAACCCCTTCGGCTCGCACGGGTCTCACGAGGGCGGGCACGAGGGCGGTGGTCACGGTGCGCCGCACGGCGGCGAGAACACGAAGCATTCGTACATCGACCCGGCGAAGGCCGGTCGTGACGGGTATGTCCTCTCCCTGGGCGTGCTGCCCGGGTCTGGAGTCCACGCATGAGCGCGATCAACCCTGATCAAACAACAGCGGCCCGTCTGGCGGGCATGATGCGGGCCCCCGAGCCGCCGCGCGTCGATGACCCGGTGACCAAGGACGGCTCCTTGGTTGAAGACCCCGCGGTGCGCGCGCCGCTGGTGCTGGGCAACCGCACCTTCAACGACGTCACCGAGACGGTCTGCGGCTACATCGAGAAGGGCCCCGGTCGCTGGTGGATGCCGGCCTTCGGGCTGGCCTCCTCGGTGGCGAGCATCACCGGTCTGATGGTCGGGTACCTGATCATCACGGGCGTTGGTGTGTGGGGTCTGAACAACCACGTCGACTGGGCGTGGGACATCACGAACTTTGTCTTCTGGATCGGTATCGGGCACGCCGGGACGCTCATCAGCGCGATCCTCTGCTTGCTCAAGCAGAAGTGGCGGACGAGCATCAACCGTGCGGCGGAGGCGATGACGATCTTCGCGGTGGTGTGCGCGGGCATGTTCCCGGGCATCCACATCGGGCGCGTGTGGATGGCGTGGATGCTCTTCCCGATCCCCAACAGCAACGCGATCTGGCCGAACTTCTCCAGCCCGCTGCTTTGGGACGTTTTCGCGGTCAGCACGTACGCGACGGTGTCGCTGCTGTTCTGGTACATGGGGATGATCCCGGACTTTGCGACGCTGCGCGACCGTGCGGCGCGTCGGCTGATGCGTCAGGGTGATAACGCCCCGACGCTGCCGATCGTGGGCGTGCGGGTTGATCAGTTGCGGGCGTTGATCTACGGCGCGCTCTCGCTGGGCTGGCGTTTCAGCAGCCGCCACTGGCACACGTACGAGAAGGCGTATCTGATGCTCGCGGGCATCAGCACCCCGCTGGTGCTCTCGGTGCACTCGATCGTGTCCTTCGACTTCGCCACCTCGGTGATCCCCGGTTGGCACACGACGATCTTCCCGCCCTACTTCGTCGCGGGCGCCATCTTCGGCGGCTTCGCGATGGTGCTCCTGCTGCTGATTCCCTCGCGGATCCTCTTCCCCGGGATGAAGGACCTGATCACCCTGCGCCACCTGGAGAACATGGCGAAGATCATCCTGACCACCGGGTTCATGGTCGGCTTCGCCTACGCGATGGAGTTCTTCGTCGCGTGGTACGGCGCCAACGCCTACGAGCGCGACGTCTTCGTCTACAACCGCCTCATGCCCCCGTTCCTGGCGGGTGAGGACGGCAAGTACGCCCCGTACTGGTGGGCGTACTGGACCATGATCGCCTGCAACGTGCTTTCGCCGCAGGTCTTCTGGATCAAGTCGATGCGTCAGAGCCCGCTGGTGATCTTCATCGTGGCGTTCCTGGTGACCATCGGCATGTGGTTCGAGCGGTTCGTCATCATCGTCACCTCGCTGCACCGCGCCTTCGTCCCCGGCGAATGGGGCATGTTCTACGCCTCGTGGGTCGACATCCTCACCTTCGTCGGCTCCTGCGGCACCTTCCTGACGCTCTACCTGCTCTTCACCCGCTTCCTGCCTCAGTTCGCCATGAGCGAAATCAAGAACGTCATGCCCCAGGCCAACCCGCACTGGGAGGGTTACGGGCATCACGGTCATGGTCATTCCGCCGGCGGCGCTGCCGCTGGTGGTCACGCCACCCATCACGCCCCGCAGGCCCCGAAGGAGGGCATCTGATCATGGCGAACAAGAAGATCTATAAAACTGAGAGCGGCGAGCTGGTCTACGGCGTGATGGCGGAGTTCGCCAACCCGGCCGAGCTTTCGCACGCCGCGGAAAAGGTCCGCGACGCGGGGTACACCAAGTGGGACGTCTACTCCCCCTTCCCGGTGCACGGGATGGAGGAGGCGATGGGGATGAAGCAGACGAACCTGCCCATCCTGGTTGCGATCATGGGTCTCTCGGGCGCGACCATCGGGTTCCTCTTCCAGTTGTTCGTGCGTCACATGGCGTACCCGATCGTGCACCAGGGCAAGCCTTCGGACGCGTGGCAGGTGCTCATACCCGTGACGTTCGAGTTCGGGGTCATCTTCACGGCGTTCTCGGCGCTCTTGGGCATGTTCGTGATCAACGGCTTGCCGCGCTGGAACCACCCGCTGCTGCGGAAGGACCGCTTCCTGGGCGTCAGCGACGACCGGTTCATCATCGCCATCGAGGCGGCGGACGAGAAGTTCGACGCGCAGGGCGTGAAGACGATGTTCGAGAAGGCCGGCGCGACGGCCGTGGAGCTTGTCACCGAAGAGGCCGACAAGCGCAAGGTCAAGGCGGCGCACTGAGCGCGGATCGAAAGCGAAGTGCGAAGGTCGGTGGATCGGTTGAGTGTGAGAGAAGACGGGATTGCGGAGTTCGGGGATTCGGGGCGTCGGAGCAAGTCAGCCATGAGCAGCACCAAGCGGACAACAACTCGGACCGATCGGCAGAGCGTGCGGGCGCTGGGCGCTGCGGCTGTGCTGCTGGCGACACTGGGCGGGGTGCTCGTGATGGGCGGTTGCCGGGGCGACCGGTTCGAAGGCCGCCCGCGCCAGTTCTTCCCGGACATGGACGATTCGCCCAAGTTCAAGCCGCAGACGAAGACCGAGCTCTTCGAGGACGGGCGCGCGATGCGTCGTCCGGTGGACGGGACGGTTGCGTTCTCGGCCTACTCGCGGACCGACGCGGGGGACCGGGCGCACCTGCTGCGTGAGGACGACGCGTTCTACCGCGGCGTGAACGCGCAGGGCGAGTACATCGCGATGATCCCGCCCTCGGTGAAGGTCGACGCGAAGCTGCTCACCCGCGGGCAGGAGCGGTACAACATCTACTGCGCCGTATGCCACAACTACGACGGGCACGGCAAGGGGATGGTCGGCGAGCAGTGGTCGTACCCGCTGCCGAACTTCCACGACGGCAAGTACAAGCACGGCTACACCGAGACCGTCGAAGACCCGCAGACCAAAGCGAAAAAGACCGTCGAGGGCAAGACCGGCAAGGACGGGTACATCTTCTCCGTCGCACGCAACGGCGTGGAGAACGGCGCCAAGATGCCCGGGTACGGGCACGCCCTTTCGTTCGAAGACACCTGGGCGATCGTCGCGTACATCCGCGTGCTGCAAGCCACCGAGGACGGCAAGCTGAATATCGACGTCCCCGCGGACAAGCGCGGCGACGTGCAGAAGCTCATCGACGAGGCGAAGCGCAAGTGGGAAGAGGCGCAGCGCGCCGCGGAGGCCGAGGCGGCCCGCAAGGCGGCTGAGGCGGCCCAGAAGAAACAGCAGAACACGACCCCGGAGAAGCAGCCGTGAGCCAGCTCACTTCGCACATGTCCGATTCTCAGAGCGGTGATCACGCCGCCGCCCATGCGCACGGGGTTGACCCGGCGCTGCTGCGTCACGAGAACACGCACCTGCCCGCGGGCTGGGGCAAGGGCCTAATGGGCCTTCTCGGTGTCGCGGGTGTGGCGTGCCTGGGTCTGACCGCGGCGTATCCGTTCGTCGCCGGTGGCGAGGGCGAGAAGGCCGCCAAGGCCGCCAAGCACGCGATGGCGAGCTACCACGTCGGGTTCATCACGGCGCTGGGGATCATGCTGGGCGCGCTGGCGTTCGTGCTGATCATGCACCTGGTGAAGGCGGGCTGGTCGGTGACGATCCGCCGCCAAGCCGAGAACCTTGCTTCGCTCATGCCCCTGGGTGTGATCTTCGCGCTGCCGATCGTTTTCTTCGGCGGCAAGCTCTTCAAGTGGTTCGACCCGGCGCTGGCGAAGACCGACACGCTGCTGCAAGCCAAGAGCGCGTTCCTCAACCCCACGGCGTTCTACGCCCGGCTCGTCGTCTACTTCGTCGTCTGGTGCTACCTCGCCTTCCGCCTTCGCGGCTACTCGCTGACGCAGGACAAGACCGGCGAGAAGTCCCTCAGCAACAAGGCCTCGTGGACCAGCGCCTGGGGCATCCTCGCCTTCGCGCTCGTGACGGCCTTCGCGGGTGTTGACCTGCTGAAGACCCTCGACTTCCACTGGTTCAGCACCATGTTCGGCGTTTACTTCTTCGCCGGGTGCATGCTCTCGGCCATCGCGGTGCTGGCGCTGCTGATGGTCCTCATCCGCTCCAGCGGCAAGTTGGAAGGGCTCTTCACGCAGGAGCACAGCCACGACCTGGGCAAGCTCATGCTCGCGTTCATGGTCTTCTGGGCGTACGTGGCCTTCAGCCAGTACTTCCTGATCTGGTACGCGAACATCCCCGAAGAGACCGCGTGGGTTCTCCAGCGCGGCGGCGGCTCGCTGACCAACGCCTGGACCCCCGTCTTCTGGATCCTGTGCATCGGGCACTTCCTGGCGCCCTTCCCCCTGCTGATCATCCGCAAGAGCAAGCAGTCTTTCACGCTCATCAGCCTCTTCGCGGTCTGGCTACTGGTCATGCAGATCGTCGACTTCTTCTGGATCGTCCGCCCCATGGTCTATCCGGATAAGTACATCGCGCCGAACGACGTGGTGACGATCTCCGAGACCACGCTGGGCCTGACGTGGGTCGACTTCACCGGTGCGCTGGGCCCGGTCTTCATCCTGCTGGCGGCGGCGATCTGGAAGATGTCGCGCGTTCCGCTGATCCCGCTGAAGGACCCGCGCCTGCCCGAGGCCGCCACACACAAGAACTACGTCTGATCACCGTTCCCGCTTGACCGAAGCCTTCTTGAACAACGAAACGGACACTCGCCCCCCCTCGCGAGGGACCAGAACCATGAGCCACTCAACCCATCACGCTCACGAAACACCGGTTTCGCCCGACGCGATCGACGCCTGGCACACGCACTCGGCCGACGAGCGCCCGCAGGAAGCCCATGCTGAGCAGATCGACTCGAAGTCGGTGCTGGTCTTCGGCTTCGGCGGTTTCCTGATCGTCGTCGGCGCGGTGATCGCGACGGTGGTGTACTTCAACTGGTACCTCAACCAGATGAAGACCCTCCGCGTGGAGTATCCGGAGAAGGTCGCCACGGCGGACCTCAGCAAGGCCCCGCCCATCCAGGCCGAGGCGCTGGCGCGTCGGTCGGAGATCCTCGACACGCAGTTCAAGAGCAAGCAGTACGCGGTGACCCGACCGGAGGCCGGCACCGTCCGCCTGCCGATCGAGGACGCGATGAAGAAGGTCGAAGACAACTACGCCAAGCCCGCGAGCAAGTAAGAACCAAAGGGCGAAACCAAGGCCGATCGAACCGTCCAGTTCACCCCCCGCAGACGTATCAAGTGACATGACCCGCACCGTGACGACCAACCCGACGAAACGCACCAACCCCACGAGCCGTCGTCCGGGCCGCGGTGCGCTCGCGGCGGCTGTTGCCTCGATGCTGTCGGTGGCGATGATCGCGGGTGTTACGCCGAGGGCCTTTGGCTTGAACCCCTCACCCGCCGCGGCGACGACGACGCCGAGTGCGTCGCCCACGCCGCCGAATGCGACCGCACCGATCAGCGCCTTCGACGACATCGCCACCGAGAAGCCCGATGCGCTCAAGGGCCTCGAGGTTGTCGAGCACCTGGGCAAGAAGATCCCGCTCGATGTCGAGCTGCTGGACCATCAGGGCAAGGCGGTGAAGATCGGCGACTGGTTCAACCAGGGCAAGCCGGTGGTCATCGCGATGGTGTACTACCGCTGCCCGATGCTGTGCAAGATGGTGCGGGCGAAGCTGGGCGAGTCGATCGATCGCCTGACGGACCTGACCGTGGGCAAGGACTTCAACGCGGTGATCGTGGGGTTCGATCCGTCGGAGAAGCCCGAGCTGGCGAACACCGCGCGCGAAGGGATGCTCGCCTCGTACGGGCGCTATCAGCCCGAGAAGGCCCGCGCATCGAAAGATCCCGAAGCGATCAAGCTCGCGGAGTCCATCGAGAAGGGCTACGCGGTGTTGGCGACACAGAGCGCGATGGACACACGCCGCCTTGCCGACGCGTTGGGCTTCGCGTACCGCTACCTCCCCGAGTCCAACGAATACTCGCACGGGTCGGTCATCTTCGTGCTCTCGCCCGACGGCACCATCTCCCGCTATCTCTACGGCATCGAGTACCCCGAGCGCAACCTCCGCCTGGCGCTCATCGAAGCCGGGCAGGGGAAGGTCGGTTCGACGCTCGAACGCGTGATGATGTGGTGCTACATGTGGGACCCCAACGCCAACAGCTACGTGATGTCGGCGGTGAAGGTCATGCGCATCGGCGGCACCATCACGATGACCATCGTCTTCGGCGTTGTCGGGCTGCTGTGGGTGGGTGAACGCCGAAAGCGTCGGGCGCTGCGGAGCAAGAAGACCGCGGGCAATGCCGCGGGTGTGAACGAACTCGGATTGAACGCCTCAGCCCGGACCGCGGGAGGGGCGAAGACAAACCCACCGAACGACCTCCTGCACAACCCATCCGCTCTATCGAGCGCCGGGAGAGCCTCATGAAGAGCACGCTGATGTTGACCCTTGCCTCCGAACGAGACTGGCTGACGAAGCTGTGGCTGAAGCCCGGCAACAGCGACCTTTCGCCCTCGGTCGACGGTCTGTTCATGTTCATCATGTGGGTGTGCATCATCAGCTTCGTGGCGCTGATGGTGCCCATGTGCTACTGGGCGTGGCGCTGGCGCCGCAAGCCGGGCGTTGCACCGATCCGCACCCCCAACCACAACACCTTCCTGGAGGTCAGTTGGGTCGTCGGGCCGCTGATCGTCGTGACGTTCATCTTCTTCTGGGGCTTCTACGGCTACATCAACTCACAGGTCGCCAAGGGCAACGCCATCAACATCGACGTCACCGGGTACAAGTGGAACTGGGACGTGCTGTACCCCAACGGCGCGGGCTCGGGCCAGACCGTCTACCTCGACGACCTGCTGGTGACCAAGCCGGGCGAGACGCAGAAGACCGGGCAGCGCGGCAACGCGCCCGTCAAGGTCATCGTCGTGCCCGAGGGTGTCCCTGTGAAGTTCCAGCTCAAGTCCAAGGACGTGATGCACTCGTTCTACATCCCGGACATGCGGCTGAAGATGGACCTCTTCCCCAACCGCTACACCTCGATGACCTTCACGCCGCAGAACTCCGACCCGGCGCTCTCGGCCGCGGGGAGCATCGGCAAGAAGCCCGGCGAAAAGGGCCGCGACCACTACATCTTCTGCGCCGAATACTGCGGCACCAGCCACAGCGAAATGGCCGCGATTCTCCGCGTGCTGCCCATGGACGAGTACATGAAGACCGTGGAGGAGTGGGGTAACATGGCCGACAAGCTCTCGCTGGTGGATGTGGGCAAATACGTCCACGCGCAGCGCTGCGCTACCTGCCACAGCGTCGACGGCTCGAAGGGCACCGGCCCCTCATGGAAGGGGTTCTACCTGCAGCCGGTGCCGCTGTCGGTGGACACGGGCGAGAAGGTCGATTTCTCGACCGAGGCGGGCTGGAACACCTACATCCTTGAGTCGATCAACTATCCCAACGCGAAGATCCACGCGGGGTATGCCGCGGGGCAGATGCCCTCGTTCATGGGTCAGCTCAAGGAGCGTGAACTGGCGGGCGTGGTGGCGTACTTCCGCGAGCTGGCCGGCAAGGCCACCGACGAGGACCGCAAGACCCCCGAGCCCAAGCAGTAATCACCAAGACCGAACCCTTCGCGCGGGTTGAAAAGGCCCCCGCGAAGCTTGTCCGAAGTTCAGAAGAGTTCAGCCTTCAACGTGTACTGATCGCAACGATCTGATCAAGTCCGAAAGATCCGTTCCCGCCGCCCCACCCAACGGCGGGTTTGATTGAGAGAAAAGCCATGGCCAGCATTACCACAGGCAGTAAGGCGCACCACGACGACCACGGGCACGGCTCGCACCACGGGCACGATGACTCGTACCTCACGCCCAAGAGCTCGCTGTGGGCCACCATCGTCGATTGGGCCACCACCGTCGATCACAAAAAGATCGGCGTGATGTACCTCTTCACCATCCTCTTCATGTTCTTCATCGGTGGCGTGGCGGCCATCCTCGTCCGCCTCGAACTCTTCGAGCCCACCCGCACCATCGTCGATGCCGCCGGTGCAACGTCCATCAAGGGCCACCTGCTCGGCAGCGTCTTCCAGGGCGGCTCCGTCGCGCTCGATCAGGCCAACAACACCTACAACCGCGTCTTCACCCTCCACGGCCTGGTCATGGTCTTCCTCGTCATCGTCCCCAGCGTCCCCGCCTCGCTGGGCAACTTCCTCATCCCGCTTATGCTCGGGGCCAAGGACGTGGCCTTCCCACGCCTGAACCTCCTCTCCTGGTACATCTACGTCCTCGGCTCTCTCTTCGCCATCGCCAGCGCCCTCGCCGGCGGCGTCGACACCGGCTGGACCTTCTATACCCCCTACTCAACCAGCACCGAAGAAGGCCACTGGCGCGTCCTCTTCATGATCGGTGCCGCCTTCATCCTCGGGTTCAGCTCCATCCTCACCGGTCTGAACTTCGTCGTCACCGTTCACAAGCTCCGCGCACCGGGTATGGGCTGGTTCGATATGCCCCTGTTCATCTGGGGCATGTACGGCACCGCCATCATCCAGGTCCTCGCCACCCCCGTCATCGGCATCACACTCCTTCTGCTCATCTTCGAGCGTGTCTTCCACATCGGCATCTTCGACCCCCGCATGGGCGGCGACCCCGTCCTCTTCCAGCACTTCTTCTGGTTCTACTCACACCCCGTCGTCTACGTCATGATCCTCCCCGGCATGGCCTGCATCAGCGAAATGATCGCGGTCTTCTGCCGCAAGAAAGTCTTCGGCTACCGCGCGGTCGCCTTCAGCTCGCTCGCCATCGCGGGCATCAGCTTCATCGTCTGGGGTCACCACATGTTCACCTCGCAGGGTGAACTCTCCGCGGTGATCTTCTCCGCCCTCACCTTCCTCGTCGCCCTCCCCTCCGCGGTGAAGGTCTTCAACTGGATCGGCACGCTCTACGGCGCTTCGATCGATCTGAAGACCCCGATGCTCTACGCGCTGGGCTTCCTCTTCCTCTTCTCCATCGGCGGGCTCACCGGCCTCTTCCTCGGCGCACTCTCCACCGACCTGCACCTGCACGACACCTACTTCGTCGTCGCACACTTCCACTACGTCATGATGGGCTCGACGCTCATCGCCTTCGTCGGCGCCCTGCACATGTACTGGCCCAAGATGTTCGGCAAGATGTACAACGAGTTCTGGGGCAAGACCGGCTTCTGGCTCGTCTTCCTCGGGTTCAACCTGACATTCTTCCCGCAGTTCATCATGGGCGCCCACGGCATGCCCCGCCGCTACGCCAGTTACGTCGATGAGTTCACCATCTACCACCAGCTCTCCACCGTCGGTTCGCTCGTCCTTCTGGTGGGCTTCTTGGTCCACCTGGGCAACTTCATCCACTCGCTGCTCGCCGGGCCCAAGGCCCCGCCGAACCCCTGGGGCGCGCTCACCCTGGACTGGACCGACACCGCCAGCCCGCCGATCACCCACAACTTCCACCACGAGCCCGTGGTCACCCACGGCCCGTACGACTTCGACGACGTCGTCCCGCCCCAGACCAACCCCGTCGACTTCCCCATCTCCGCCGCCCCGGGCAAGGGCAAGGCCCATTGATCTGAAACACTGATATCACCCGTCGGTCCGGGTCAACCGCCCAGGCCGACGCTTCCGATTCCGATCGTTGATCCTCGTTTGAGTCCACGTTTCCTGAACACGACCCGTTTCATCTCTCGCGAGCACACCCATGGCCACCCTCCCCGCGGATAAAGACCTTCTCGCCGCCAGCGCGCCGCCGCACGAGCGCTACCGCGCGGCCGAGCACTTCCGCGACCGCGATCACGAGTTCGACGCCGTCAAACTCGGCGTCTGGCTCTTCCTCGCCACCGAAGTCCTCCTCTTCTCGGGCCTCTTCGTCTTCTACGGCATCATGCGCATGCTCTACCCCGAGGCCTTCATCCACGGCTCATCACTGCTCGATTGGCGCATCGGCCTGCTCAACACCATCGTCCTGCTCTACTCCTCCTACACCGTCGCGGATTCCGTCCGCTGCGCCCAGACCAACGACCAGGCCGGCCTCCGCCGCAACATCCTCATCACCTTCTTCTGCGGCCTCGCCTTCCTCATCATCAAGTTCGGCTTTGAGTACGGCCCGAAGTACGCCGACGGCAAGCTCCCCGGCGCGTTCTACTCATACCCCAACGCCGTCAGCGAGTACGAGCCCCTCTGGTGGGGCCTCTACTGGGGCGCCACGGGCATCCACGCCAGCCACGTCATCATCGGCATGGGCCTGTTCATCTGGCTCTACATCCGCTCGCTGAAGGGCCACTTCGGTCCCAAGCACTACAACGCCGTCGAAGGTGTGGGCCTTTACTGGCACATCGTCGACATCGTCTGGATCTTCCTCTTCCCGCTGCTCTACCTCATCCACTAATCACCCTCGCAGAAGATCGGCACGCTCGCCCTTCTCCCCGTTCGCTCGTCCTCTCCTGTTCACGCTCGCCCGAGAAGGCCCCTCCGCTTCCCGCGGCTCATTCAAGAGTTCGAACCATGGCTCACGCAGCATCCACCACCGCGACCACCGCTCACGATCACGCCGCCCACGGCTCATCCCACGGCGCGCACGGCGGCGGGCACGGGCACCACATCGTCCCCCGGCGCGTCCTCCTCCTCGTGCTGGGCATCCTCATGTTCTTCACCCTCGCCACCGTCGGTGCGGCCCTGGCGGAGCAGTGGATCGCCGCCACCTTCAACATCGTGATCCCCCAGTGGGTCAACGTCGCCGTTGCCCTCTCCATCGCGGTGGTCAAGAGCATCGTCGTCGCCGCCTTCTTCATGCAGCTGAAGTACGACAACCCCGTCAACTCCCTCGTCGTCGTCTTCACCCTCTTCTGCTTCGCCTTCTTCCTCGGCTTCACGATGATCGACCTCGGAAACCGCGGCATCATCTACGACTACAAAGGCCAGCACATCACCCGCGGCGGCACCGGCAACCTCACCCGAACCATCGGCACCCGCGAAGTGTTCAACAAAGAAACCAACGAGAAGGTCAACGAGAAGATCGTTCTCACCATTCCCGAGGGCACCTCCGTCGTCGCCTTCGCCCGTCAGCAGGCCGACCTGAAGATCGACACCATCCTCAGCGAGGCAATGACCGCCGGTAAGCGCCCCCTCGCCCGTGAACTGCTCACCAAGACCCTCCAGCAGCGCCTCGCCAACGTCGTCGCCGAACGCAAAGTCAACGACAAGCCCCTCTCCGCGGGCGTTGAGGCGTACCTGCACGACAACCCCGCCGTGCTCGCGATGGCCCACAGCGGGCACCACGGCGGCGGCTCGCACGCCTCCAACAAAAACTCCGCCCAGACCGCCCGCCCCGTCCGCACCCTGAAACTCCCCGGCGCAATCGACGAGCACGCCGGCGCCGAGCACGGCTCCGAGAAAGGCGCCGGTCACGGCGCGGGCGAATCCAAGCCCGCCGCCGCCGGACACTGATCCGCTCGGCCGGCCGCAAGCGAAGCAAACAACAAGCTCAACCAAAACCGAACGCGAGCGTGCACCCACGCTCGCGTTTTCTTTTCCACTCAGCACGCATCCCTCAGCACTCAGCACTGATCTTCCCCTCGCGACTCGCGACTTGCCACTCGCGACTTTCCTCCCCCGCCCTCCGGCCCGCCAATGATTCTCGAACCATGAACACCGCCCTTTCCGTCGGGCTCGTGCTGAGCATCTCCTCCATCGCCCTCGTCGGATACTCCGGCTGGAACATGGCCCATCGCGTCCGCACCTTCAACGAGGCCAACCCGCCGGCGCAGTGGCACTTCGAACGCTCCTACGCGCGCGACTCCTTCGCCCACGGCCGGGCCGTGAACATCGCCGACGTCATCGACCCCGCCAGCGCCAGCGCCACCACCGAAGACAACAAACCCGTCCCCGTCAACACGGTGCAGATCACCTACGCCGCCAGCCCGGTTGATTCCGCCACCGCCGTCACGAAGGACAAACGCACCACGCTCTCGATCGCGCCAAATGCTCAACCTTTCCCCGGCGCCTCCGTTCTGCTGCGTGTCAATCCACCCGCCGTCAACGCCTTCAAGGACCTGTCGGTCTACGAGGAGTGGCTCGCGCCGCTGGCCTTCGCGCCGCTGAAAGACGGCAAGCTCGACCCCGGCGCAAGCACGGGCAAGGGCGTGCGCTACGCCGTGGTCAACCGCCGCGGCGCCGAGGGGTACGACGCGCAGACCTGGGGCGCGGTGCGCGTGAAGGACTGGACCTTCGACATCATCGAGTTCAACCCCGACGGCTCACTGAGCGCCCGCGTCGTACAGTTCCCCGATCGCCGCGGCCGCCTCCCCGCGGAGGTCTATGCACGCGAGGACCTCGCCAAGCAAGGCAAGCCCGTCCCCGAGCTTCCCCCCGTCGGCCCCCGCCTCACGCAGGTTGAGATGCTGCAGGAACGCTCCTGGGAGTGGGGGGCCGCCCTCTTCGCCGTCCCCAAGTCGCAGGTCTCGCGCTACCGCTACAAAGTCGACGCCGTCGACGGCACCGACGACACCCCGGGCATGGGCTGGACCCTCCCCGCCGCGGGCGTGGGCGTGCTGACCCTCACCCTCGGCGTGGGCCTGATGCTCAGCAGCACCGTCCGCCGGCGCTGAATCTCCGGGGTACCGCCACGCTCCGCGTGGCGAGTGAAGGTCAAGCCACGCTCCGCGTGGCGCAAAGAAACCTGAACAACCAACGAGACCAGCACCAAAAAACAAAAAGACGCCCGCCGGCGCTGAATCTCCGGGGTACCGCCACGCTCCGCGTGGCGAGTGAAGGTCGAGCCACGCTCCGCGTGGCGCAAAGAAACCTGACCAACCAACGTGCCCAACACCAAAAACAAAAAACGCCCGGGAAGTTCATCCCGGGCGTTCGTGTTTTCATTTCAATCCGCGGCGCTCACCGCGTCGTCGGTTCGATTACTTGACGATATCCGGATCGGTCGAGGGCTTGCTCGGCGCCGGGGTCGGCGCGGCGGGCGTGGCGGTGTTCGTGCCCGCGGGCGTCGCGGGGCGCGGCGTGCTGGGCGCGACCGCTCGGCGGGCGACCGCCGCGGGCATCCCCAGCGAACCCTCGGGCAGCGTGCTGCGGGTCAGGAAGACCTCGACCCGGCGGTTGGCGGGGGTGTTGCCGTTGGCGCTGTTCTGCACCAGCGGGCGGAACTCACCGAACCCGGCGAACTCGGCCCGGTTCGCCGCCAGACCCTGGCTGACGATGAAGTTGCGCACCGAGATGGCGCGGAAGGCCGACAGCTCGATGTTGTCCTTGAAAGGCCGGCCCGCGCGCCCGCTGACGGGCTGGCTGTCGGTGTGACCGACGACCTTCACGTCGTACTGCTGAGCCGAGGGCAACTCGCGGAGGATCCGCCCGAAGGCTTCGAGGCTCTGCCGTGCGCCGCTGGTGAGCTCGAACGAGCCCGAGGCGAAGGTCAGGTCGCTGTTGAACCGCAGCATCCCGCGGGCGCTGTCGTAGCTGAGCAGGTCGCCGTACTGCTTGGCGAGCTCCGCGAGGGCGGCGTCGGTCACGCTGTCCACCGGGCCCATGTTCAGCCCGGCCAGACGCGATTCCATCTCCGAAAGGCGCTTGAGCAGGTCGTCGTTCTGCGAGCGGAGGCTCGTGATCGTCGCGTTCGCCTCAGAGGCGGACATCTCGGTGCGCCCGCCGCGGCGGCGCGCGTCGTCCAAGGCGGCCTGCAGCGACTTGATGCGGTCAAGCTGTTCCTGGTTCTGCGCGGTCAGGGCCTTATTGGCCTCGTAAAGCTCGTCGTACGTGCCCTGCTTGATGCACCCGCCCGCGCCCAGCGTGCCCGCCAGCAGCAGCAGGGCACAGAGTTTCGCGGTGAGGGTCGGACGGTTGATGGTGGTGGTGTGCTGAAGGGCGGTCATGGTGTCAACTCCGGTGAAGTGCGGGCTCGCACGGAGCCGCTCGCGGGCGCAAGGATACGCCCGCGCGGTGCGCTCCCGCAAGAAATCGGTCATTTCCGCGTTCGAGCATGAACTTCGGTCCTGCCCCGCCCGTCCCAGCGTTCCGCAC
>JACVCS010000009.1 GCA_016741915.1 Phycisphaerales bacterium | reverse complement strand
GCCTACCACCACCAATCATCATCCTATCACCCCGCACCCCCCGCCGCGGCCAAACGACGCGGATTCCATCCGGTTTGTCCACGCAACAACCTCGCATGATTGTGGGTACAAAATGCACAAAAATACACCAATCATGCGTCAAATGTTCGCGAAAAGAGCTTCATCGTTCGCAATCTGCTCGTTCCTGATCTCCCTCCCGGCGTGCGTCATCCTCCCCCCGCCGACCGCGCCGAACCCCTCGACCGTGAGCGGAGACTGGAACGACTGCCTCGCCGCCGCGGACTATGCGATGACTGCGGGCGAGTGTGCGGTGATCGCCACCCAGAGCCAGACCGACCGCGAGCTGGTCTTGAACATCCGCAGCGTTGCCGACGACATGGGGACGCTGAGTTTCACCAAGGTTCAACCCTCAACCGGCGACCCTTCAAAAGTCGGCGAGCCCATCGTGGTCGAGGCGTTTCTGGGGATCGCCGGCTCGCGCGATACCACCCGCGAGCAACGACTGGTCGCCGCGGTGATCAAGCGTTTGCGTCAACTGCAAGGGGTTGAGTGGGCCCCGACCGGGGATTGACCGCGCACGCAAAGCCAGATCCGGTCCAACAACCCCTTCCCATCGTGCGTTGATCTATCATCACCCGCTATGGCCAGCCCCCTTGTCGGGATCATCATGGGTTCGACTTCGGACTGGGAAACGATGCAGCACGCCTCGAACGTGCTCACCCAGCTTGGTGTTGCGCACGAAACCCGCGTGGTCTCCGCCCACCGCACCCCGGAACAGATGGTCGAGTACGCCAAGGCCGCCCAGAACCGGGGCATCCGGGTCATCATCGCCGGCGCGGGCGGGGCGGCCCACCTTCCCGGGATGGTCGCCAGCCTCACCAGTCTTCCCGTCCTGGGCGTTCCGGTCCAAAGCAAGGCCCTCAGCGGGATGGACTCGCTGCTCTCCATCGTGCAGATGCCCGCGGGAATCCCCGTCGGCACGCTGGCGATCGGGAACGCCGGCGCGACCAACGCCGGCCTGCTGGCGTGCAGTATCCTCGCCCTTCACGACCCGAAACTTGACGCCGCCCTGAAGGCTTATCGCGCCGCCCAGACCGACAAGGTCCTCCGTTCGCCCGACCCCGCGAAACCCGCGCCGGGGACCGGCTCATGAAGATCGGGATCCTCGGCGGCGGACAACTCGGGCGCATGCTCGCGCTCGCAGGGCACCGCCTGGGGATGAGCTTCCGCGTCTGGGAACCCAACCCCGACGCCGGCACACGCCTGATCTCCGAAACCTTCGCCAGACCGTTCGAAGACGCCGACGCGGCGCTGGCCTTCGCCCGCGGGCTCGATGCCGTCACGCTGGAGTGGGAGAACATCCCCGCTGAACTGGTCGCCCGTCTGGCCTCGCTGGTCCCCACACGCCCGGGTGCGGAGGCTTTGAGCACCGCGCAGGACCGCTGGAGCGAAAAGTCGCTCTTTCAATCGCTGGGGATCGCGGTCCCGCCCGTCGCGAAGGTTGATTCGCTGGGCGACCTGCACGCCGCGGCGGCGAAGGTCGGCCTGCCCATGGTCGTGAAAACCCGGCGCATGGGCTACGACGGGAAGGGCCAGGCCGTGGTGCGGAGCGCTGCGGAGATCGACGGCGCGTGGAGTGAACTGACGGACAACGGGCGGCGGGTGGTGCCCATGATCGCCGAGGGGTTTGTGCGGTTCACGCGCGAGCTTTCGATCATTGGTGTGCGGGCGCTCGACGGCGGCATGCGGTTCTATCCGCTGACCGAGAATCACCACCGCGCGGGGATTCTGCGTCTGTCGATCTCACCCGCGCCGGGCGCATCGGCGGCGTTGCAAAGCCAGGCCGAGCGGGCGCTGGGTGAAGTGATGACCAGCCTGGGGTACGTCGGGGTGATGGCGATGGAGCTCTTCGAGGTCGACGGGCAACTGATGGCCAACGAGATCGCCCCGCGCGTTCACAACAGCGGGCACTGGACCATCGACGCCTGCGCCACCAGCCAGTTTGAGAATCACCTGCGCGCCGTGACGGGCCTGCCGCTGGGTGAACCCGGCGCAACGGGCTTCAGCGCGATGGTCAACATCGTCGGCAGCATGCCCGCGCTGAGCGAGTTGACGGGCGTCAACGGCGCCCGCGTGCACAGCTACGACAAATCTCCGCGCCCCGGGCGCAAGGTCGGGCACGTGAACTTTGTCGAGCCGACGTTTGAGGCGTTGCAGGCGCGGCTGGCGGATCTGCAAACAAAAAACCTGCCGGGGATTGAGATCCCGAGCAGGTCTTGAAGTCAAAGTTGTGAGTGCAGAGTGCTCAGCGTCGGCGTGAGAGCAACGCCGAGTCGTTTAGCGGCGTGGGGACGCCCTCGAGCACGACCGCTTGACGGACCAGCTCGGGCAAGTTGTCCGCCTGCATCTTCTTCATCACGTTGGCGCGGTGGATCTCGATGGTCTTCACCGCCAGGCCCATCTCCACCGCGGCTTGCTTGTTGCTCAGGCCGCGGGTGATGAGGCGGAAGACGGTCAGTTCACGGGTGGAGAGCTTGGCCTGTCGGCGGAGCAGATCCGCAACGGACTCGCGGGTGGCGCCGTTGCCGCGCGCCGAATCGATCACGGCGCGGACGGCGTGAAGCAGTTCCCCGGGTTCGACGGGCTTGACGACGACTTCACCCACGCCCGCCTTCATCGCCGCCACCGCGCCGAGCACGTCGCCCGGAGCGACGAGCATGACCGAGGGGATGACGCGACCGGCGGCGTGAAGCTGGGCAAGCAGATGCAGCCCGGTCGTGCCGCCGAGGTCTGAATCGCAGACGAGGCACGCGTTGGGGTTATCGGCGACCGCGTTGAGCAGCTCCCCCCCTGAGGGAAACTCGTGCACGGAGAAGCGGGTGGATTCGAGCACGGCCGAGAGGCGGCGGCGCTCACTCGACGAGGGGTGGACGAGATAGATCGTCCATGTCTGCGTGCCGGGCAGGGTGATCGACTCTGCTGAACCCATCGTAAACCCCTGCCCTGATGGAGATCCCGTACTGGTGGGATGAGAGTGAGTCATGGTCCCGAGCATGGCTGCATTCCTTCCTTGGCCGTTGGCCGACGGCTCCATCGGCCCCGCGAGTCATTGCTGATGTCCCTAGATGCGCCCGGGCTTTCGCCCCGTGCTTTAGGAACTCAATTTTTATCGAAAGTCTCTTTGTGATTTTCCCTGACCCGGTTCCATGCGAAACGCCGGAACCTTCAACTGGACACCGTTCAAGGTTCACAGGGCGATGGGGGGTTCAGAGAAAGCACTGTTTTCACGCGAAATGTCAAAGTAGGTCACATAGGGACAACCCGTAAGAACGTGGGTTGTTCCTGATGTTGGCCCACGCGAAACCTGTCCGGATTCCTCATCAACGTGAGAATCAGGGAGATTTGCTGAGTTCGCGAGATGACAAAGGGAGGGCGATGGAACCGGGCTTGAAGTTTGCGTGAGTTCCGATCAAGCCGCCAGCGGACCGGGGTGGATCGAGAGCGTCGGGTTGACCTCGTCAAGGTGCAGATGCTCTGGGTTCATGGAGACCAGGGCCATGGCGAGGGCGGGGTCGAGCTGGGTTCCCGCGGCCTTGCGGATTTCTTCCAGGACGCTGGCTCGGCTCAGGGCCGCTCGGTATGCGCGGGAGCTGCTCATCGCGTCGAAGGTATCGGCGACGGCGATGAGGCGTGCAAGGTGGGGGATCTCTTCGCCGCGGAGCTGCGCGGGATAGCCGCGGCCGTCGAAGCGTTCGTGGTGGTGCAGCACGCCGGGGAGCAGATCGGTCAGTGCGGCGAGGTCTTTGAGGATCTCGTACCCGGCGCGGGGGTGCTGACGGATGTGGTCCATCTCTTCCGGGGTCAGCGGCCCGGGCTTGAGCAGGACGCTTTCGCGCACGCCGATCTTGCCGATGTCGTGCACGAGCCCGCAGAGGTAGGCCCTTCGCGCGATCTCTTCGCTGAGCCCGGCGTGGAGGGCCAGGGCGTGGGCGAGTCGTGCGACGCGGGCGGAATGGCCGCTGGTGGAGCGGTCTTTCGCGTCGATGGTGGCGGTGAGCGCGCGGAGCGATCCGAGGACGGTGTGGTGCTGGCGCTGTTCGAGACGGACGTTCTCGGCGAAGACGCCGATGGAGCCCGCGGCGGCGGAGAGCAGGTGCGCGTGCGCGGCGATATCACGCTGAACGGGGCCGGCGGCGATGACGCCAAGGGTTCGCGCGTTCGCCCGCACGGCGCAGGCGAGCGCCTGCTGGCGTGAGCGGAGGATCGAACCGGGGGCCTGGGTATCCAGGCGCATCGTTCTGGCGGCTGAGCCTCGGTCGAGCTGGTCCTTCCACCTGTGCAGCGAGAGCGTCAGCATCGAGGGGTCGGTCGGTGCGTCGCCGACGAGCGCGAAGGCGGTGCCGAGCGGGTCGGGGTGTTCTTGCGAAGGGTCAAGACGAACGGCGACCCAGCGCACGCCCAGCGCGACGCGGAGACGTCGGCACGCCTCGTGGAGGAAGTCGTTGGGCGAGCGGGTCTCTTCGCAGCGGGTGCTGAGGAAGCTCAAGAGGTCGAGGGCCTCCATGCCCGCGACGAGCTGGGCTGAGCAGCCGCGGACGGTGGCCTTCAGTGCGCCGGCGCGGGAGAGGTCTTCGCTCATCAGGTCGAGGGTCGAGCAGGCGGCGAGGAGCCGATCACACGCAAAGGGGATCAGCGATGAGCAGGCGAGCACGCGTGCGGGGGAGGCGGGCGAGTGCTGATGCGCCAGGCCGCGGAGCCAGGGTTGAGCGGGTGCCAGAGCGCGATCGATGGCGACGACGACCAGGCGCTCGTCCGGCGCGATATCCAGCGGACGGACCGGGGCGATGAACAGTCCGGGGAACGGTTCGTGAGGGCGTGATGAAACGAGGCCCGCGGCCGCGGCGCGTGCGAACTGCACCGCGGACTGGGCGATGATCTGCGGCATCGGCTCGTGCATGAGCCAGGGTGCGCGGGCGAGCGTTGCCTGTGTCGGGGTGCAGACCGAGCCGCTGGCGGAGATGCGCCAGACCAACATGCCCAGCGCGTCGGCACGTTTGGCCAACTCGCTCAGCGCGCTCGCATCGCCCGGCGCGGGGGGACTGATCTGTGGTTGCTGGGCTGGCATGACCTACACTGTTCATCGGTCCGCGTCAGGACGCGGCGATGGACCGAAGGCGTGCACCGGTCGTTACGGACCATGCCCACGCGCCCAAGGCGGAATGTCTTCCACAGAACGCGCCGGCGCTTCGGGATTCCCCAAGTTCTCACGTGAAAGTGGAGGGAAAAGAAAACGCCGGGCGGTGAAGCCCGGCGTTGCTTGGTGGAGTTCAACCTTGACGATCACGCGGCGCGTGCGATGTGTCGCACGCGGGCCGATCGGTTAGCGGACACGACGACGGCGAGCCGCGACGAGGCCCAGACCCGCCAGCAGTGAAGCAGCGCCGGGGGTGGGGATGGCTACGCCGCGGAAGGCGGTGTTGGTCGGCGCGATCGCGAGGGTGGTGAAGGTGCCGGTGGCGGCGATGTTGGCAAGGTTATCGGTGATGGTCACAAGGCGAGCGCCGTCGGCGGTGATGCCGGCGAAGTAGATGTCACCGCCTGAGAGCAGGGCGCCGGCGAGGCCCGAAAGCCCGGTGGGGAGCCCGTTGCTCAGGGTGTATGCCAGGGTCCAGGTGGAGCCGTTGAAGTTCCAGCGCTGCAGGCCGCCGCCGCTGGCGGTGGCGCGGGTGTCGGTGAGGTAGGCGACGGTGGTGGAGGCGAAGAAGACGTCGTAGGAGCTGCCGCCGGTGCCGAAGATGTTGGTCATCGTCTGAGCGGCGGTGGTGGGGGTGCCGGTGCCGATGGTGCTGACACCGGTGAAGGGGCTGCTGTTGGTGACGGCGTAGAGCTGCCCGTTGGCGAGGTAGGTTCGGCGGATGTTGCCGGTGCCGCCTGCGCTGGTGGAGGGGGCGATGAGGATGCTGGGGCTGGCGGGGGCGGTGATGGCACCGTGCTGAACATAGCGCACGCCGCCGGTGCTGTTCGATCCGGTCCCGGTGCCGTTGCCGGCGACGTAGTACGACGAGCCGTCGGCGGTCACGACGCCGCGGACGTTGGTCCCGGCTGTGCCGCTGTATTCGCCGTTGGCGAGGACGGTGGTGGTGTCGATGTTGCCGGCGGAATCGATGCGAGCGATGACGCGGTTGGTGCTCGCGGGGAACATCGTGCTGCTGGCGGCGCCGACGGCCGAGTCATAGCCGATGAGCGTCAGATAGCGACCATCGGAGCTGAGCGAGAGCCCGCCCTCGCTGGTGGCGTTGCCGATCATGGTCAGGCGGCGGTTCAGGCCGTTGGTCGTGGTGGAGATCGCCAGGGTGGCGGAAGGGCCGCTCTGGTTGGCGGTGCCGCTGGCGAAGGTGTCGATGAAGACCGGGGCGGCGGTGTTCGACAGCGCCGAGGTTGAGCCGTTCGCACCCACGCGCAGCACCGAAACCGCCGGCGGTTGATTCTGGGCGAAGGCGATCGAACCAAGACCCACGGCCGAGGCCACGGCCAACGACGAAACGAACTTCGAGCTCATACAGTTCCTCTCTCTACTCTCTGTGCTCAAACCGGGCCGCCCAACGTACACGCCGGGCAACCCGTCGAGTCTTATGAAAGAACGTACCCCACAAAACCGATCCGTCACGTTCGATTCGGTGAAAATTTGGGTGTACGGATGAAAAAAGGCCTCTGCATCCGGGAAAATACCGACCTTTTCTCGTAAGGCCGACGGACCCGATGATTGTTCAGCCGCTAACCGACCCCCGCACCTCCGTGCGTACGGACTCTCCGAGACGAAATGAACGCCATGAACAGTGAGCCGACGATCGTGAGAAGTGACCTACCGCAGCCGCAACGTGCGGGTTGGTGGGCGATCGGCGCTTTGGGGGTTGCCTTCTTCATCGGCGGCTGCGCCGGCGGGGACGGCGCGGGTGAACCGGAAAATCACTCCACTGATGGGTCCGGCTCAGCCTTGGCGAGCCCCGGCGCTCGAACGGTCACGTTGCCCAGCACGCTCTCGGGCGCTTCGGAAGGTCAAGCGCCGGTGATGGGGATCGGTGCGGAGGTTCGCGCGTGGGTGACGAACGACGACGCGGTGTTGATTGCCCGCGTGCTGCGCGAGTTTGAGCAGAGCACGCCGCGGATCAGTCCGGCGGAGCGTGAGGCGTGGAGCCGCGCGGGGTTCAGGCTTTTGCTGATCAATCGAGCGGCGCTCAAGGAGATCCAAGCCGCACTCACACCCACACCCGGGCAGTGGGGGCTGAGCGAACTGAAGCCCGGGCAGCGGCTGAGCAGTGCGCCCGCGGCCGTCACGCGCCAGTGGATCGCGCAGGGCTCGTCGTGGATCGAAGCCGCTCGCGGGCCGTTCCGTGAAGAGGCGATGATCGTGGCGCTGCAGGATTCCCGTCTGACGCTCGGCGGCGGGACGCTTCGGCTTCTGACGCGGTGCTGGGCGGTGCCCGTGCCCAGCGATCAGGGCGTGCGGGCCGAGCTGCGCGTGCAGATGGTGCCCCAGCACGAGCCGCGGACCATCGCGGGTGGTGATGATGACCGATTCGCCGCGGCGCTTGAAAAGGCGGCCATCGCCCGCGGCACCGCGCCTCAGCGACCATCGGCGCAGACCTTCGACCGATTGCTGCTCACCGCGGCCTTACGCGATGATGAGGTGCTGCTGATCGTCCCGGAGCAGGCCACGCGGAACTGGACGTCGGTGATCGAGCAGGCGGAGAGTTCGGCGATGCAGGCGGAAGCTGTGGATGAATCGAAGCCCGCGCCAAGGCCCGAGCCCGCGGGCCCGGGGCAGGTCAAGCGTGACAGCGCGCCGGGTGTTGATGCGAACGCCGGCGAAGAATCGAAGCCGCCGACGACCGCGACGGACACGCCGCGCGTTCGCGGCATCGGCCCGGGTCAGGATGCCGCGGTGATTCCCACGTTGGGTGAAGCGATGCTCATCGCCAGCGGCGGCGGCGGCGGGGTGCGCCTCATGCTCGCGATCGTCCCCGGATTTCCCGATGGTGTCGCCGCCCCCGGGAACACGTCCGCGGCACCAACGCCTGCAAAGTGATCGGCTCGGCACGATGATGCAAACTCGGTTGACGAACAGTCAACGCGGGGGTGTTTCTTCCCAGCGGATCGTGACGGCGTCATCGGTGCGCGCGGCGCGAGCGGCACGCGACCGACCAAACCGCACCGGCCGACCGCCGAAGCGGTTGCGCCACCAGACATAAAACGCCAGGCGCACGGCGGCGCTGACCAGCACCACCACCAGACCGACAATGACGAAGGTGGACCACACCGTCCCAGCGTAGCGGCAATAATGCGTGATGGTTCCCACCGTTGCACAGACGCCCACGCGCCCGCAGACCGAGCGGATCGTCACGCCCGAGGGTGTGCCCGATCTGACCGGGTGCTTCCCGCACGCGCGAGTGATCGAGCCCGACAAGCGAGCACCGGCCGGGCACGCGACGCTGTGCGATCCGACATTCTTTGCTGGGTGCGGGTACATGACCCCGGAAGAGGCGGGTCTGCTCTACCGCATCGCGCAGGCCTCGCCCAAGGGCTGGTGGCTGGAGATCGGGACGCACACCGGTTGGTCGCTGGCGCACGTGATCGCCGCGGGGCGCGACGCGGTGGGGCTTGATCCGGAGTACGCGCAGGTCAGTCACAACCAGACGCGCTCCCCCGACGCATTCCTGAAGCGCGCCACGGAGAACCTGCAGCGCGTCAGCGAGACGGTCGCGGGGAGTGGACGCTTCAAGCTGCTGGGGGTCACGAGCACCGAGTTCTTTGCCGACGCGACGCTGCGCCCGTTCGAGGGCCGCCCCGCGGGGGTGATCATCGACGGCGACCACGGCGACCCGCACCCCGTCGCCGACGCGCTGGGGACGATCGCGACCCTTGACCCGCCGGTGATCATTCTGCACGACGCGATGATCCACGCGGTGCAGCGCGGGGCCTTTGCATTGCAGCGGCGCGGGTACTTCACCAGGACCTACCGCACCGCGCAGTTGCTCGTGGTGGCGTGGAAGGACCCCGCGTGGACTCCGCCGGCGCACGTACCCGAGGCGGGATTTGACTGGAAGAACTGGATGATGACGCGTCGGCTGAGTTATGTGCCGTGGGACTGGCCCGTGAAGGACAACGCGGAGGGGTACAGCCGCTGGGATCGGTTGGTGAACTCGGTGAAGCTGACGATCCGCAGCGGGAAGTTCCGCCGACCGAAGGGCGCGTGAGCGCTTTGAGCTTCTCGTCCGATGATGGCACGGCCCTGCGGAGCCGTGCGGCTGGTGCATGAAGCATGCAAGCCCGTGCTCGCGTTGTGCGGCACCTTTCGATCAGCAAAAACGACAACCCGAGACGGCAAACCCTCTCGGGCGACGGTCTCGGGTGTCGAAAGGAGGACCTTTTCCCGGGTCGTCCGCGGCGTTTCCGACGGCACGCCCGGGTGATGTTGACTCGTTGTTCGCTGATCGCGCGGTGATCGCGTCGATCAGGCCCGGGGAGCGGCCGCCAGGCGGCGGCGCTGCGGCAGGACCATCATCGTCAAACGCAGGGCGTGCACCGCCAGAGCGACGCAGGCGAGGGTGATCAGCGCGACGAACATCGCGCCCGCGACCAACCCGCCGGCCTTGCTGCCCGCGATCTGGTCGAAGCGTGCGGTGCCGAGAGACTCGGACGAGACCGCGCTGACGGTGGGGAAGAGGCTGCTGATCAGCGACGCCTGAGCGTACATGGTTGCGAAGAGGAAGAACATCAGGGCGCAGGAAACGAAGATCTGCTTCCAGCGGCGCGGGCACCCCTTGCCCCGAACGGTGCGGTGCGCTTCACGCACGGGCATCCAGAGGGTGAGGATGAGGTAGAAAAGCCCGCCGAGACCTGTCACAGGGAGACCGAAAATCATGGGAACTGTCCTTCAGAAAACAGTGGTGAGTGCTGAGTGGTGAGTCTTGAATCTGTCTGCTGCTTTGCTGCTTTGCTGCTTTGCTGCTTTGCTGCTTTGCTGCTTTGCTGCTTTGCTGCTTTGCTGCTTTGCTGCTTTGAGTTTTGAGTTTTTCTTAGTGCCCCTTCTCAAACGTCCGCAGCGGCCTGCGGGCGATGAACTCGAGGTAGAAGGTTTTCAGCGAGTAGTAGAAGTTCACAAACCGCAGGACGTAGAAGGCCGGGATGCTGGAGAGCGCCTTGAGCGTCTCGCCGCGCTTGTACGCGCCGTAGAGCACCGGGCCGGCGATCGACGGCAGGTCCATCAGGTAGCCCAGCAGGAAAAGCGGGTGGATGAAGATCGCAAGCAAGGGCAACAGCGTGAAGTAGATGGTCGCGGCGAAGACCGCGTCCCACAGCGCAACCGCGACGATCATCCGCAGGTACGGGACGTTCAGAAGGTCCTTCCAGTGCACTTTGACGCACTGCCAGAAACCCGAGCTCCAGCGGGTGAGCTGCTTCTGCATGAACGAGAAGGTCGGCGGCTCGATCGGATAGCAGATGGCCTCGGGGACATAGCGGACCTGGTACCCGTCGTTGTACAGCGTCCAGGTCAGGTCCATGTCCTCACCGACGGTGCGGGTGGGCCAGCCGCCGATGCGGCGCAGGTCGGCCGTGCGGTAGACGCTGAAGCACCCGGAGGCGATCATCGGTCGGCCGTAGTAATCCTGGATCGGCTTGTAGAACTCGAAGGCGTAGAGGTATTCGACGTAGCGCCCGCGTTCCCACATCGTCTGCACGCGGCGCGGCAGGACGAAGCCGCAGGCCGCGCCGAAGCGCTCGTCGCTCATCGCGGGCAGGAGCTTCTCGATCGCGTCGGGGGCGAGGGTCGTGTCGGCGTCGATCGCCAGGCACAGCTCGTCGGGGACGTAGTCCAGCCCGTAGTTCAAAGCGCTGGCCTTGCAGCCGCGGTTCTTGCTGGGGCGGACGACCGTGGCGCCGTTGGCGCGGGCGATCTCCCCCGTGTTGTCCTTGCTGCAGTCGTCGACCACGATGATGTGGTCGGGCTTGATCGTCTGCGCGTGCAGGCTCTGGATCGTCTCGGCGATGTTCTCCGCCTCGTTGTACGCGGGGATCAAGACCGTCAGCGAACCCTTGCGGGGCTGGTGCCCCGGCGCCGGTCGCGATGCCGACTCAACGTACGGCCTTTCCGCAAGGGGCGCGGCGCCCGGTGCGGTCGTGGCTTGCGGTTGCAGGGTGGTGGGGAGGAGACTCGAGGCGTTGGTGGTCGCGTCGCGCGCAACCGGGTCTGTCAGCACAGCAGACATGGCTTCAACCGTCCTTGAAGTGCGGCGGCGTTGCCCGACCTTTCCGCGGCCGCGGGTCGTTTCATCGACCGGCGACCAGGGTGCGGGAAACCCCGCACGGGTCGGACAAGGCCGCCGCCTCCTTTTTGCCCGAGCCGCACGCTCAGGCCGGCAAACGACCTCGGCACTGGTTTCGCCCGGGGTGCGGCGTTGGATTCACGGTTCGCACACAAGTCGTGTTCGTCCACAACTGAACTGTTTGGCTCGCGTGATAGGCAATTCGCCTGATCAACCCGAGATCGCCCGCGAACATGTGAAGAAATGTTTGGATATTGATTGGTATTTACTCGAAGATTCCCGGCGCTAGGCTCATTCGATCGCTTGAACGGGAGCCCGCACATGGTCCTTTCCCGACTCGACGAGGTGATTGCGGAGTTGAGCAGCAAGCCCGAACCTGGAAAGGTGCCGGAGCTTTGGCGCAGCGCGCACAACCTTTTGAAGAAGACCAACGCCGACGCGATGAAGGTTGGTCGGATCATCGCTGAGCGCAACGTGGATTCGCTGAAGCAGCTCCGCGAGAGCGGGGTTGCGGAGTTGCAGCGGGTTTCGGGGATGGCGCGGTCGATGCCCGCGCCGCAGCCCGCGGTGCAAAGTGCGGCCGTCACGGCGGCGGTCGAGGCGGCGATGGGGGTCGGTCAGCCCGCGGCGGTCGGTCTGGAAACCAAGGCCGAGCTTGAACTGACGGCCGACGTGCTCCGCTCTGCGATGCGCGCGTTCAAAAAGCGCGTGAAGATCACGCAGCTTGACGACGACAGCAAACTGAGCAACCGGGCACTCACCGGCGGATCAAAGGGGCAGGTGACGGCCATTACGCCGCCGAACCAGTACCCGCGGGCGGTGTGGGATGCGCTCGTGGCGGACGGGCGGCTTCGACGCGTCGGCTCGGGCCTGTTGCAGTTCGTGCGTGATTGAGCGAACGAGCGTTAATTAGTACTTCAGGACGGTGTGCACAGGTCCGAAGGATTTGAGCTTGTCGCGCCCGTTGAGGCCTTGCAGCTCGATGAGCACGGTGATGCCGGCGATGGTGCCCTTGAGCGACTGCACGAGTTTGCAGCAGGCTTCCATGGTGCCGCCGGTGGCGAGGAGGTCGTCGACGAGCAGGACGCGCTGCCCGGGTTGGATGGCGTCGACGTGGATCTCGACGTGGTCGGAGCCGTATTCGAGCTCGTAGGCCATTTTGATGGTCTTGGCGGGGAGCTTGCCGGGCTTGCGGACGGGGACGAACCCTGCGGAGAGTGAGCGGGCCAGCGCGGTGCCGAAGATGAACCCGCGCGACTCGGCGCCGATGACCAGCTCGATCCCCTTGCCGCGGAACGGGTTGCACATGAGCTCGACGGCCAGCGCCAGCGCGCCCGGATCGCGGAGCATCGGGGTGAAGTCTTTGAAGACGATCCCGGGCTTGGGGAACTCGGGGACGTCGCGGATGAGCGATTTCAGACGTTCGATCTGCTCCATGATGCCCCCAGCGTAGTGATCGGGGGGCGTGCTGGCAAAGGCTCAGGTTTGGGAAGCTCGTCGAAGGCGGCCGCAGGGGAAAAGGAGAGGGCGAAGCGGCGGGCGGGCGCGAATAGACTTTTGTCCAATGCCCTCCGAAGACTCAACCCGCAAGACCTCGAAGCTCGAAGTCGTCGAACCGATCGGCGACCGCGTGCTCATCCGCAAAGACGACGACAAGAAGCAGACCAAGCAGGGGATCCACCTGCCGGACAAGATCGAGATCCCGACGATCACCGGTCGCGTGGTGGCGGTGAGTGCGAAGGTCGAAGCGGACACGGATTACCCGATCAAAAAGTACGACCGGGTGCTGTTCAACCCGAAGCACGCGGTTCCCGTCGAGTTTGAGGGGGACAACCGCTTGTTTGTGATCCCCGTTGAGGACGTGGTGGCGGTCTTCCGCAAGGCGGAGGAGTGAGCGTTTCCGGTGGCACGGCTCTGACGAGCCGTGCGCTGGGCGATCGCACGAAACGAGTTCAACGACTGTCATGAAGATCCCCACGGTTCAGGACATCGCGGGTTTGCCGATCGAGCGCTTGCCCACGAGCGTTCGGGTTGTGCCTGTGACCAAGCCGTTTGATATCACGGTGCGCCCGCCGGGGAGCAAGAGCATCACCAACCGGGCGCTGCTGCTGGCGGCCCTCTCGCACGGGCAGAGCGTGCTGACCGGCGCGCTGGTGGACGCGGAGGACGCGCAGGTGATGATCGCGGCTTTGCGCACGCTCGGTGCGCAGATCGACATTACGCCGGAGGTTGACCGGCAGGGCGAATCCAGCGGCAACGCCAAGGTGCGCGTGCAGGGTGTGGGCGGGCGGTGGAAGATCAACCCGGGTCAGCAGATCACGCTGAACCTGCAGAACGCCGGCACGGCGACACGCTTCCTGACGGCGGCAGCGATCCTGCAGCCCAAAGAGAGCGGCGGGATCATCATCGACGGCAACGCGCGGATGAGGCAGAGGCCGATCGGGGAGTTGGTCGATGCGCTGCGGTCGGTAGGAGTAGAGGTCGAGCACCTCTTTGAAGAAGGATTTCCTCCGCTTTTGATCAAGCCTTTCGATGTTGATTTGGTATCCGGACTGAAGTTTCGTTTCGGTGAGTCTCAGTCGGGACAGTTCGTCAGTGCCGTACTTTTGCTTGGTCCGTTTGTCCCCGGCGGCGTCCGCGTGCAGATGGTCGACGCCCCCATTACCAGCCCCGCGTATGTTCGGCTGACGATGGGTCTGCTGCGTGATTGCCACATTGAGCCGAAGTTCGATGCTCGACGATCGCGTGAGGACGCACTTCGATTCGACACGGCGAAGAACAACGAGATCTTTGTCCAAGCTTCCCCGGTCTGGCGGACCAAGCCGCGGTACGTGTTCTCGGATTATCTTGTCGAAGCCGATGCGAGTTCAGCGTGCCACATCTGCGCGTCCGCGGTGGTGGTGCCGAAGAGTCGCTGCACGGTTGTCGGTCGATATCCGACGGTGTATGGCGCCCGAAGAGAACGGGTGGTGATCGAGCAGCAACCGGACTCGTGGTTCTTGTTGTCTCTGGACGAGCTCGGCAAGTATGAGTACCAGGTCGAAGACGTCACCCGTTGGACGATCGCCGATGTCGACCAGCCCCGGGCGATGCAGGAGAACTTTTCGTTGTTCCCCGACGCTGCCATGACCGCGGCGGTGATCGCGTGCTTTGCGAGCGGACCTTCGACGCTCACGGGCCTGCGCACGCTCCGCGTGAAGGAGACCGACCGCATCCAGGCGTTGGTGAACGAACTCGCCAAGGTCGGCGTGAAGGTTGAGCCCTTTACGTATGTGGACAAGGGCGGGCAGGCGGATGAGGGCATTCGCATCACGCCGCCGATGGGGGGGATCGACTGTTCGCACAATGTGCCGATGGTTGAGTTTGACACGTACGACGACCACCGCATGGCGATGAGCCTGGCGCTCATCGGCCTCCGCCGGCCCAACGTCGTCATCCGCGACCCCGCCTGCGTGCGGAAGACCTACCCGACGTTCTGGCGTGACCTGGCAAAGGTCTACGGCGGCTGAAAGCGGTGGATCGCGTTCTCGTTTGGATTTTGAATGGATGACCATCCGACCACGCCTCCCCGCTCGCCCGCGGACGGTTGGGCTTCTATCATCTTGGCCCAGATCGGACGACCCGGTCGGGCTGATTCCCGCGGTCTCGTTTCGTTGAAAGGCCTCCCATGAGCATCGATCGTTCCCTCAAGTCCTCCGGCGGCATGGCGAAGAAGCGCTCCGTGTACACCCGCGCCGAGCGGATCGCCCGCCTTATCAACGACAAGAAGATGGACGTCAACAAGAATGGCAAGGCCCTGGGCCTCGCCAAGACCCGCGTCGGCAAGGCCTGATTTCGATCTGGTTGTACGCCGATCGGCTCGCTTTGAGCGGACGGCGCGTGACCGGTCGATCGGCCGCCGCGTTGGTCTGCGGTTGACCGCGGGGATGGTTTTCCCGTCCGCGCTGGTCCGAACGCCCGTGGGGCACTTCACCCCGGCGATCGGTTCGGCGCGGTCTTTGCTTTTGTGGCGCTCTACGCTCGTGGCTCGTGCGTTCCGTCTCGGTTCTTGGGCCCGTGGATTGTTCTTTTCGACAGGATCAACCCGTTATGAATCTCGCCTCGCTGGTCAGCGCCCGTTCCTCCGCCATCAACGGCTCGGGCATCCGCCGGGTCTTTGACGAAGCCGCCGCCACGCCCGGGGCGATCAAGCTCTTCATCGGGCAGCCCGACTTCCCCATCGACCCGCTGATCACCAAAGCCGCGGCGGACGCGATCCTCGACACCTCAAGCCTGCCCAGCCCCAACGGCTACAGCCTCACGCAGGGCGTCAAGCCCCTGCAGGACGCGGTCCGTCAGCACATCAAGCGCGACCTGGGCTGGACCATCGACGACACCACCACCGACTGCCTCATCACCAGCGGCACCAGCGGCGCCCTCTTCCTCGCGGCGATGGCGCTGCTCAACCCGGGCGATGAGATCATCATCCCCGATCCGTACTTCGTGCTCTATCCGTACCTGGCGCACCTTGCGGGGGCGAAGGCCGTCAAGTGCGATACGTACCCGGACGGCAGCCCGGACTTCCGCATGACCGCGGCGCGGGTCGAGCCCTTGATCACCGAGCGGACGAAGGCGGTGTTGGTCTGCTCGCCCGGCAATCCGACGGGCGTGGTGCTCAGCCAGCAGGAGCAGCGCGAGCTGTTGGACCTGTGCCGCCGCAAGAACGTGCTGCTGATTTCTGACGAGATCTACGACGAGTTTGTCTTCTCCGAATCCCTCACGGCCCGCTCGGCCGAGGGGAACAAACCCGTCTGTCCGTCGGCAGGGCGCGAGCCGGGCTCGTTCGACGCGACGGTGGTGATCCGCGGGTTCGGCAAGACCTTCGGCGTGACGGGCTGGCGGCTGGGCTATGCCGTGGGACCGAAGGCGATTCTGCACGAGATGCGGAAGCTGCAGCAGTACGTGTACGTGTGCGCGCCGACGCCCCTGCAGCTCGGCGCGGTGGCGGCGTTCAAGGCCGACATCACCCCGCACATCGCGGAGTATCAACGCCGACGCGACCTGGTGGTCAGCACGCTGCGCGAAGTGACGCACGTGGAAACCCCCGGCGGCGCGTTCTACGCCTTCGTACAAGTGCCCAAGCGCCTGAACATGACGGGCGAACAGTTCTATCAGCGTGCAAAGCAGGACAAGGTCTTCATCGTGCCGGGGCACACGTTCTCTAGCCGGGATACACACTTCCGCCTGAGCTTCGCCACGCGGATGGACGACCTGAAACGCGGCTTGGACGCGATCGTCAAGATCATGAAAGGCTGAGAGAGGAAGGCACGAGGCACTGGGCATTCGGCACTGGTCTCAGGTCTCATTTGGCCATTTGACCATTTGGCCATTTCTCAACCGTGCCCCAAGTACGCCTTGCGGACTTCATCGCTCTTGGCCAGGTCGCTCGCCAGGCCCGTCATCGCCACCTTGCCGACTTCCAGCACCACCGCGTGGTGGGCGACTTGCAGGGCCATGTGCGCGTTCTGTTCAACCAAGAGGATGCTGACACCCTGCGCGTTGATCTCGCGGATGATCTTGAAGATCGTCTGCACAAGCTGCGGCGCGAGGCCCAGGCTCGGTTCGTCGAGCAGCAGCAGCTTGGGCCTTGCCAGCAGGGCCCGCCCGATGGCGAGCATCTGCTGCTCACCGCCGCTGAGCGTGCCGGCGTTTTGTTTCAGGCGTTCTTTGATGCGCGGGAAGAGCTCGAAGACGCGCTGCTTGTCTTTTTCGATCTCGTGCTTGTCGCTGCGGATGAACGCGCCGAGGTTGAGGTTCTCTTCGACGCTCATGTTCGCGAAGATGCCGCGGCCTTCGGGGCAGTGGCACAGCCCGCGTGTGACGAGCACGTCGGGGCGCGTGCCGGCAATTTCCTGGTCCATGAAGCGGACGTTGCCGGTGCAGCGGACCATGCCGCTGATGGCGCGGAGGGTGGTGGTTTTGCCCGCGCCGTTGGAGCCGATGAGGGTGAGAATCTCGCCGCGTTTGACGCTGAATGAGACGTTGCTGATGGCGCGGATGGCGCCGTAGCGGACGCTGACGTCGCGGACTTCCAGGATGGTCTCGTTCTCGCCCATGTGGTTCTGCGTGCGTGCTTCAGAAGAAAAACTCAGGCGGTCGCGGGCTCGCCGAGGTAGGCCTCCTGGACCTTGGGGTTGTTCTGGATCTCGCTGGGTGTGCCGTGGGCGATGGTGCAGCCGTGGTCGAGGACGGTGATCTTCTCGCAGATGTCCATGACCAGGCCCATGTCGTGCTCGATGAGCAGCACCGCGAGTTTGAACTGCTCTCGAATCAGCTTGATCGACTGCGCCAGCGCCTTCTTCTCGCTGGGGTTCATTCCCGCCGCCGGTTCGTCGAGCAACAGCACCTTCGGCTCGGTCGCCAGCGCCCGGCAGATTTCCAATCGGCGCTGATCGCCGTAGGGCAGGTTCTTTGCCTGCTCGCCCGCGAGGTGTTGCAGTGAGAAGACGTCGAGCATCTCTATCGCCCGCGCGGTCATCGCCCGCTCCTGCGCCACGAACCGCGGCGTGCGCAGCAGCGTCCCCAGCAGCGTGTGCCTCCCCCGGCAGTGGCACGCCAGCTTCACGTTGTCCAGCACGCTCAGTTCGCTGAACAGGCGGATGTTCTGGAACGTTCGCGAAAGACCGGCCTTGGCGATCTCGTGCGGGCGCAGGTGATCGACCTTCACGCCGTCGAGCGTGACCGAGCCCATCTGCGTCCGGTAGACCCCGGTGATGAGGTTGAAGGCGGTGGTTTTGCCCGCGCCGTTGGGGCCGATGAGCCCGTGCAGCCCGCCGGTGGGGATCTGCACCGTGAGCCCGTCGCAGGCCTTCAGCCCGCCGAAGGAGATCCCAATGCCGCGGACGTCGAGGAGGTAATCGCTCATGGCGTGATCACCTTCTTCTCGCTTTTCTTTGCGCGGGTGAAGGGCCAGAACTCCCAGATCTCGCGCACGCCGAAGAGCCCCTTGGGGCGCACGATCATCATGAGGATCAGCAGCAGGGCATAGACGATCAGGCGGTACTCCGACAGATCACGCAGGGCCTCGGGCAGGATGCTCAGGATGATCGCGGCGAGGACCACGCCGCTGATCGAGCCCATGCCCCCCAGCACGACGAAGATGATCACCTCGAATGAGCGTTGGAACCCGGCTTCCTGCGGGCGGATGACCTGCCCCGTGTGGGCGTACAGGCTGCCAGCAAGTCCGGCAAGCCCAGCCGCGAGCACGAAGGCGCGGACCTTGTACTTCGTGATGTTCACGCCCATCGACCGGGCGGCGATCTCGTCCTCGCGGATCGACAGCAGCGCCCGCCCCGTGCTGCTCTGCTTCACGCGGTACGCGAAGAAGATCATCACCGCGACGAAGAACCACACCCACATCAGCGACGCGTACGCCGGGATGTCGCTGAACCCCGTCGCACCGCCCATCGGCGGGATCACCCAGTCCTTCGCGTGCGTCGCCGCCAGTTCGTCGCGATCAAAGATCTGCGGCTTGGTCTGCGTCAGCAGCACCCGCGTGATCTCACCAAACCCCAGCGTCACAATCGCAAGGTAATCCCCGCGCAACCGCAGCGAGGGCAGACCGACGATGTACCCCAACCCCGCCGCCACGCACCCGCCGACGATCGAGGCGAGGATCATCCGCCATTCGCCGTAGGAGAAAAGGAAGTTCTGCCCGTCGTTCCAGACCAGCCACGCGCCGTTCGACAGCGCCTGCGAGGGCTGCTGTCCGCTGGCCGGATCGATCCCTGAAAGGGCGGCGTAGTACGAAATCCCCGCGCCGACATACGCCCCGACCGCAAAGAACCCCGCGTGCCCGATGGAGAACTGCCCCGTGTAGCCGTTGACGATGTTCAGCGAGACCGCCAGCATCACCGAGATGCCCACCTGCAACGCCACCGACGCGGGGTACGCCCCGATCGCCGGCCCCACGACGAACTGCATCACCAGCCCCAGCACCAAGGCCGAAGCCACAGGGAGCGCAACGCCCTTCAGCAGCGCCCGCGCCGCGCTGGGCATCATCGTCGGCACAAGCTGTTGCAGCTCACCGCTCACCGGTTAGACCTTCTCCTTGAGCTGCGAGCCCAGGATCCCCGCCGGTCGCACCAGCAGCACGAAGATGAGCATCGCGAAGACGTAGACATCGCGCAGGTTGGTGCCCATGTTCGTGTGCAAAACCGGATCGAGGTACTTCGAGAAGCAGTACATCCCCATGAACTCGATGAACGCGATGAGGAACCCGCCCAGCACCGCGCCGCGAACGTTCCCGATGCCGCCGACGACCGCCGCGACGAAGGCCTTGAGTCCCAGCAGGACCCAGGTTTCGTGCGCGGTCTGGTTCAGCCCCGGGTACTTCAGCGCGTACATGAACCCCGCCGCCGCCGCGAGCATCGCCCCGGTGACGAACGTCACGGAGATCACCCGATCAACGCGGATGCCCATCAGCGCCGCGGTCTCGGTGTTGAACGAAACCGCCCGCATCGCGGCACCGAACTTCGTCCGGAAGACCAGGTACTGCAACCCCACCATCAGCACGATCGCCGAGACGAAGATGAACACGTCCACCGGCTGGATCAACACCAGCGGCTTCGCAAGGTTCGGATCCGGCGCCGCCGTCTCGGGCAACAGCGAGGGCATGCGCTTGGGCGAAGGCCCGAACGGCACCGTCGCGATGGTCTTGCCGTCGTCGTCCTTCGCTACCGCGAACCCCGTGAGCTGCCCGACATTCTGCAAGAGCAGCGATACCCCGATGGCGGTGATGAGCACGTTCAGCCGCGGTGCTTTCCGCAGCGGCTTGTACGCCAATCGCTCAATAGCGAACCCCACCAGCCCGCAGACCACCATCGCCGCGATCAGCACCAGCGGCGCGATCCACAGCGGAGGCGAGCTCCCCGGCGCCAGCTTCAACGCCGAGATGATCATCACGCTGAGCACCAGCGAAACCCACGCCCCCAGCACAAAGACGTCCGAGTGGGCGAAGTTGATGAACTTCAAGATGCCGTAGACCATCGTGTAGCCCAGCGCAATCAGCGCGTACAGGCTCCCCACCGCGACCACGGCCACCATGATTTGCAGCAACTCAGCCACGAAGAACTCAGCCCAAGCCAGCCGACCGACCAATCAACCGTCACCCGTTTGCGGGCCCGAACGGACCCAAGTAAAAACGGACGCGGAGTATACACGATGCCTCCGCGTCCGCTCGTTCGGATGTTGGTCTGTCAGATCCGTCTGCCCAAGCCTGTCCGGGGGCTGATTACGGCTCAACCCGGGCCTTGAACTTCGGGCCCAGCGGGTCGCCCTTCATCTCCACGATCACCGCGCTCTTCTTCGCGTCGCGGTTCTGGTCGATGGTGATCGTCCCCGTGACGGCCTTGAAGTCCTTCGTCGCCGCGATCGCGTCCCGCAGAGGCTTCCCGTCGGTGCTCTTCGCACGCTTCATCGCGTCAAAGAGGATGTTCGCGGCGTCGTAGCCAAGGGCCGCCAGACCGTCGGGGGTCTTGCCGCCATAGGCACTCTGGTACTTGCTGATGAACTGCTTGACCTGCTCGTCGGGCTGATCCGGGGCGTAATGGTTGGAATAGAACGAGCCCTCGATGGCCTTCCCGGCCGTCTTCCCGAGCTGCTCGCTGTCCCAGCCGTCACCGCCCAGCATGGGGCAGGTGATCCCCAGCTTGCGGACCTGCAGGGCGATGTTGCCAACGTCGGTGTAATACCCGGGCACAAACAGCACCTCGGGCTTGCTGGCGGCGATATTGGTCAGCTGCGCGGTGAAGTCCCCGTCGCCGCCGGAGTACGTCTGCTCCGCAACGACCTTGCCGCCCATCTTCTCGAAGGCCTTCTTGAACTCCTTCGCCAGGTCCACCGAATAGGGGGCCTTCTGGTCATACAGCATCGCGGCCTTGGTTGCCTTCAGGTTCTCGCTGGCAAACTTCGCGCACGCCAGCCCTTGGAACGGGTCAATAAAGCAGACCCGGAAGATCATGTCTCCAACCTTCGTCACACGCACGTTCGTCGACGACGGGCTGATCATGGGCACGCCCGCCTTCTGACACACCGGCGCCGCCGCCAGCGAAAGGCCAGACGCCACCTCACCCAAAACCGCAACAACCTTGTCGCTCTTCACCAGCCGGGTGACGGCCAGGTTCGCCTCTTTCGGATCACCCTTCGTGTCGTATTCCTTCAGTTCAACCATCCGCCCGTCAATCCCGCCCGAAGCGTTCAGTTCCTTGATCGCCAGCCGAATCCCCTCGCTGGTGGACTGCCCGAACGTCGCCTCAGCACCGGTGAGCGAGCCGTAGTGCCCGATCACGATCGGTGCCTTGCTCTCAGCCTTCGCGGGCTGGGCGGCTTCGCTCGCGGCGTTCGCCGCTCCGATCGCCACCACACCCCCCGCCACCACCGACGCGGCAAGGCCCAGACCCAGCGACAAGCGACGGACCACGGTTGCAAGTCTTCCGACCATGAAGCTTCTCCTGCGGAGCGGTTTGCTGATCAACCAACCAACATCAACAGCTGGAAAGGGCACAAACAGCCCGTCCGGCGTGCGTGGGGCATGCTACCACGAACCTTGAACAACCACCACGACGCCAACCCCATGGTCTTCGCCCCGCCCACCCGGCGCGATTCAGTCCCCCTCCCTGCGAAATCTCAGTCTTTGCCGATCGAAGTCGCTTCGGCCAAGCCCAACGCCCGCGCAATATCCGACCGGGCGGTATGAGCCGAGGCGTGCATCATCGCCTTCGAACGCCTCAGCCCGCTCCAGATCGCCCATGGCAGCGAAATCACCGACAAAGGCAGATACCACCAGATCGTGTACCGCCACCACCCCGCCGGCCCGACCGCCTCGATGAGATTTTCAGTCAATGGCAGCCCGGGCCAGATCGTCACCAACAGAATCATCAACCAGATCAAGGGCATCTTCGGGCTGATCCGCGTTTCAAACCGCAGCACTGTCCGATCCCCCTCACGCTCCGCCCGGGCCTTCATCACCCCCGTAAACGGCACGGCATACGCCTCAACCTCGAAACACCAAGGGCCCGACAGCCGCTCAAACCCCGGGAGCTTGCCCTTGCGGGCCTCCCGCTCAAGCTGGTCCAGCATCGCCCCAACATCCATCGCCACACCCAAAGGCTCCACCGGCCCGAGCACTTCGGGCGCTGTCGTCGCGGTGGGGGGGTGTGCAGGCTGGGTTGGCTCTTCGCCGCCCTGGTGATTGGTGGAATCCATGCCGGGTGGAGCTCCATGTGCTCAGGGGCAGGATCGGTCCTCCCCACGCACAGACTACCGACGAACCGTCCACAGGTCCTCACGTTTCGGGGTTTCACTCGTCCAGATGTTGCTCAGGTTTGGTGCCTGTCCGTGGTTATCGGGCGTAAACAAGCGTTTGAATCCGCTTCCCAGACCCTGGCACGCCCTGTGCACGTATGCTCGAAGGCCCATCATGGATCGTTCCAAGGCTCATCCCGTGTTGAAGCTCGTCGACGACCGTCGCCCGGAGGCGGCGCGCGTGTCGCCTTCGACGGACCGCGAGCGGGGATCGACGATCCCGGGGTTGTCCGCCGCAGCCCGGTTGTCCGCGGGGCGGGTCAGGCCTGTCAGCGACGAGGCCCGGCGTGAACTTTCCGACGCTTGTCTGCTTCGCAGCAATCCATCGGGTGGAAGTTCTGACGTTTCGGGCAGCGGGCACCCCGTCGGGCGGGGGTTCCAACCTCGGCTTTCGTCCGCCGACGATCGGCCCGGTGTTTCTGCCGAAGTCCCAACCCCCGCGGCGGGAGCGCTCTACGCCTCGGTCCTTCGCGTGCAGGCCGTCGGCGACGCCCCGGCCCTCGGCGGCACCATCGACACATCGCCCGATGCCCAACTGAACCTCCAGCAGCGACAACAGAAACGCGAAGTCGCGCGGGAAAACCTTCTCGCCTCGGCCCTGCCGACAACGGACGTGCGCTGGATCCTCGCCACCAAAGCCGCGCAGGCCATCGAGGGCGGTCGGGCGGCCTTGCTCCGCCCAGAGGCCCGCAAGCGCCTGCTCAGCGAGGCCCGTTCGATGGGCCTTCGCCCGTTCGACGCCAACCTCGTCCTGGCGATCGTGCAAGATCAGGCCCGCATCGGCGGCTCGATGCGCCCCGATCAACTCGCCCAGCGCGTGGCCATCGTGCCGCCGGGCGAGGGCGTCCCGGCTGGCTCGCTCAACCCCGGCGCTACCTCCACAGGCTCGCGGCTGTGGCTGCTGGCGGTGATCTTCATCAGCCTTGCCGCGGCGTGGGCCCTGGTCACCCTCGCGGCTTCGTGGTTGACGCACGCGCCGCTGCGCTAAACTCTCCGACCATGAACGCACAACCCGGATCTGTTGTCTCAGCACGCGTGAAAACCAACTCGTCGGCTGTCGGTGCCGCTGCCGCCCTCGCGCCCGATGTCACGGTGTTCGACCCAAAGGGCAAAGCCACGAAGCTCTCGAAGATCATCACCCGCCCGACGGTCCTGTTCATCTACCCCGAGGCGAGTTCGCCCGCCTGCACCGAAGAAGCCAAGGGCTTCTCGGCTTCCAAGAACGAACTCAGTGCGCTGGGCTTTGACGTCATGGGCCTCTCGCCCGACGAGCCCGAGGCGATCGCGTGCTTTATCGACGACGAGTCGCTGAAGATCCCGATGTACTGCGACCCGCGCGACGAGAAGGGCGTGCCGCGGGGCTTGCAGGCCCTCGGCGCGTACGGGCAGAAGTCGCTCTACGGCAAGACCGTAACGGCCGTGCTGCGCAGCACGCTCATCCTTGAGCCCAGCAGCAAAGGCCCCGTTGTGCGCTTGGCGATGATCAACATCCGCGCCAAGGGCCACGTCGAACGCGTGGTGCAGATGCTCCGTGACGAGCGCGTCGGCAATGGAGAAAGCGCCGGCGCGAAGAAGGCAAAGACGCCCACGAAGTCCAAGCCCAAGGCGTCCGGAGCGAAACCCGCGAAGACCAGCGCCAGCGAAAAGACCAAGCCCGCGAAGTGAGCATCGATGCACCGCGAGCCTGGTCCGCGGCGTTGCAGTCGGGCAAACGTGCGGACCGAGCCCAACGAAAAACCCCCGGCGTATCGCACGCCGGCGGCTTGGCATTTCTCTGCGTCAGCCGACGATCAGCGTTGGGCCTGATTGACCGTCAGCGGCGGGTTGATATCCGCAATGACCTTGTCACCGATGGCGAACTGCTTGATCGTCGCGTTCATCGAGACACGGAAGATCAGCCGCATGCTCTGATCGGTTCGGCTCATCGTGAGGCTGGGCAGGCCGTCCTTCTGGTCGACCGGGCGGCTGGGCGTGTGACGCACGCGGGCGATGCTGCCATCCTTGTAGACGTAACCGATGCAACTGAACCGCTGCCCTTCGGCCGACACGAGCACGGGCGCGCCGGTGGCTTCCGCCGCGGTGGGCAGCAGGAGGCTCAGCGGCGAGTCTTTGCCCACGTCGATCTGCACGATGGCGGTCTCGTTGTCGACGGCGAACTTGTCCACGCGGAGGTCGCGCTCGATGCCGCGGTTGGAAAGGTCGCGCGGGTTGAAGGCCTGCTCGCCGTCCTGAATGCGGTTCTTGTCGTCAACCGGGATCTTGATATCGCTCTTGTTCAGCGTGATCTGGAAGGGGAGCTGGTTGGTGGCGGTAATGGCGGTGGAAGGATTGGCGGGGTCGAGTTTCAACTCGGTTGCACCCTGGCTGTCGAGGGCCGCACCGCCGACGGTGCCGACGAGCTCGCCCGTGAGGATCTGCGTGTCGCGTTCGAGCGTCGACTTGAAGGCGATCTTCGCGGGCTTGGGCTGATCGGTGGCGGGGTCGATCAGGTCGATGCGGATGCCGCGGACGTAGAGCGCCAGCGGGATGAAGTTGCCCTGCTGCTTGGGAACCAGGAACTCATAGGCCATCGGGGTGCTGTCGGTGGCACCGCCGACCGAGCCCAGGAACGTGCCCTTGGCGTCGAATCGCCAGCGCGCGAAGCGCACGGCGGCGTCGGGCTTGTCCTGCGGCGGCTTTGCCTGGCTGATCAGCGCGAAGGGCTGGATCGCCATCGTCGTGTCCGTGTCGCGGTTCCACATGATCAGCGTCGCGCTGCCCGGGCCGACGGCCACCTGCCCCATCTTCTCGCGTGCCGCGGGCTTGAAGTTCACCACGAACCCTTGGATCGAGTACTGACCCTGGCTGAGGGTCTTCAGATCCTCGCCGTCGAGATTCATCACCGTCTGGCGGTTGGGACGGAGCGAGTCAACCACCAGCTCGTCGTACTTCAACGGGCTCACCTCGCCCACGGTGTAGCGACCCAGGAACTCCACGGCCTTCTCGGGCACGCCTAGCTTCAGCGTCGCGTTGTCGGGGTTCGCGCCCATCAGGTGCGGACGCTCGGCGAAGTCGGGGTAATACTTCGCGAGGTTCTCCGACTCGTAGAGCGTGTTGATGGACATCCACTGATACGCCATCGCGGTCAGACGATCAACGGGCACCCACAGACCCGAGCCGCGGGTCATCGAGCCGTTGGACTGCTGATCGACGGGCTTGAAGTCGGTGAAGGCGGTGTGCCCGCGGACGAAGCTCAGCGACATGACGGTGAACCCGGCGACGAAGACGCCCGAGACGATACCCAGCACGCCGCCGCCGACGTAGTTCGCCACCGGGGGGATGGTCAGGTTGCTGCGGAGCACCGCCGCCTGAATCCCCAGCAGCACCGAGAGCGTCAGCGCGAAGGGCACGGCCAGCGACACGCCCCAGGCGACGTCGCAGATCCACTGCGTGTCGGCGTTCGTGCGCAGCAGGTAGTACGCCAGCGGTTCCCACAGCCCCAGCGCCACCGCCCCGGCGACGATAACCGCGCCGAAGTGCAGGAGCATGGAGTAGAACCCGCGGGTGAAACCCAGGTACCCAAACCCCAGGAGGATCAGAATGACGAGGCCGTTGATGAGCATGAGCGGAGATCTCCGAACGTTTTGCTTCAGCCACTCAAAGGAGGGCTGTCTCGGACGGGTGAACCGGACAAGGCCTCGGCGGGTTCTGTTCAAACGCGCCGGGCGGTGAATCGTCAGGCGTGATCAGGCCTTGGGAGCGGCGGGCTGCGCCGCGGCGGCGGGTGCCGCGGGCGGGGCGGTGACGCGCTGAACTTCTTCAACGCTCGTGATGCCCAACACGGCCTTGCGGATGGCCGACTGCTGAATGCTGGGCAGCCCGCGCTTCTTCAGGCTGGCGCGGACGCCCGCGAGGTTGCCCTGCGCGATGAGGTCGCGTTCTTCCTGACCGATCTGGAAGACTTCGAAGATGCCTTCCTGACCGAGGTAGCCGACGCCGCCGCAGACGGGGCAGACCTCGGGCTTGTTCTTGATGAGGACCTGCCCGCCCTTTTTGTAGAGCTGCTGGACCTTGCCGTCGCCGACGCCCAGTTTCTTGAGCATGTCCGGCGCGGGCGGGTACCCCACGCGGCAGTTGACGCAGAGCTTGCGGAGCAGCCGCCCGCAGACCACGCCGCGGAGGCCCTTCGCCGCCAGGGCGTTATCGCCCACGGCCGCGACATACTTCTCAATCGCTTCCATCGCCGAGCTTGCACGCATGCACAGGTACGAGCGCGTCCGCTCCAGGTCGCCCTTGGCGAGTTCCTTCGCGGTGTTCGCATCCGGGAACTCCGCGACGGCGAGCACGTCCGGGTCGCGGCGGAGCATCGAGCGCGCGGTGGTGGCGAAGTCGGGCCCGTCCGCGGTGGCGTCGAACTCCTGATGGCGAACGCCTTCAAGGTTGAGCTGCTGATCGACCTCGAGCGTCTGCACGCCCTGCGTATACGCGTCGTGCATGCCCACCACGGCGTAGAAGAGCGTCGAACGACCGCCGTCGGGCGGGGCGGCGAGCAGCACGATTCCGCGCTTCTCGTCGTTGACGATCGCCTTGAGCTCTTCCATCTGGTTTTCGAGCAGGCCCAGATCCGCGGCCTTGCGCTTCACCGCGATATCCGGATCGAAGAGCATCGTCAGACGCATCCCGCCCTGCACGCCGATGGACGTGACGCGGACGGAGTGCTTCGTGCCGGCCTGCTCAACGGTCGTCACGGCCTGCTGCTTCTTGCGGCGGTCGTTGATATCGAGCTTCGCGGCACCTTTCCAGAAATCCATGACGCGCACGGCGTTGGGCGCGGGCATGGTCTCGCCCGCGACGCCGATGCCGTCCACGAGCATGCGGACCTGGTACATCTGGTCCTTGCCCGTCGGGGTGATCTCCACCTGCGACGCACGCGAGAGCATCGCCTTGATGTAGACGTCCTCGCTGGCGGTGCGGACGGCGAACTCCGGCGTTTCCGCGTCCGGAACGGGCACGGCGGTCTTGTCCGGGTAGCGCACGGTGAGCTTCGCGGTGCCGGCCTGCTTGGTCTTCTTCTTCTCGGCCCGGGCGGCCTGCATCTTCGTCAGCACGTCGATGCGAATTTTGAACTGCTCGGGAACGCGGTCGTCTTTCTTCACAGCGATGGCGTACGCCGCCAGGTCGATGGCGAGGATGACGATCATCGCCCCCACGCCCGCGAGAATGCCGACATGACCCGGAACGGGCATGAAGAACCCGGCGAGGAGCGCCACGGTGCCCATCGCCAGGTGGAAGATGTTCCACTTCTCGCGCGGGAGGAAGAACCGGGCGGCGTGCTTGTCATAGACCGTCGCCACCACCCAGCCCCACAGGCCCAGGACGATCAGCGGGATCAGCGGCTTCCAGAAACTGACCAGAAAGTTCCCGCTCACCTCGGTTGCGGCAAGAACCACCGGCCCGTTCGGATCAATCAGCATCGCGGACATTCAATCTCCTGCCGCCGGGCGGCCCAGGGGGAATGAGAATCAAGCCTTCAAAGACCACGCCGCCCCGACCGAATCGGGCTCGCGAACGTGGAGGGGAAGCATATCAGAAAGCCGAGCACCACGATGACCCCGCCGGGCCACCCGCGTGCGCGCAATCGTGGCCTTTCGCACCGTGACTGAGGATTTTCCCTTGACAGGGGCCGCGGATATGCTAACCTATCGGTTAGTTATGGAACCCGAGGCGATGGACAACCTCTTTGACGCCCTCTCCAGCCCCGTGCGTCGGCGGGTGCTGGACCTGCTGCTGGAGAAACCAGGGCAGACGGTCGCGGGCCTGAGCGCGTCGTTCACGATGAGCGGCGTCGGGCTGCTCAAGCACGTTCGGGTGCTGGAGCGGGCGGGGCTGGTGATCGCGGAGAAGCGCGGGCGCGAGCGGTGGTTGTATGTGAACATCGTGCCGATCCAGCAGATCTACGACCGCTGGACGACGGACTATGCCAAGTTCTGGGCAGGTCGGGTGGTGGATTTGAAAGAGCGCCTCGAATCGGGCGCTGCCAGCGGCTCGACGTCAACCAAAGCACCAGCCTCGGGAGTCAAACGTGCGTGATCCACAAGCGAAACAGGCAACAGCGTTGAAGGTGCCGGGCCCGAGCGACAAGCCGCAGTCGGTCTTTCGAGTGACCATCGCGGCGGATCGTCAGCGCGTCTGGCAGGAGATCACGCGGACGGACGCGCCGATCGCGTGTTTCTTCAACTCGCGGATGTACCTCGGACCTGCGGGTCTGACGCCCGGTTCGAAGCTGGCGATGCGCACGCCGGACGCGAAGTTCACCGGGGTGGTGGGGGAGATCCTTGAATGCGAGCCGCCCGCGCGGCTGACGCATACGTTCAGGTTCACGAACTTGGATGATGAGCCGTGCATTGTGCGGTACGACCTGCGCGAAGTCGACGGCGGCACCGAGTTCACGCTCAGCATCTACAACGCCACCCCCGGCAGCAAGACGCAGAAGCAGATGGTGCAGGGCTCGAAGCTCATCACCTCGACACTCAAGAGCGTCATCGAAACCGGCAAGCCCTCGCTGGGCGTTCGGCTGATCTTCACGCTCATGGGGCTGATGTCGTTCACGACGCCCAAGCGGTGCCGGAGCGAGCATTGGCCGGTGGGGTGAGATGGCCTTTCAGTCCGATTTCATTCGCAGCGGGTTGCTGTGATGCCTCGCGCCCAAAGAAAAAACACGGCCATCGCTGGCCGTGTGGAAAGTCATGTCGAACCGTCCGGTCGGCCGCCTTACCGCGACCCGAGCTTCTTCAAGCGCATCTGCAGTTCGTCCGGGTTCGGGCTGGTTTCCATCGCCGTGCGGACGTGGATGTATTCCTGCTCGACCAGTTCCATGAGGCTCTGGTTGAAGTCCTTCATGCCGCTCTGCGTGGCTTCGATGCTCTTGAGGTACTCGCGCAGTTCGCCTTCGCGGGCTTCGAGGATGTACTTGCGCACCACGGCGTTGTTCACCAGGATCTCCAGCGCCGGGATACGCGCGATCTCCGGGCGCAGCGTGGGCAGCAGTTTCTGATAGACGAACGCGCGCATCTGGTAGGCGAGGATGCGCCGGACCTGTTCGACTTCTTCCTGTTCGAAGAGGCCGTAGATTCGGCTGAAGGTCTGCGTGGCGCTGGAGGCGTGGATGGTCCCGTAGACCAGGTGCCCGGTCTCGGCGGCGTGGAGGGCGGCCTCGAAGGTTTCGTTGTCGCGCATTTCGCCGACGAGGACGATGTCGGGGTTTTCGCGAACCAGCGCGCGGAGGGCGATCTTGAAGTCCAGGCAGTCGATGCCGATCTCACGCTGGTTGATGGTCGATTTCTTGTCGGTGAAGATGTACTCGATGGGGTCTTCGATGGTGACGATGTGCACGGGCTTGCGCTCGTTGACGTAGTCGAGCATCGCGGCGATGGTGGTGGACTTACCCGAGCCCGTCACGCCGCTGAGCAGCACGATGCCGTTGGGCTGCATCGCGACTTCGGACATGATGGGGGGGAGGTAGAGCTCTTCGAATCGGCGGATGTGGCTGGAGATCAGACGGGCGGCCACCGAGAGCTTTCCGCGGGCCTGGAAGAGGTTGACGCGGAAGCGGGTCTTCTCGTCATAGTCGTACGCGAAGTCCACCGACCCGTAGGTGTGCAGGTCCTTCATCTGCTCTTCGTCAAGGATGTGCTTGGCGATGTCCTTGAACTCCTGCATCGTGATCGCGGGCGTATCCAGCGGCTTGAGCGCACCGCGCAGACGCACCGTCGGGGCCTTGCCCGTCTTCATGATGATGTCGCTGGCGCCGAGCTTGATCGCGGCCTTGAGAAAGTCACCCCAGCGCGTCGCGTGCGGGTCGTGCTTCTCGTCGTGGTCCAGGCTCACGTGACCGGAGTGGTGCGGCTGCGCTTCGTGCTTGTGGTGGTGGCTCATGTCTGCGTCGTTCCTGCGTAAAAACACGCCACGAGTGGGCGTCGTCGGTTCAGATTCGTCGTCCGCTTCAACGCGGACCAATCACACCCCGGCGCGCATCGGACGGGCGCTCCCGGGCCCGCCATGCTAGCACGATCCGCCCCCTGTGAGGGCGGGTTTTTCCTTGCTCTTGACCGTCCGCACACACGTTCGGTTTCTGCTACACTTATCTCGCCTCATCTGGGGGATTTCACGCATGTTCAGCCAGCTCTTTGAGCCCACCACCATCTGGTTCACCATCCCGGCCCTGCTGGGCACGGGGCTCTTTTTCATCAAACTGCTCATCATGCTCTTCCTGGGCGATGGCGGGCACGGCGACTTCGACCTCGGGCATACCGACACCGGTGCCGCCGCAGAGATCTTCTCGGTTCAGGCCCTCCTCGCCGCGGCCATGGGCTTCGGCTGGTGCGGGTTGCTGGCATTCAAGTCCTTCGGCCTTTCCGCCGGTTTGTCCGTTCTGGTCGGGCTGGGCGGCGCGGTTGCGCTCTCGCTCATCTTCATCACGGTGATGCGCTCGATGCGGAAGCTGAGCACCAGCGGCAACATCGACCTCTCGACCCTCGCCGGCGCGATGGGCGAAGTCACCGTCGCCATCCCCGCATCGGGCAAGGGCACGGGCGAGGTACGCCTGGTCATCGGCGACCGCGAACGCCGCTGTTACGCGACGCAGAAGTCCAGCGCTGCGCAAGAGATCGCCAGCCGAACGCGTATCCGCGTCTCGGCCGTCAACCCTGACAACACCGTCACCGTTGAGCCGGTTTGATCAGCCCGCGGGTCGATCGGCGCGTTCTGCGGTCTTTGCCTATCGGTCCGTTCGTGCGGTCATGCACCGCGCGGGACCGAAGCCGAAGACCCTTCGCGCCCGTCGCCCGCCAGCCGTGCCCCGGTGCTTTCCATGACTTTTCAACCGTGAGTTTCTCGACCGTGTATTCCGCGGCGGGGCGATTTTCAGTATGCTCCCGCCGCAAGACTGAGTTCTCGTGTCTCTCGCAAACCGTTTTTCACTAGGAGGGGTTTCAACCATGCCCAAGATTGATGACAACTCGAGCGCGTTGTTCTGGCTGGGGCTGATCGTCGCCGTCGGCCTCATTTTCCTCTTCGCCGTCGCCTTCGTCGTCAGGCAGTTCAAACGCTGCCCGTCGAACCGCGTGCTGGTGGTCTTCGGCAAGATCGGCGGCGCGAAGGCCGCCAAGTGCATCCACGGCGGCGGCACCTTCGTCGTCCCGCTGATCCAGGACTACGCCTATCTCTCGCTGGACCCGATGGTCATCGACATCCCCCTCACCGGGGCCTTGTCACAGAACAACATCCGCGTCAACGTGCCCAGCACGTTCACCGTGGGTATCAGCACCGACCCGGTGCTGATGAACAACGCCGCCGAGCGTTTGCTGGGTTTGCGAGAGGATCAGATCCGCGAGCAGGCGCAGGACATCATCCTGGGCCAGCTCCGTCTGGTCATCGCGACGCTGACGATCGAAGAGATCAACCGCGACCGCGAAAAGTTCATGATGCTCATCAACGAGAACGTCGCGCAGGAGATCAACAAGATCGGTCTGACGCTCATCAACGTCAACATCCGCGACATCACCGACGAGAGCGGCTACATCGAGGCCATCGGCAAGCGCGCCGCGGCCGAGGCGATCCAGCGTGCCAAGGTCGAAGTCGCCCAGCAGGAGCGTGACGGCGCCACGGGCGAGGCCATCGCCATGCGCGAACGCACGGTGAAGGTCTCCGCAGAACAGGCAACCGCCATCGAAGGTCAGAAGATCGCGGAACAGCGCCAGCGCGTCGCGGTGGCGGCGCTGGAAGCCCAGGCCGTCAAGGGTGAAGCCGAGGCGAAGCGTGAGCGCGAGATCGCCATCGCGCAGCGCGACGCGGAAGTTGTCGCCGCCCGCAAGCAGGCGGAGCAGGAGCAGCGCATCCGCGTCGCGGAGGCCGAGGCATTGGCAACGACGGGCGAGAACACCAGCCGCGCGACCATCGCGGAGAGCAACGCCAAACTCGCGGAGATCGCGGCGGAGGCGAAGCGTCGGTCGGAAGTCGCCGCCGCGGAAGCCTCGCAGAAGATTTTGCTGGCGCAGCGTGAGCAGGAACTGGCCCGCCTGAGCAAGGAACAGCTCGCGGCTCAGGAAATCGAGAAGCGCCGCATCGAGATCGCTGCCGACGCCGAGGCCGAGAAGGTCCGTCGCGAGGCTATCGGTCAGGCCGACGCGATCCGCGCCAAGTACGAGGCGGAGGCGGCGGGCGTGCGTCAGGTGCTGGAAGCGAAGGCCGACGGCTACCGCAAGCTCATGTCCGCGTGCGCCGAGAACCCGCAGATCGCCCCGACGCTGCTGCTGATCGAGAAGCTGCCGCAGATCGTCAGCGAGCAGGTTAAGGCCATCTCGAACCTCAAGATCGACAAGATCACGGTCTGGGACTCGGGCTCGCCCAAGCTCGGCACATGCGGCAGCGGTGGGGGAGGCTCGACCGCGAACTTCCTCTCGGGGCTCATCGGTTCGCTGCCCCCCATGCACGAACTGGCGCAGCAGGCCGGCATCGAACTGCCCGGCGTGCTGGGCACCGTCCGCAAGGCCAAGCCCGAGGACGATGATCACGCCGGCGGTACCTCGAAGCCCAAGCCCAAAGGCGAGTAACGCCGAGACCGTTTCTCGATACGCACGCGCAATCACTCAGAGCCCCCGGCTTCAGCCGGGGGTTCTTTGTTTTCAGGACGCAACGTGAACACGAGCGCGTGAACCGAGCGATTTTCATTCAGCTCGCGTCAGTTGTTTGCGTGCAGTACGTGATCACCCGCACCAACGAAAAACCCCCGGCTGAAGCCGGGGGCTCTGAAGAGTCGTTCACTGTCCCGCGTGTGCTGACCGATCACTTCCCGTTCTTCTCGCCCTTGTCGCCCTTGTTTACCTGAGGCGGGAAGAGGAACTCCAGCGCCGGGCCGAAGCGGCTCTTCCACGCCGATTCCGTGTGCTGGCCCTTCTCATCGACCACCACGCGCAGGGCGGGCTTGTCGCCCTCCTTGCCGCCGGAGAGCATCTTCTCACGGGCCATCGTTTCGAAGGCCGCCGTGGCTTCGACCATCGCCTTGTTCACCGCGTCGTGCTCGCTCGCCTCGCCGCGCTCTTTGCCTCCCATCGCGAAGCTGATGGTCCGGGGCCAGTTCTTCTGCTCCGCGAAGAACTTCAGGATCGCCCCGTCCTTGAAGTTCGTGCTCATGCTTTCCAACAACACCTTGCCGACCTTCTCGGGGTACTGCTGAGCCACGTACAGGCTGATGATCGCGCCGAAACTCGACCCGCCTACGGCGGTGTTCTCCGCACCGGGCTTCACGCGGAACGCACGCTCAACCCGAGGCATCACCTCACCGACCAGCCACGCGGCGTACTGCTTGCCACGCGCCGGGACGCCGTCGAGCAGCTCGATGGGCAGGTATTCCGTCGCGCGGGCCTTCCCCGCGTGCGGCACGCCCACGATGATCATCGGTTCGACCTTCCCCTCGTTGATCAGCTTCGTCGCCGTCTCGTCCGCGCCCCATTCGTCCGGGGTCGTGGGCATCTTCAAAAAGACGTTCTGCCCGTCCTGCATGTACAGAACCGGGTATTGCCGCTTCGCGTTCTCGGGCTTCTCGTACCCCGGCGGCAGCCACACCATCACGTCGCGCACGCCGAAGGGCTGCTCGCCACCGGCAACCTGCAACCGACGCAGCGTCCCCGTCAGCCCCTCCGTCGGCAGCTTGAAGTACGGATCCAGATCAGGGCGGGCCGCGGCGTTCGGACGCATGTCCTCCCACGCTTCAACCTCGAACTCAAAGACCGGCTGCTCGCCCTTGGCGAGTTTGCTCAGGTCGATCTTGGGCAGAGTGCGGTTCGAGCGCCCGCTCAGGTCGGCGTTGCACTCCCACGAGTCGCTGTTGCCGCGGGTGAACTTGAACTCGATCGGGCCGTCGATCTTCCCCTTCTTCATGATGATCTGCCAGCGCAGATCGCTGCGGGGCGAGAGCTTGAAGGCCGGGTCCGCGGGGTTCCAGCCGTTCCAACTGCTGGCCAGGTGGATCGGCTCCTGCGTGCTGGCCTTACCCGACTTGTCCTTCACCACCAGCACGAAGCCCTGCTCGATCAGGTCCGGGGAGCTGAGCGTTGCCTCAGCGCCCGCGGTTCCAGCGGGGTTGTTCGTGGGCGTGGCGGGCTTGGGCTGCTCGGCCTTCGCACCGGTCTTGGCGCTCATCATCGCACGGTTCTTCCGCGCCGCGTCACGATCGATGGTCATCCACAGCCCTCCGACCGCCAGCACCGGGGCGATCAACCACGCCGTCAGCATCACCTTGTTCATTCGCATCGCTCCGATCCGTTCTGATCCGCACGTCAGCGGGCTGTTCCGCCCTCAACGCGCCGTCAATCCTGCGGCCAACTCACGCAGCCCGGGCTCGCCGCGTCCAACTCGCCCGGATCGCACACATTCCACACGCCGTCTCTCAAGCTTCGACACCGAGCGCCGACGGATTCGCCTGCTCCCTGCGCGAAGCCCACTTGAGCACCGGTTTACTTGCGGGCCTTGGCGAAGTTGCTTGCCACCTCGCTCCAGTTCACCACGTTCCACCACGCGCCGATGTAGTCGGCCCGGCGGTTCTGATACTTCAGGTAGTACGCGTGCTCCCAGACATCGAGGCCCAGCAGCGGAACGCCGCCGCAGCCCGCGACCGACTCGCCCATGAGCGGGTTGTCCTGGTTCGCAGTGGAGCAGATCTGGAGTTTCTTGTTCCCCGCGTGCCAGCAGAGCCAGGCCCAGCCCGAGCCGAAGCGCTTGGTGGCGGCATCGGCGAACTGGCCCTTGAAGTTATCGAAGGAACCGAACGCGGCGTTGATGGCTTCGAGCAGGTCGCCCGTCGGCGTGCCGCCGCCGCCCTTGCCCGCGGGGGCCATGGTCGCCCAGAACATCGAGTGGTTCACGTGCCCGCCGGCGTTGTTGCGAACGACGCCGCGTTTGTCGTCGGGGAGCTCGCCCAGACGGGTGATCATGACCTCAGCCGGAAGCGAGGCCCACTGCGTTCCTTCGAGGGCCTTGTTGGCGTTGGTCACGTACGCGCCGTGGTGCTTCTGGCTGTGGATTTCCATCGTCTGCGCGTCGATGAACGGCTCCAGCGCGTTCAGGGCGTACGGCAGGGTCGGCAGTGCATAGGTCATCTTCGGGCTCCTTGCCCCGCCGAGGCCGAGCGGTCGCTCGTCGGCGGGTGTGTCACGGTTCGATCGTCTCCGAAACGATACGTTCGGTCGGGGGACTACTCAGGGAGTCCAAACCGCAAACCCAAGAAACAGGCCCAAATACGAAAGCACTATTCGGACCTTGATCGGGAGAACCAGAAGTGGACTCAGGGAGGGTGCTGATTGTACGTCGAGCGGGGTTTGGATGCGGCGATTTCGTGGCCGATTGGAGCGGCGTGGTGTACCTTGTTCGTCCCACGACGAGTTGAGGGAAAACCCTTGATTGTGAGTCGGCGCGGGTGGGAGGAACAACGGATTCCGAAAGTCGGGGGTGCGGAATTCGCCGAAATGGGCCAGATCGGTGGCACCGGAGGTCTGGATGGGTGATCTTAAGGGAGGTTGAAACTGTCGATCCGAGAACCTGAAGAAGTTTCCTGATTTCACACAAGAAACCGTGTTCTGGCGAAACGCAGAGGGTGTCTTGTGCGTATGAAGGAATGAACAAGGGACCGGGGTCAGTACACGCCGTGCGGACGAATTGTGAACGCTCGGTGAGTAGTTGATTCTGGGGAATGGATCGGTTCAACTGTGGAGCGGGCGGCGCTTTTGCGCGTTGTCTGAAACACGGGTTTGAAAAGACTCATTCGTGGGGCACCAGTCGTGGATATCGACGGCATCGAGCCCAAGCCGAGTTCAATGGACGGAGGCCAACTCCGCAAAGGAAAAGGCCTCTCGATCCAGTACCGCGTCGAATCCGATCCGTTCAAAACGTTCAGTGAGAGTCAAGAGAAGAATCCAACAGTCAAGTCTTCTAGAATCTCAGGCAAGCAATCAAACAACCGTTCATCGCGTGAAGCGAAAAGGTCAGTCGAAACCATGGAAGCAACTTCACTCATGCCGCTGAGTTCGCAGCCCTCGCCGCTGGAGCAGCATCGTCGGCGGAACCGTGTGGACTTCACGGAAGTCCGCGAGGTGAAGCCCGCCGCGACGGCGGGCGCGAAGGCCGAGAAGGCCGCGTCGACCAAGGGCGAGAAGAAGCCCGCGGGTGCGAAGGGTGTCCGCAAGACGCTCTCGCCCGAGGATGAGAAGCTCCTCAACGCGATCCTCGCGTCGGAGCAGGACTTCATCGATTCGCCCGCGTTCTACGAGGCGGACGCGATGAAGAAGATCTACGACGAGGCGCCGGAAATTCCGAAGCCCGACACCACCTGGTACCACCCGGTGATGGACGACCTCTCAGGCCGGACGCGGACGATCAAGCACGCTCAGCAGGTGATCCTGACGGGCGCGCAGGAAAAGGTGCTGTTTCACCAGTTCAACTACGCACGCTACCGCATCTGGAAGCTGCAGCAGGAGATCTGGGGCACCGACAGCCGGCGTCCAACCGCAGAGCAGGCGGAGCAGGTGCTGCGCTGGTTCCGCATCAGCGACCTGATCCGCGAGCAGATCGCCAACACGAACCTGGCGCTGGTCCTGGCGATGGCGAAGCGCACCCGCATGAGCGAGGTGGACTTTGCCGACCTGGTCAGCGAGGGGAACATGGCGTTGCTCCGCGCGGTCGACAAGTTCGACGCGGGCCGTGGGTACAAGTTCAGCACGTATGCTTGTCGAGCTATCCTCAAGGCCTTCAGTCGGCAGGGGATGAAACTCAGCAAGTACCGTCAGCGGTTCCCGACGGACTTTGACCCGAAGCTCGAGCGGTCGAACTACCTCGAAACGAAGCGGTCGAGCTTCGAGAAGGACGCGGCGGAAGAGGTCAAGCGGATCGTGCTTGAGAACCGCGCCGAACTCACCGAGGTCGAGCGGACCGTCATCGAGCACCGCTTCGGTCTCGAGAGCGGCGAGCAGGACAAGCCCATGACCCTTGAGCAGGTCGGGCAGATCATCGGCGTGACCAAGGAGCGCGTGCGTCAGATCCAGAACAAGGCGATGGAGAAGATCCGCCTAGAACTGGAAGCGAACTTCCTTGGGAACAAGAAGGCGAAGGAAGCGATGGAAGCCGCCGCGGCGGCGCTGGGCGAAACCCCGCAGCCGACGCTGGAAGAGATCCTGGGGCGCAACTGAGCCCGGATCGGCCGAGAGATGCCGAGCGGTTCGACGATCTTGAATGCAGCGACAAGGCCCGGTCATCACGACCGGGCCTTTTTCTTTGTCTTGTCTTCGCGTGGCGCTGTGTGGGGAAAGAAAAACCCGCCGCGGTTGCGGACCGGGGCGGGTGCTTGATGGTCAATGTCGATCGTTTGTGTTGGGTTGGTTTGCCCGAAGCGGATCAGCCGGACTTCGCGCGAAAGGTGTGGTTCGCTCAGCGACGACGGCGCGTGGCGACGAGGCCGCCCAGGCCCAGCAGGGCGCCGGCGGTGGGGGCGGGGATGACGGAGTAGAGGCTGCTGCGGCCGACGGGGGAAACGGCGGTCGGCGAACCCTGACCGGCGCTGAAGACGACGGCTGAGTCGCCCGCTTCGTTTGCCCAGTAGAGCAGTTCAACGGAGTAGAGACCGGCGGCGAGGGCGTTCCAGGGCCCGCTGAGCGTCAGGGCGGTGCCGCGGTCGCCGTTGAACTGGGCGACTTCGCTGCCGTTGATTCGCAGACGGAAGCCGTCGTCGGACGAGACGCCGAAGTACCAGATGCCGGGGCTGGTGAGGTTGATGAACCCGGTGAAGATGTAGACGGCACGCCCGGTGGCGTTGCTGGAAGCGCCGGGGACGCCGGTGAAGGTGGCGGCGTCGGTGGCGCCGATCCAGTTGAGGATGTTGGTGCTGGCGGAGGTGGTGTTGTAGTTGACGGAAGAGATCCAGGTCGCGTCGGCGGAACGGGACTGAGAGAAGGTTTCGGCGGCGGCGATGTTGGAGGCGAAGGAGCCCCACCATGCGGAGGCTTGCAGACCTGTGCCGGGGGTGATGGGTGACGGGCCCGCGGGGGTGCCCAGATCGGGCAGCGCACCGGCCAGGGCAGCGGATGATATGCTGGCGGCGGCGAGGCCGACGACGAACGAATGAAGCGCACGAGATGACATTGGGGACACTCCTTCTCTTCCCGAATCATCGATTGTGGGTGGGCGAGCCACGCGGCTCGGTTGGGTGGAGCGGAGAGAGAATCCGCGCCATCAAACCCCACACGATGAGAAGATCAGTGTAAACCCGGTTCTCGGACGGACCAGTTCAGTTCGGGCGATTGTGGAGGTTTTCACGGAGAACTGATCGGGTTGTGGGGGGGTGAGTGTGAGATGTGGTTGAAGTTTGTTGGGTGATTGGTTGTGTGCGGGAGAGGTGTGATGGTCTTTGCCGGCTACGGTTAGATTGATGCGGGCGCGAGCGGTGGTGATCTTTGATGGTCGGTGCGGGCCGTGTGAGCGGCTGGCGGGGTGGCTGCGTCGGCTGGATTGCTTTCGGCAACTGACGATCATCGCCAGCACGGATCGGGCGGGGCTGGGAAGGTTGGGGCTGGATTGGTTGTCTGAGGAGCGGCTGGGCGCGGACCTGCACATGGTGATGGCGGACGGGCAGATCGCGGTTGGGTATGAGGCGTATCAGCGGTTGGTGCGGCTGGTGGTGACGCTTTGGCCGACGGTGCCGGTGGTGTGGCTGGGGGGCGTGACGGGGGTTGGGCCGCGGGTGTATCGGCGGTTTGCCGATGCGCGGGTGTGTGTGGTTGGGAAGTAGGCACTGGGGACTGGGAAGGCAAAGCTCAAAGCTCAAAGCTCAAAATTGGGAGCCGGTGGCAGAGTGGCAGAGTGGCAGAGTGGCAGAGTGGCAGAGTGGCAGAGTGGCTCAGTGGCTGGTCGGATCTCAGCGTTGCTTTTCTGCTCGGTCTTCTCTGCGTTCTCCGTGTCCTCCGCGTTGAATCTTCCGACTTCGATCGCGTGAGAAGACCTCAGAACTGGCGGAAGGCGCGTTGCGGGTCGTTGCTGGTTTTGGCGGTCGTCCAGTAGGTTCCTGCGGCTTTGTCGAAGGTGCTGGTCATCGGGTCTTTGCCGAGCAGGCGCAGGGCCAGGCCGATGGGTGTGAGGATGAGGAAGTAGACGAGACCGAGCACGATGTGGGAGACGGTCCAGCCGATGGGCAGGGCGGCGAACATCCACGTGCGGTAGATGACGCGGGCGCTGCCGCGGACGGTGAGCATGAGCAGCGTGCCGAGGATGCCCAGCGCGACGACGACGGCGAGGACGAGCCATTGAGCCCCGGCGGCGGTGATGCCCAGGTACGTTGAGGATGAAGAGAGCCACCCGGCGGATGAGGAGGCGTCGGTGTGCAGGGCCCAGCGTTCGAGGAAGTACAGGGCCCACAGCCCGCTGGGGAAGAGCAGACCCCAGAGCTGGAGCTTCTTGGCGTAGTCGCGGTTGAGGGCGAAGCTGATCAGGAAGCAGGAGGATGTGAAGACGGCGGCGGAGAAGATCACCGCGTCGGTGAAGAAGGCGATTTTGCCCAGGATGAGGAAGAAGGCGGCCCACAGCACCGCGAAGATTTTCAGATCACGCGGGGTGGGGTCGATCTTGATGTCGATCAGGGCCATGGGTGGGAAAGGGCCGAGGGTGGAGGGCCGAGGGGGGTGGGTGGGGCTGTGGGATCAGCTCAGCGGGCCGCGTTCACCGACGGACTGCGTGCCGCCGCCGGCGATGGCGGAGCGCATGAGGGTGTCGGCTTGGACGTTTTTCAGGCGGTAGTAGTCCATGATGCCGAGCTGGCCGGAGTTGAAGGCGTGGGCGATGGCGCGGGGGATTTCGGCCTCGGCGAGGACGACCATGGCCTTGTTCTCTTCGATCTTGGCGCGGTTTTCCTGTTCGAGGGCGCGGGCCTTGGCGGCGCGGCTTTCGGCCTCGGCTTGGGCCATTTTCTTGACCGCCTCGGCCTGGGCCTGCTGGAGCTGGGCGCCGATGTTCTCGCCCACGTCGATGTCGGCGATGTCGATGGACAGGATCTCGAAGGCGGTGCCTGCGTCGAGGCCCTTGGCCATGACGGTCTTGGAGATGTTGTCGGGGTTCTCGAGAACTTCCTTGTGGCTCTTGGCGCTGCCGATGGTGGTGACGATGCCTTCGCCGACGCGGGCGATGATGGTCTCTTCGGTGGCGCCGCCGACGAGGCGGGCGAGGTTGGTGCGGACGGTGACGCGGGCCTTGGCCTTGAGCTGGATGCCGTCACCGGCGACGGCGTCGATGGTGCTGCGCGAGCCGACCTGGGCTGGGCAGTCGATGACCTTGGGGTTCACGCTGGTCTGCACGGCGTCGAAGATGTCGCGACCGGCGAGGTCGATGGCGCGGGCCATGTCCCAGGTCAGGGGGATTTTGGCGCCCTGCGCGGCGATGAGGGCGCTGATGACCTGCGGGACGCGCCCGCCGGCGAGGTAGTGCGTTTCGATGTTGGCGGTGGAGATCTCAAGCCCGGCCTTCTTGGCGCGGATCCGGCTGAAGACGATCACGCGGAGGTCGACCTTCCGCAGGCGCATGCCGATGAGCTCGAGCATGGAGACCTTGGCGTTGCTGACGGCGGCCTGAATGTAGAGGCTGAGGAACTGGGCCATGATGAAGCCGATCACCACGAGGATGAGGCCCAGCACAACCAACGCGGCGATCAACGGTCCGGTACCCATGGTCCATACCCCTCAAAGGAGAAGCGAAAGCGACTCGAACAACGCCCGCGCACGCAGCGCTGCGGCGGGGATGAGTATAGAGCCCTGCTGGGTCGAAGAACGGAGTTTGCGGGGGGTCGCGGGTTTTGCACGGACGGAGGGCGGAGCGCCGATACCCTTTCCATGAGTTCAACCGCGCCCGCGATCGAGACCCTGGCCATGAAACCCACGACCCAGACCAACCCGGGGCAGACCGCTTCGGGAACGATGATGACCGCCGGTGCGACCGCGGGCGACCAGCCATTGCACGTGGCCGGGGCGCAGGTGTACATGATCGGCATCGGCGGGTGCGGGATGGCGGGGCTGGCGCGGATGCTCAAGTCGCGCGGGGCGGTTGTCTCGGGGTCGGATTCCACCGAGCAGGAAACCACCCGCACGCTTCAGAACGAGGGGATCAGCGTCGGGTTTGATCAGTCCAAGCCCTGGCTGCCCGATGACTGTGCGCTGGTGATCGCCTCAGCGGCCATCAAGCCCGATCATCCGCAGATGCTCGAAGCGCAGCGTCGCGGGGTGCCTCATCTGACGTACGCCGAGGCCTTGGGGCGGAGCATGATCGGGCGCACGGGCGTGGCGATCGCCGGCACGCACGGCAAGAGCACCACCACGAGCATGCTCTCGTGCATCCTCTCCGACGCGGGGCTTGAGCCCACGGCCATCGTCGGCGCGACGTGCGCCCAGCTTGCCGGTTCGTCTGCGCCGGTGGGTTCGCCCGCGCTGGGGTTCAGGCTCGGTGCCGAGCGGATTCCGAAGGGGGCGCTTTCGGGCAAGAGCGGGATCGTGATCGCGGAGGCGTGCGAGTTCAACCGCTCGTTCCACAACTTCCGCCCGCAGATCGCGTGCATCAACTCGGTCGAGGCCGACCACCTGGATATCTACGGCTCGCTGGACGCGGTGGTGGAGAGCTTCCATCACTTCGCCAAGCTTGTGGCGCCGGCGGACCAGGGCGGGACGTTGCTTATTGCGCACGACGGCGCGCACCGGCGCGAGGTGACGGCGGGGATCAGCGCCAATGTGCAGACGATCGGCTTCAGCCCCGAGGCCGACTGGCGTGTGAGCTTTGACCCCGCGACGCGACGGGTGGAGCTTGTCGGGCCCGGGCTGAGCAAGCCCTTGGTGTGGACGGTGAATATGCCCGGGGCGCACAACGCGATGAACAGCGCCACGGCCGCCACGTTGGCGCTGCTGCTGGGGGCGGATGGTTCGAGCATCGCTTCGAGTCTGTCGGCCTTCCGCGGGGTTGATCGGCGCAGCCAGTTCATGGGGCAGCGACCGCACCCGCTCGGCGGCGTGGTCCGCGTCTATGACGATTACGGGCACCACCCCACCGAGGTCGAAGCGACGCTCAAGGCTCTTCGGCAGTTTGAAGCGCCCGAGGCCCGCAACGGTCGGTTGATCTGCGTCTTTCAGCCGCACCAGCACAGCCGAACGCGCCACCTGCTGGAAGAGTTTGCCAACGCCTTCAGCGAGGCGGACGTGGTGATCGTGCCGCATATCTACTTCGTGCGCGACAGCGTGGAAGAGAAGCAGAAGGTCACCGCGGCGGACCTTGTCGACCGCCTGCGCAGCAAGGGCGTGCACGCGATGCACCTCTACCCGTTCGAGGCGATCGTGGAGCAGCTTGAGAACCTCTGCAAGCCGGGCGATGTGCTGGTGGTGATGGGCGCGGGCCCGGTCTATCAGGTCGCGGAGGGGTACCTGAAGACCGCGAAGAAGGTCTGATCGGGTTCTTCAATCGTTTGCTTTCGCACGTGAATCCATGACCACCACCGCCGCCGACCAAGCCATGACCCGCTCCAGCGTGGAGATCCTGACCGACCAGCCCGTTTCGACGTGGTTCAAGTGTGGCGGGCGGGCCGAGAGGTTCGCGCGCCCTGCGACGATCGATCAGCTCCGCGAATGTCTGGGCATCGACGCGAACCTGCGCGTGCTGGGTGACGGCGCGAACCTGCTGGTGGCGGATTCGGGCGTGCGCGAGCTCGTCGTTGAACTCAGCGAGGGCAAGTTTGCGGAGGTGGTGATCGACGAACGCACGGGGATCGTCGATGCCGGCGGCGGGGTGAAACTGCCGCAACTCATCACCGAGACCGTGCGGCGCGGGCTGAGCGGGCTCGAAACCCTCGGCGGCATCCCCGCGACCGTCGGCGGGGCGGCGGCGATGAACGCGGGGGGCGCCTTCGGACAGTTCGGCGATTGCGTGCAGAGCGTGACCGGGCTCTCGCGCGACGGGAAGCTGCATGAGCTGTCGCGTGAGAAGGTGATCTTCGACTATCGGCGCAGCGACTTTGCCGGTCTGCGCGACTTCATCGTTACGCGGGTGCGGTTCAAGCTTGCGGTTTTGGCGGCGGGCGATACCTCGGCGCGGGTGAAGTTGAAGGACGTGATGGAGTACAAGAAGCGGACGCAGCCGATGGCCGCGGACAGTGCGGGGTGCTGCTTCAAGAACCCGACGCTGAGCGCCGCGGTGGAGGGGATCGGTGCGGGCGGGGCGCGGGTGAGCGCCGGGCTGCTCATCGACCGCGCCGGGTGCAAGGGCCTGCGGATCGGATCGGCGGAGGTCAGCGATCGGCATGCGAACTTCTTCGTGGCGCACGCGGGGTGTACCGCGGGCGATCTGATCGCGCTGATGCGCGAAGTTCGTAGGCGCGTGCACGACCGCTTCGGCGTGACCATCGAGCCCGAGGTGAAGGTCTGGGGCGAGGTGGTGTGAGGGATCGGAGCGGGGTGCATGTCGTCGCGAGTTGCTGATTTCATCCTGCTGGGCGCGTGTGTGCTGATGTGGACGCTGCTGGTCTACACGCTTCGGCGGCGTTGCCGGGACATTCTGCGGGTTGGGAATCTGGCGCTCTTCTGTCCGAAGTGCCTGTACGAACTCAACGGTGCGAACCCGCAGGCGAACTGTCCGGAGTGCGGGTTTGAGGTCAAGCCGTTGGAGGCCGAGCGAGAGGGTGAGCGGTGGCTACGTCGGCAGAAGTGGTACTGCCGGGGGATGTTTCTCGCGGGGATGGTCATCTTGAACTTCGTCGCCAGCGGCGTAAAACACAACCTGCGCTTCTCGGGGACGATCAATCCGTTTCCACCCATGCTTCCGTATTGGTACTCCGTGTTGATCACGCTGGCGATCGTGGTGGTTCCGTTGCTCTGGGCGGTGTGGTTTACACGGTTGGCAACGGTCGAGCGCGTGTGGTTTGATCGGCTCGCTTCGTCCCGCCGAAGGTGATGAATGTGCATCGATCGGCGTTTTTCGCTCCCGCCCGCCGGGGCTCCTTGCCGAATCTATCCTGCATGTCCATGAGCACGCTCCCTACCGTTCTTGTTCTCGGCGGCGGCCCCGATGCCGAGCGCGAGGTCTCCATCAAGTCCTCCACCGCCATCGCCGCGGGATTGAACGCCTCCGGGCGCTTTGCCGCCCGGCTGGAGATCATCGACACCGTCGACGGTGCGTGGCTGAAGGATCAGGCCGCGGATTTAATTTTTCCGTACCTGCACGGGCCCTGGGGTGAGGGCGGGCCTTTGCAGGACATTCTGGAGCGTGACGGGCGGCCGTACGTCGGCACCGACGCGCGCGGGGCGCGGACCGCGATGGACAAGATCGCCAGCAAGTTCTTCGCCGCGGAGATCGGCGTGCCCACCGCGCCGGCGTGGATGCTGAATCTTCGCGACCCGGTCTGCCCGACGAAGCTCCCCGTGATCATCAAGCCCGTGCACGAGGGCTCGACCATCGGGTTGCACGTCTGCACAAGCCGGGGTGAGTTCACCAGGGCGGTCGAGGCGATCGAGAAGGAAACCCGCGAGCGTTTGCAGCAGGGGCTGAGCCCGCGTCCGTACATGATCGAGCCGAAGATCGGCGGCGACACCCGCGCCCGCGAACTGACCGTGGGGATCGTGGGCAAGTCGGCCCTGCCGGTGATCGAGATCGCCCCCAAGGACGGGCTGTACGACTATCAGGCGAAGTACATCCGCGACGATACGAGATATTTGGTCGAGGGGCAGGATCTGGACCTCCCCGAGCCGGTGATCAAGAAGGTGAAGAAGCACACGCAGCGGTTGTTCAAGGCGATGGGGCTCCGGCATGTGGCGAGGGCGGACTACCTGCTTGACCGCGACGGGGCTTTGTGGTTCCTGGAGATCAACACGACCCCGGGATTCACGGATCACTCGCTGGTGCCCAAAGCCGCGGCGGCGATGGGGCTGGCGATGCCCGACCTGTGCGCGAAACTGGCGGAGCTGGCGCTGGGGCTGGTCCCGGCGGGGGCGGCGGAGGGCGAGACCATCGGCGAGGGATAAGGCCTTCGGTCTATGGGTCGGGGCGGAGAACCTTTGGGGCCTTTGAAGCCAAAGCCCCGCGCTGGTCGATCACCAATCAGGATGAACGGCGGCCCGTGCGGGCTACGGTTATCCCGTCGATCCGGTTGGTCCGGGTCCGGATGGGTGTTCGGCTCTACAGGAGCGGCTTCAAGCGGTCATGCCCAGTGTGAAGTCCAACCCGAGACGGCGCGAGAAGATCGCCACGATCCTGACGGCGGTGATTCTCATCGGCGTGGTCGGCTCGCTGGTGGGCTGGCGGGGGTATCTCGCGGGGCGGGCGAGCTCGATGCACGAGCGGGCGCTCGACGATCGACCGATCGCGGTGACGGTGAACTGGCCGGTGATCCCGGGGAGTCAGGGACCGGACGGGTTGCCCGTGCCGTGGATGAGCGAGGGGATCCGCCGCCAGCTTGTGGACATGATCCAGGCGGAGCTGACCAGCGACCCGATGGATAAAGCGAGCCTTCAGAGGGCGGCCGATCGGTTGATCTCCACAGGGTGGGTCTCGAAACTCCGCGGGATCAAGCGTGAGAACGACCACGTGGTGAGCATCAACGCCGAGTGGCGAGCGCCGGTGGCCCTCGTTCGGCACAAGGACCGCGATTACCTCGTCGCGGCGGGCGGGGAGCTGCTGCCGATCTCGTACCCCGCGGGCTCGGTGAGCACGTCGCGGGTAATCCTGAATCCGTTTGCCGGTCCCCCTGAGGCGTATGGCGAGCAGTGGACGGGCGGCGATGTGCAGGCGGCGCTCTCGCTGCTGACATTCCTGGCCCCAACGGAGGTCTATCCGCAGGTGGTGGCCTTCGACGTTGCGGACTACGTCAAGCGCAAGCGGCTGGTCATTGTCACGGATCAGAACAACCGCATCATCTGGGGCTCGGCGCCGAGCGCGTGGAAACCCGGTGAGCCCACGGCCCAATGGAAGCTCAACGAGCTTCTGAAACTTCGTCACGATCCGAAGTTCAACCGGCGGATCGATGCCGGGCTGGCAAAGATCGATCTGACGGTGCCGGTGGGGGTTTTTACGGAGAGCACCGAAGCCCCGGTTGACCCGCTGAACGAATCTACGGCCGGTCCAAGCGGTTCAAGCAAGAGCCCGAAACCCCCGACGAACGGTCAACGGAACCAGGCCCGGGGACATTGAGGGGGAGAGGGGGGAGGGGGGCTGAGGGTGGGTTGCATTTGGGGCCCGGGCGTCTACGCTTGGAATCGTGGGTTTTGGCGTGGGGGTGAGTCTTTCAGAAGATCGAACGAGCACCGGGCGGAACCCCGGTTTGGCTCGCGGCTTGGCAGGAAGGGCAGGCACGGCATGGAACTGGTCACGAAGCAGGAAAAAGAGGCCTTGGAAGCCCGTTTGAAGGCGCTGCTGTCCAACCGGCAGGCGGTGGCGCAGCGGATCGCTGAGGCCCGCGAGCTGGGGGATTTGAAGGAAAACGGGGACTACCACGCCGCCCGCGAGCAGCAGGGGATGGAAGAGGCGGAGATCCGCCGGCTGACCGAGCGCCTGGCGGCGGTTTCGGTGGTGGATGAGAACCGGAAGAGCGCCGGGGTGGTCTTCCTTGGTGCGACGGTGAAGCTGCGCGAGGACGGGTCGGAGGATTTGGAGGTCTTCAAGATGGTGGGGGAGTTCAGCGGGCAGGACACTGGGGATGTGGTGGAGGTGACGCCGACGAGCCCGATGGGTGAGGCGCTGATGAAAGCGCGGGTGGGTGAGGTGGTGGCGGTGCGGACGCCCAGGGGCGTGAAGCGGTTTGAGATCGTGGAGATCTTGTGAGGTGAGGTGGCGCGGGGGGTGGGGGTGAAGCCCAGCCTACGCTGGGTTGTTGTTGGAGGCAGGAAGAACTCGGACGTTTGAGAGGGTCGCGTGGGCCGATGGATGGGCGACGGCGGCGACCTTTGAAGGATTGTTCGGGGCGGTAGCTCAGTTGGTAGAGCGCCAGCTTTGCAAGCTGGATGTCAGGGGTTCGAGTCCCCTCCGCTCCATTTCTTGGGTTGGTGGTGGGTGTGGGTGAGGGGTGGGGGATACACAAAGAAGTCGCAGAGGGCGCGGAGGGATAAACGTGGGCGCGATGGCCGCGGATCTGCCCTGCGAGAAAGCTGAGAGATCAGAACAACGTGTAGATGAACGGCGCCAACGATGAGCCGCCGACGATCACCACGATGCCCACCAGCAGCAGCGCGACGATGATGGGCATGAGCCACCACTTCTTGTTCGCCATCATCATCCCCCACAGTTCGCCGACAACCCCGCTGGACTTGCCTTCCGCGGCCTTCGCCAGCTTCGCCGCCGCGTCGTCCGCGGGCTTCATGTTCGCCGGTTTCGGTTCGATCTGCGTGGTGGACATGGTGAACTTTAGCGTCGGTGGGTCTTCGCGGGCGATGGACCAACCAAAAGCAGAAAAGGCCCGGCTTTGCAGCGGGCCTTTTCTCCGTCAAGTGCGGCTGAGAGGAGTCGAACCTCCACGGGGGTGAACCCACTAGAACCTGAATCTAGCGCGTCTGCCAATTCCGCCACAGCCGCAGGCAGTCCGTCGGGCCTCAAGGATAGAACCGACACCCACCCCGGGCAAGCCCACCACGCCCGCGGCCTTTTCCAAGGTTTTTCGCGTTTGGAACCGATTCCCAATCAGTTGTTCCCGCCCGGGGGAACTGCCGACTGGCTCAGCGGCTGATCGTTCTGATCAAAGCCCGCGGCCCAGACCATGCCGTTGGAGGGGTCGAAGATCCAGCCGTAGTCCTGGTGATAGGCGGTATCGGGGGAGTTTCGGACGGTCACCTTGCGCCCGTTGGCGCCGCCGACGTGCTGGTTGGTCGGGGGGGCCTGCATGTACTCGCTGTTGTGCCCGGTGATGGGGCCCCAGTCGAGCGCGCCGTCGACGATGGGGGGAAGGGCGTCCTGATTGCGTGCCTTGTAGACCTCCACCGCTCGGCGGATTTTGCCCAGGTCCACGAGCGTCGCGGTGAGGGCGGAGTCTTGGGCCGCCCGCGCGAACTGCGGGATGGCGATGGCCGCGAGGATCCCCAGGATCACCACGACGATGAGGATCTCGATGAGCGTGAACCCGGCGTGCGGGTTCGCGTTTCGGCGCAGGCGGCGGCAGCGGAGAAGATGTTCAAGGGCACGAGTCATTCGTACAACTCCTCAGAAGCCTGCGAAGAGAACCTGCGAAGACGGCGGTCGATGGGCAATGGGCGGGTTTGAAAAAATCGGCCGAGCCCCTGTCGAGACTCGGCCGATCTGAATCATGTTCGATCCGCTCGCTCCAAGGTCGGAGCGAAGAGGGGAATCGGATTAGTTACCGCCGCCACCACCACCGGAGGTCGGGGCGATCCACTTGCCGGTGGCCTCATCGAAGCCGTTGGCCCAGAAGTTGCCGGTCGTGGCGTCGTAGATCCAACCAGTGTCGTTGCGGTTCGCAACCGCGGTCGGCGCGGCCGTACCAGCAGCAACCGTGCTCGTGCCGGTGCGAGGATTCACCGGGGCAGCCTTCATGTAGGTGTTGCCATCCGGCGCAGCGTTCGTGGTGCCAACGTTCACGAGGTCCTGGAACGCGGACGTGGTCAGATCGGGGAACGCGCCGTTGTTGCGGACGCGGTAGAGCTCGATCTGGCTGCGGATGGTCTGCAGCTGGGTCACCACGTTACCGACCTGCGCATCCTCGCTGGCCTTGGTGAACTGCGGGATCACGATCGCGGCCAAGATGCCGAGGATCACGACGACGATGAGGATTTCGATGAGGGTGAAGGCCTTCTTGACTGAACGCTTAATCATGTGCTGCCACTCCGTGACTTGCTGCGACCTTGCCCTCACGGACACCCGCGTGAGCAACTGGGACGGATCGCGTAGGTTTTCGCCAACTCGGCCCCGCGCCGGTCGGCTTACCCACTTGGATCGTCGCGATCTCACACCGGGTTGAACGTTCCTGAAGCGCCGCGCACGGGGCTTCGACATACTGGTGCGTTTATTCCGTCTGCGTTGATTCGCTCCGCGTTTGAAGAGTTGAAGATGGATCGGACGATCTCATTCCACGCACTGCTCTGAGCCGTCAAGCTCGGGCTCTGGTCCGAGAATCGTTGACGTGCGTCGTGCGTGCATTGATGCAGCGAGTCTTCGGCGTGCTGTCTTTGGTGGCACGGCTCTCCAGAGCCGTGCGCCCAAGCCCAACACCAGCACGGGTCTGGAGACCCGTGCCACCTCAAGGCAAAGCAGCAGAACGAACCGACCGTTCAATCCTCGCGCGAACCGCCCTTGTTCCGGCGGCGTTTCACGTCCGAGCGGACCTTCTTCTCCGACAGCCTTCGCTCTTTGCTGCCCTTCGTGGGCTTGGTCTTCTTTCGGCGTTTGGGCTCCACCATCGCCCGCACCAACAGCTCGCGCAGGCGTTCGAAGCACTCTTCGCGATTCGCACCCTGCGAGCGCGACGTGTCGGCCGCGATGATCAGCTCGCCCGCCTCGGTGACCTTGTGCCCCGCGAGGGTCTTCAGCCGCTCAATCGCCCCCGCGTGCAAAGGCAGACGCGCGAGGGCGATCCGCAGCTCGCAGCGCGTCGAAACTTTGTTGACGTTCTGCCCGCCCGGCCCGCTGGAGCGTGAATACGACAGCTCCACCGCGTCCGCCGCGACGTTGACCCCGGGTGCAAGCTGCAAAGTCCCGCTCATGAACGAAAGGTTAGCGAGCGGACCGGGAAGATGCGCGGTACGCTTCGACCCGTGCCGCGTGGGATCACGATTGATCCCGACGCGTGCACGCACGAGCAGAACAACCCGCTGAACAATCAGCGGAAGGGCGAACAACCATGCAGCAACTGAACCGAGCGAACTGTGTGCGGGCATTCACGATCGCGGCCGCCGCCGGGCTGTGCGTGCAGGGTTCCGTTGCGAACGCTCAGCCAAGCGCTCAACCCCAAGCTCAGCCCGCCGCCCCGACAACCGCGTCGGCCGCTGGCACCGCCAGCGATCCCGCGGCCCTGAACCCCGCCGACACGCCCTGGTCGCTTCGCTTGTCAGGGCGTGCGTGGTACGTCGCGCCCTCGGGCGACTTGCAGCTCAGCTCGCAGAACGGGCTTGGCTCCACTGTCAAACTCTCCGACCTGAACCTCGACAAGCCCCGCGTCACGCCCTTTGTGCAGCTCGATCTGCAAGCCGACAAATGGCTCTTGACGCTCAGCGGCGGCGGCGTGAGCGTCTCGGGCGTCAGCCTCTCGCCCGGCGCGGTGCAGATCGGCAATACCGCCGTGGGCGCGGGGCAGGCGGTTGATGCGAAGTTCGAGTACACCACCGTTCAGGCGATGGTGGGGTACAAGATCTACGCCTATGACCTGAGCAACGACCGCGAAGGCGATACGGGCGACACCGCCCTCCGCCTGCACGCCCTGGGCGGCCTCCGCGTGCACGATCTCTCAACCAAAGCGCAGCGCCCCGGCGTCGCCGGTTCGCTCAGCGAAGACTCACGCACCACCGTCGACCTCATCGCCGGTCTGCGGGGCGAGCTGCAGATCGCACGCCAGTTCGCCATCGAGGTCGATCTTTCCGCCGGTGCGCTCGACAGCTCGTACTCGTGGGACATCGCCGCGGCGTTCGCGTACCGCCCGTGCACAAACTTCGGCGTTCAGATCGGCTACCGCAACCTGGGCGTGCAGGTGAAAGACGGCTCGGGCAACAACCAGTTCAAGTGGGACGGCGGGCTGGCGGGCCTCTTCGTCGGTGCTCAGTTCCGTTTCTGAACCAATCTGACCGGATTGACAATCTCGAATCAGAATCGTCTGTGCGGCCCCGGGTTTTTACGAAGCCATCGCGGGTGTGGATGATTTGTTTGTATTTTGATAGGAATCGGGAGTTCCACCGAGGGCAAACGCTAAACCCTTGCGGGATAAGGGTTTTCGTGTTCGCTGGGGTCTTGACGGCTCAGGGCCGCTGAGGCATACTGGGCTTCTCGTCGCCGTTGAGTTCTTTGACGGCGTGTGGGTCTTTTCTGTCGGGACAAGTGAAGAGCGTGGAGTGCTTCGGGTGTTGGTGGCTGTGTGCGTGCGCGCACGGATTCGCCGCGTTCCCGGGGTTTGGTGGGGGTGTGGTGGAGGGGTGGGGGGAGGTCGGTGTGGAGTGCTTTTTGCCGCGCGCGTGTGGGGATGTGCGCGGGGACGGGAGCGTGCGTGATGGGGACCGTGACGAAGAAGGATCTGATCGATCAGGTGACGGAGAAGACGAAGCTCAAACGCGCGTTGGTCCGTGACGTTGTGCACGAGTTGCTTGCGCGCGTGGTCAGCGAGCTCGGCGCGGGGCACCGCTTGGAGTTCCGGGATTTCGGGGTCTTCGAGGTCAAGGCCCGAAAGGCCCGACGGGCGCAGAACCCGCGGACGCTCGAACCGGTGCGCGTGCCCCCCAAGCACACCGTGAAGTTCAAGGCCGGCAGGATGCTGCGTGAAGAGCTCGACAAACTCAACCGCCTTGCGGAGGCGGAGCTGGCGCAGCTTCACGCCCCGGAATCCGTCGGCTCGGTCAACGGTTCCGTCAACGGCAGTGTCAGCGTCAACGGCGCACTCAACGGCACATGGACGCGCAACGGCCGGGCCGGCTCGACCGCGCGCACGGCGTAATCACGCCCGTTTCGCCGCGGTCCTTCGCCTGTCCGATTTCGATTCCCCGGCATCCAAGTCATCCACCGCGTTCATGCGTGGGCTCCTGTGCTTTGGTCCGGTGCCGTGCAAGGAGTTCCCCGGGGCGGTACGCTTGCGTGCTCCGGGCTGGTGTTTTCGGTTCGGGGTTGAGTTGATGGTGTTGGTGGTCGGGCGGGTATCTTGGAGAGTGGACGCATGCCGCGGGATATTCCGATCGGGAACGGCGACATGCTGGTGACGTTCGATTCGCTCTACCGCGTGCGCGACATCTATTACCCGTACGTGGGCAAATACAACCACACCGTCGGGCACGTGCAACGCTTCGGCGTCTGGGCCGACGGGGTCTTCGCGTGGATCGAGGACGAGGGCTGGAAGCGCACGCTGAAGTACCGTCACGGCACGCTCGTCACCGACGTGCTCTTGGAACATGAAAAGCTCGGGCTGCGTCTGCGGTGTGCCGACTGCGTGGACTTCCACGAGACGATGTGGCTGCGCCGGATGGACGTCTGGGACCTGAAGGGCGAAGCCCGCGACGTGCGGATTTTTCAGCACCTGGACCTGTCGATTCAGGAATCCGCCGTGGGCGATACCGCGAACTACGACCCTTCCACCGGCGGGCTGGTGCTGTACAAGGGCGAGTACTACTTCCTGATGAACGCCTGCGACGAGAGCAAGTGTGGGATCGATCACTGGGCCATCGGGACCAAGCGGATCGGCTCGGCGGAGGGAACGTGGCGCGACGCGGAGGACGGCGTGCTCGGGCGCAACGCCATCAGCCAGGGTTCAGTCGACGCGACGGTTGGGTTCAACCTTCAACTCAAACCCCGCGGCACATCGCACGTCTCAAGCTGGCTCATCGCGGGTTCGGATTACTCGAAACTCAAGCGCCTGAATCAACTCGTGCGCGAGCGCACGCCCGAGAAGTTCATCGGGCGGACCGACGCGTTCTGGAAACTCTGGCTCCGCAAAGGGACCGAAGGGGTCGAGCGTCTGCCCGACGAGGTGGCGAACCTCTACGAGCGGTCGCAGCTTGTGGTGCGGACGCAGATCGATAACCGCGGGGCGATCATCGCCGCCAACGACACGGACATCACGCACTTCGCGGGCGATCACTATTCGTACTGCTGGCCGCGTGACGGTGCGCTGGTTGCGTACGCGCTCGTGCTTGCGGGGCAGAGCGAGATGTCGCGGGCCTTCTTCCGATACTGCGGCAAGATCATCGACGAGAAGGGCTTCTTCCTGCACAAGTACACCCCCGACGAGCGGCTGGCCAGCTCGTGGCACCCGTGGATGATCGAGGGGAAGGCCGTCAAGCCTGTGCAGCAGGACGAAACGGCGTTGGTGGTGTGGGCGCTGCGGAAGCACTTCGAGGCGTTCCGGGATGTGGAGTTCATCAAGCCGCTGTACACGCCGCTGGTTGTGAACGCGGCGAAGTGGATGGCGGAGTTCCGCGACCGGGACGATCCGAGCGCGGATTTGGGCGCGGGGGTCTCGCTGCCCAAGCCGAGCTGGGACCTGTGGGAAGAACGCCGGGGCGTGCACACCTTCACCGTTGCGGCGACGATCGCGGGTCTGGAGGCGGCTGCGGAGTTCGCGGAAGACTTCGGCGATCTGCGCCGCGGGCGCTACTGGCTCGAAGCGGCGCGCGAGATCCGGCGCGGGCTTGATAAGCACCTCTGGGACGAGGGCACGAAGCGGTTTGCACGCATGGCGACACCTCAGGTGGACAAAGTCACGGGCGCGGTCACGGGGTACAAACGCGACATGACGCGCGATGCCGCCAACGCGGCGCTTTTCTCGTTGGGCGTGCTCGACCCGCACGACCCGAAGGTCGTTGCGGAGATGGCCTCGATCCGCGATCGCCTGTGGGTCAAGACCGACGTGGGCGGGGTGGCCCGCTACGAGAACGACTATTACCACCAAGTTGAACGCAAGGACGTGGACAAAGTCCCCGGCAACCCGTGGCTGATCTGCACCCTCTGGCTGGCGCAGTACGAGATCGCGCGGGCCTCGAATCTTCGTGAGTTGGAGCAGGCGATGGAGTACCTTCAGTGGGCGGCGAAGCGTGCGTCAGTCAGCGGCGTGCTCGCTGAGCAGTTCCACCCTACCACGGGCGACCCCATCAGCGTGGCGCCGCTGACCTGGAGCCACGCAACGGTGGTCATCGCGGTGCAGGAATACCTCCGCCGGTTGCGTGAGTTGTCGGCCTGAGCCACCCTCCGCGTTCGTGACCGGGGTTTATGCGATGGAATCCGTGCTTTTCGCCAGCTTTACGCGCGGGACTTGCGCGGAAAGTGGCCCAACAATCACGGGTTGGACGATATCAGTTCGAGTCTGAGCCTCAGCACGAGCACAGGCACCGGCGGAGCCCGGCGCGGTGGTGCCGAGGATTGACCGGGTTTTTGTAGAACGTTTGGGTTGGGTGTGATCACGGAGGGTTCGATCATGGCGCTGCAATCTCAGGCCCCGCGCGGGACGATGTATCGGGCGGGTTCCTCGGTCACCAAGCGTGCGGGCGACGGCGTGGGGAGCGGGTTCATGCGCGGGGCGACCCCCGCGACCAAGATGCTCGTCCTCGGGCTGGGTATCGGCGCGCTCGGTCTGGGCATCCTCGCCTGGATCCGCATGAGCGGCGGCAACGCCAGCCCGATCGCCACCGATCTGCCCAAGGAAACCATCGCCGGCCCGTTGGCGTATCCGCCCAAGCCCAGCACCGTCGCCTCGAATGCGACCCCGGTGAACAAGCCGCTGGCTTCGGGCGCGGGCATCTCGAACTCAACCACACCGACGAACAGCACAACGAGCGTGCCCGCGGCGGCACCCGCGGCCATGACGCCGCCTGCTGCGACCCCGACGCCCGCCACGAATCCCATCGCAACCAACCCCCCTCCGACGGCCGGGACACCCACGGGTTCCGCGCCATCGGCCACGCCGATGGATCCGCTGGCCAATCCCGCTGCCACGCCCACGCAAACGCAAGCCACGGGCGTGAAGGCGACGATCGAACAAGCGCAGAAGAGTGCGGCGGCGGGCAATCTGCTCGAAGCACGCACGCTGCTGAACACGGCGCTGTGGGATAAGAGCCTTTCCGCGGCTGATCGCGCGGTCATCCGTGCCCAGATGGCGGCGCTCAACGAGACGCTCTTCTTCGGGCCTGTCGCGGCGAAGAGCGATCCGCTGACCGATACCTACACCGTCCAGAGCGGCGACGTGCTCGTGCGTCTGCCCTTCAAGCAGAGCCTCCCCACCGATTACCGCTTCATCCAGCGGATCAACAAGATGAGCAGCGCCTCGAACCTGCGCATTGGGCAGCGGCTGAAGGTCGTCCGCGTGCCGATCCATGCGGTGGTGCACAAGAAGGACTACCGGATGGACCTCTGGGCCGGGGCACCGATCACCGGCACTGGGACGAAGGTCGGCCCAGACGGTCAGGAAGAAGGCTGGACGTACATCCGCTCGCTGCCGGTGGGCCTCGGTGAAAGCGACGGCACGCCGGAGGGTCTCTTCGTCGTGCGCCCGAAGAGCAAACTCATCAACCCCAAGTGGGTCAACCCGCGCACGGGCGAGGTCTATCAACCCGACGACCCGAAGAACCCCATCGGCGAGCACTGGGTCGGCCTCGACGGCGCCGACGACAACACCCGCCGATTCACCGGGTACGGGATCCACGGCACCATCGATCCGGATTCCATCGGACAGCAGCGCTCCATGGGCTGCGTGCGCATGCGGGCCGACGACGTGGCGCTGGTGTGGGAACTCATGGTCGATTCGCTCAGCAGTGTGAAGATCATCGACTGAGTTCGCCGGTTGATCGCACGGCGGCGCGTTCGTCAATGGCTCAGTGATGGTCACATGCGCAAACGCAGCGTCGTGGTATGCTCACATGCACACGCGGCGGCGGTGTCATATCGACAGCCTTGCGGATGAAACTGTTTGTCAGGTGAGCTCACGACGATGGACAACGCTCAACCCATCGCGGTCAAGCCGATTTGTCCGCGGTGCGCGTACGACCAGTCGGGCGAGGCCGCCCGCTGGACGGAGACCTGCCCCACGCGTGGTACGTGCCCCGAGTGCGGGCTGGAGTTTTCCTGGACCGACCTGTACCACCCGCATCGGCTGCTGATCCCCTGGTACTTCGAGCACGCGCGGGCGTGGTCGCCCGGGCTGATCCGGCTCGTTCGCTCCTGCGTGGTGCTGCTGAATCCTTTCGCGTTCTTTCGACACATCACCGTTGAGGTCGCACCGCGCCCGCGGCGGCTTGTGTGGCTGGCGGTGCTGCTCATCGTTGTGCCGTGGGCCTTGCGGGCGATGTGCTTGAGCGCCGTGGCGTTGATCTCGCCACCGTCGATTCCGATGGGCATCACGCGTTCGACGCTTTCGCAGGTTGTTGAGCCCTGGCTGTGGCCCTTCCTGCGTCGGCAGTGGTGGTGGGGTGAGAACGACAGGTCGATCATCACCATCGACGGCGACGGGTACGTCACGATGACGCATATGTGGCCCTCGGTGGTGGTCTTCGCCATGGGCCTGATCGTGATGCCGGGGATCATCCTCGCGCTGCTGACGACCTCGCGAAGGGTCAGCAAGGTCCGCTGGTCGCACCTGTTCCGCTGCTTCATCTGGGGCCTGCTGCCCGTGTGCCTGATGATCTGGTCGCGCACGCTCTCGGCGATGGGCTATCTCTTCTTCACCATCAACGACGAGTACCTGAAGATCAATCTGCGAGGCCCGCAGGATGTGTGTGACGTGATCGAAAAATTCTTCCTGGAACACCGACAACACCTCGCTCTGCCCGCGGTTTTCTGGCTGATCGCGTACTGGTCCGCTGCCCTTTCGCTCGGCTTGCGATTGCCGAAGGCGTGGCTGGTCGCGACGCTCTGCCTGATCGCCGCGGGACTGCTGGGGGCGATCTTCACGCTGATCTCGGGCGTTCGGCTCGATTGGTTGGCGTAGAGCCGAACGAGTGTGTTTTCCGTGACAAAACGCCCGGCGATGGTGAGTTTTTGATCGCTCGTTACACTGGATCGTCAATGAACACGCCGAGCGAGACGCCAGAGAACACGCGGAGTGACACGCCGATGCCTTCGCAGAGCGCCGGCAAGCCCGTGCGTCCAACCTGCCCGCGCTGCGGGTACGACCAATCGGGCGAGGTCGCACGCTGGACGGAATCATGCCCGGTGAAGGGGACGTGTCCGGAGTGCGGGCTGGAGTTTGCGTGGGGCGATCTGTTCGACTCGTCGTCGATGACGTTGTCTTGGGCCGTGGAATACAGCCAGTCTGCGCGCGACTTCCTGAACCGTTTCATTCGCACCCACGTGCGAGCGTTGAACCCATTTTCATTCTGGTCGTCACTTCAGTTGCGAAGCACGCCCCGCGTTCTGCCGTTGATTGTCCTTTTGGTTCTGGTCGTACTGTGTCCGTGGATGATCCACGCTCTTGCACGGAACGCGTACGTTGTCTCAAGCGACGTGCTTTTTCCTCAGGCCCCGAATCCTTGGAACGGAAGCGCATTCGCCGAGGGATGGCTCTGGCCGATCTTTGATCTCTACCACACTCAGAACGCCACGAAATGGGAAGTTCGCAGCTTACTTTGGAAGTGGCCGATCATGGTCTATATCTGTATCGGCATGACCGTACTTCCCGCGATACTGCTCTCGGTATTGACGAGCACGCGAACAACCTGCCGTATCCGCGGTTCGCACATCCTGCGCTGCCAGGCGCACGCGTTCCTGCCGCTTGCGATGGGTGTGTACCTCTACCTATTGACCGACATCATCGCCGACGCCGCCACCGGGATCGAAGAGTTCTTCCATCTTCCGTTTTCAAGCACCCTGCTCACGATCGGGCATCTCGATTGGTATTGGCATCAGAACGTCAACATCATCGCCGCCATCGGCCTGGTATGGATCGCCCTCTACTGGTGCGTGGCGATCAACATCGGGCTGAGACTCAAGCGCGGCTGGCTTGTGACCACAGCTTGCCTTTTCGCGGGCCTGCTCGGCGGATTCAGCTTGGCGTTCTTCTTTGGCACGGCACCAAAGTGGTTCGCTTGATTCAAACCGCCCCTCCCCCTCACCCCGCCTCCCCGCCCTTTTCGCCTCTACCATCCCGCACTATGAGTAGCCACGACCCTCTCAGCGACCACCTGCTCGACATGCTCAACCACGCCGATCCCGAGATCGCCCGGCACATGGCCCTCGAGCGCCAACGCCAGGAATCCACCATCGAGCTCATCGCCAGCGAGAACCACGTCTCGCCCGCCGTCATGCACACCATGGGCTCCTGGCTGACCAACAAGTACGCCGAGGGTTACCCCGGCGCTCGCTACTACGGCGGCTGCGTTCACCACGACGCCATCGAGAACATCGCCCGCGACCGCGCCAAGGCCCTCTTCGGGTGCAAGTTCGCCAACGTCCAGCCCCACTCCGGCGCTCAGGCCAACACCGCCGTCTTCATGGCCACCATGAAGCCCGGCGACACCTTCGCCTCGCTCGTGCTCAAAGACGGCGGGCACCTCTCCCACGGCATGTCCATCAACTTCTCGGGCGTCTACCACAAGCCCGTCCACTACCCGCTCCACTACGAGGCCTCGCACCCCGAGTTCGAACAGATCGATTACGACGCCGTGCGAAAGGTCGTCCTTGAGCACAAGCCCAAGGTGCTCATGTGCGGCTACTCCGCTTACCCGCGCACCATCCGCTTTGACCTCTTCCGCACAATCGCCGACGAGGTCGGCGCGCTGCTGGTGGCGGACGTCGCCCACATCGCCGGGCTCTGCACCCACAACGGCTGCGCCCACCCTTCGCCCTTCCCGCACGCGCACATCGTCACCACCACGACCCACAAGACCCTCCGCGGCCCCCGCGGCGGCCTCATCATGACCAACGACGAAGACCTTGCGAAGAAGATCGACAAGGCCGTCTTCCCGGGTGTGCAGGGCGGCCCGCTCATGCACGTCATCGCCAGCAAGGCCGTGGCGTTCGGTGAGGCCCTCAAGCCCGACTTCGTTGACTATCAGAAACGCATCGTCGTCAACGCCAAGGCCCTCGCTTCCGCGCTGACCAGCCTGGGCTACCGCATCACCACCAACGGCACCGACAACCACCTCATGCTCGTTGACCTGCGCCCGAAGAACAGCGAGCTCACCGGCGCCGACGCGGAGAAGTGGCTCGAATCCGCCGGGCTCATCTGCAACAAAAACGGCATCCCCAACGACCCGCGCCCGCCCAAGTTCACCAGCGGCATCCGCCTGGGCACCCCCGCCACCACCACCCGCGGCATGGGCCCGGCGCAGATGCAGACCATCGCCTCGCTGATCGACCGTGTCCTGACCAGCAAGGGCGATCCCGCCGCGTGCGAGAAGATCCGCGCCGAGGTCGCCTCGCTCTGCTCCAAGTTCGCAATGCCTTCGATGAAACATTGATGATGCGTATGAAATCCGCGGCGCACGGTCCCGCGCGCTGATACTCTGCAAAGCCCATTGTCCGGTCCTGCGCCATGCCCAAAGCCGCCCGAATCGTCAAACCCGACCCGGCTGTTCACTCCGCGAGCGAGCCGCAGCCGCTCAGCCCGCTGGCGCGTGAACTGCGTAAACGCCGCCCCTTCGAGTCCACCGAGCAGGAGATCTTCCTGAACCTGCTCCGCACGGTCTCGGTCCTGACCGACGACTTCGTTCCGGTCTTCAAGCGCCACGGGCTTTCCGAGTCCACCTACAACGCCCTTCGAATCCTCCGCGGCGCCGGGACGCAGGGCAAATCGTGCTCGCAGATCGCCGCGGACACGGTCGCCCGTGTGCCGGATATCACCCGCATCGTCGATCGTCTGGAGGCGATGGGCTATGCGCAGCGTTCGCGCGTCAGTTCCGACCGCCGCGTGGTGATGGTGACCATCACGCAGCGCGGGCTCGATCTGCTCAGCCAGCTCGACGAACCCGTGAGCAAGGTGCACAAAGACCAGCTCGGTCACCTGTCGCGTGCCGAGCAGACGCAGCTCAACGAACTGCTCGTCAAGGCCCGCAGAGCGCCGTGGCGGACCACAGCCGATCAGGCCTGAGCCCACCTGCGTACCCAGGCGTTCAGGCACGCGCACGGCTCATGCTCGCATGAGCGATCACGCCCACTTGGTTATCTCGCGCCAATCCAGCCCGATCACATCAGATCGTCTTCCTCGGGCGAGTTCTCCTCATCGAGCCCGTGCCACAGCCGCGCCAGATCCAGGCGCGACGAGACGTTGAGCAGCCCGTAGATCGTCTTGACGTAGTCGTGCACGGTGTGGTACGAGCGCCCAAGACGCTGCCCAACGTCGCGCTCGGTCATCCCCGCAACCAGCAGCGGCACCATCGCTCGCTGCGCTTCGGTGAGCTGCGACAACAGCCGTTCGCGCCGCGTCACCGTCCGCCCGATCGACCGCTGAAACGCCGCCGGCAGCACAGACCCGAAGGTCAGCAAACCCGACAGCACCTCCGCTTCGTTCCAGTGTTCGCCCGGCGTGCCGTCGACCTGCACAACCAGGGCCCAGGGTGAGCGCGTGCCGGGCACAAGCCTGATCAACCTCCCGAACTCGCCCAGCCCAAGCTCGCGCCGAAGCACGCCGTAACGCTTGCCCGTGTCCGGATAGAGCGAGCGCAACTTCACCGACCCGACGCACCCGTCCATGGGCAGCCCGCCCAGCGGCCCGACCCCGCCCGGCAGATCATCCCGCCCGCACCCCGCCAGCAGATGCTCCATCAACGCTTCGCGCCCCGAGGCGTTCCGATACCCGCTGACGCTCGCGCTCACGCAGCGCCACCCGTCGAGGATCCCCGCCTCAAAGATCCCCGCCCAAACCCCCGCGACGATCCCGCCCTGCTCGCCCGCGTTCGGCGCGCTGTGATTGCTTTGCTTGGTCTGGCTCAGGCTCTCCTGAACGATCCACAACCGAACCGCATCACTGACCACCCTGAGCCACTGTTCCAGATCGTCGCAGCGTTCAGACCCCAGGCGAAGCACCATCCGACCGAATCGCCCCATCCTCGAAGTCTCGTCCGCCCCGTCCTGCTCAACGTTCGCCCGTGAAGAAATGAGATCCTCCCCCGGCCTCCGGTTCGCATTGACATTCATCGGTTCCGGAGGAACGTCCATATACACGCCTCGGACATTGACCGTTGGCACCCTCGCGCCCGCACGCCCAACATCACTTCGGGCCAATCGCTCGGTGGTTCCATACCCACCATCATCAACGTCACGAAACGATCGGATCATCTTTCCCATCGGCATCAGAAGACCACCCCCTGCGTAGGGGGCTCAAACTTGCATCGAACGCGATGAACTTCGCACAAAGCTGTGCTTTGTAAACGCACACCGCTCATCCGCGATGTTCCAGTGACATCGCGGAAAGAACAGCATTGAACTATCGGTGCACCAAGTACGGCCGTGCCGCCGTTGCTGCTTGCAATCTTTTAGAAGACTTCGATCAATCGTCTATGGCAGCGATCTTGATGCAATACGACGCGATCGCGCCCGCATCCCACGGATTCCGCACGTCCAGTTCCGCGTACACACCCTCGTGATGATCCGTATTCAACACCACGGCCCGGTTCGCAAGTCGTAACCAGCCTTCGGGGGCCTTCTCATGTCCGAGCACAAAGGTCCCCACGTTCCACCGATGCGACAAGTCCTCGACAAGTGCTTCGCTTTGTCCGCGTCCCCACACCAGAATGTGCGCCGATCCCCGCCTTGGGGTTCGATCATCCTCGGTGATATCGCGTTCCAGGATGCCCGGATCGAACCGATCGAAGAGGTCCGGTCCCGGCAGCGAGTGCGCGCACAGCAGGTCGCCAGGCCTGCCGTCGGCCAGCGGCGCGCCGGCGCCCACGCACCGCAGGCCCAGCGGCATAGACCGCACGAACTCGCGCAGCGCGTCCATGACCATCGGCGCGTCCTCGCCGAAGAGAAACTCGACCCCCTCGTCGAAGAGTTTCACCACGTTCACGCCGTCTTTGATGATCCCCGCGCCGACGATCTCCGCGAGCTCGTGATTCGCCAAGAGCGTGTGCACGTGCCGCGGGAAGCGTGCTTTCAGGTCCGCGACTTTCGCAAAGACCCGCACCGACAGGTCGCGCCCGTTGCTCAGCGTGTCGGGGTGGATCAACTCGTGCAGGGTCAGGTGCGCCCGGGGCACCGACCCCTCGGGCCCATCCATCCCCGCGGCCTTCAGCAGCCTCGCGAACGATATCGGGTTGTCGTGCAGATCCCCCGTGACAATCAGCGCGGGGGTCGGATCATCGGGGGTCAGCACTTCGATGCTACCTCGGCGGAGAACCGACTCGCGGTTGGCCTGCGCCCCGCGTAGAAACGCCGCCGCCACGCTGTGGCTATCGCGCAGATCGAGGCTCATGCGGGCACGCGCGGGTTCGGGCTTGTGTCGTCGCCGGGCTCAGGGCGTGACGCGTCGAAAGGAGCCGCTCTTGCGGAGCGTGGCCTCCTTCAGCAGGGCGCCGCGGATCATCGCCAGGCGGTCGGCGACTTCACTCATCGACGAAGGCCGCATCGCCGGCTCGATCTCCACGCACTGCATGATGAGCTTGTCGAAGTGCTCGGGGACGCGAGAGTTGAGCTGCGACGGGGGCTTGGGCTTGGCGACCATCGAGTCGTCCAGCGTGCCCAGGAGCGAATCTTCCTTGCCCAGGGCGGTGGGCACGTGCTTGCGCGTCAGGGCCCAGTACATCGTCGCGCCGAGGTTGTAGATGTCGGTCTTCTCGGTGATCGGACGGCGGTGAACCTGCTCCGGGGCGATGTAGTCGGGGGTGCCCTGGATGCGTTTCTTCACCGTCCCCAGCGTGCAGGACTGACCGAGGTCGATGACCTTCGTGTTCCCCTGCGCATCGACGATGATGTTGTTGGGCTTCATGTCCGCGTGGACAAAGCCCTTGCTGTGCATGTACGCCAAGGCCCGCGCGGTGGACTCGAAGATCTCCGCGGCGGACTCGAAGGTCTTGGGCGGTGAACGGTCAACGCTGGTGCCGTCGACGAGTTCCATGACCAGGAAGAGTTCGGAAACGGTCAGCAGACCCGACTTCTTCTTGATCAGGCGATCGACCTTCCGCAGCCCGGGGTGATCGAGCTTCGCGGCGATCTGGTACTCCGACTCGGTCTGCTCGAGGAAACGCTCGTCCTTCTCGTTCTCTTTCGCGACATGCTTCAGGGCCCAGATCTGCTTGGTCTTGGGGTCCTGGACGAGGTAAATGACCGACGCAGCACCCTTGCCCAGTTCGGACATGACGCGGAGGCCTTCGACAAGATCACCGGGCTTGTAGATATGCACTTCGAGGACTTCCGGTGGGCGTGGTGTGCGGGTCGGGAGAGGACCCGCGGGGGTTGATCAGAGGGTGCCGACGACTTCAAACAGGGCAAACGGGGGCACGATGGAGGCAGAGAAGGCTACGAACGGGATAAGAACGGAGAGTGTAGCAAAAACGCGAAGCGGGGTGAGGATAGGCGAGGGCTCAACGTCCATCGGCTACCAGAAGATGCCAGATTGCTCGACTGCGTGAAGAAAAGCGGGTCTCGCCATCACAGACGATTAGGGTAAACCCTCAACTGCGAAGGTCCGCGAAGAACTCGACGGACGGCCGCTGCGGACGATTCTTCGGTTGCGGATGGGGGGCGGTTGCAGGCGGGGTTCGAGAATTCCAGCTTGTGGGAAGGTCCGGGTACGTTCGTCTGCGCGGGAACTGGGACTCAGCGGGGGCTTGAGAGGCTGGCTCTTATTAACATTTCCTGGCCCACGGGACTAGGCATGGTTTCGTTTGCCGGCTTTTGCTTTCAAGAA
>JACVCS010000073.1 GCA_016741915.1 Phycisphaerales bacterium | reverse complement strand
CCCCCTCCCGCCCCTCAGCCCCGCCCCACCCACACCCAAACGCACCACTTCCCCTCCGCTACCATCCCAAAGCCCGCCCTTCATGACCCCCTCCCCCCTTCAACGCGCTATCCCCAACTGGCTCACCGCCAGCCGGGTGCTCATGGCCCTGGTCTTTTTCGCTGTCCTCACCGTCTGGCGGTTCGAGGACTCCGCCGCCAGCAAGGGCCAGACCGACCCCATCCTCCTCTCCGCCGCACTCCTCTTCATCGTCGCCGTCATCACCGACGCCTTCGACGGCCACCTCGCCCGCAAATGGAACGCCGAGTCCGCCTTCGGCCGCATCATGGACCCCTTCGCCGACAAAATCCTCGTCGTCGGCGCCTTCATCTTCCTCGCAGGCCCTGACTTCTGGTTCGAGTTCCCCAAAGACGTCCCCGCCAAACTCTCAGGCCACGGCATCCAACTCTCCGGCGTCTACCCCTGGATGGTCGTCCTCATCATGGCCCGCGAACTCCTCGTCACCTCCATCCGCGGCGTCCTCGAAGCCCAAGGAATCAAGTTCGCCTCAGACTGGTGGGGCAAAGGCAAAATGATCCTCCAGTCCGTCGCCATCCCCGCCGTCATCGCCCTCATGGCCCTCTTCCCCGTCGTCCCCACCAACCCCTCCGCCCCCTTCCTCGATCAGCCCTGGGCCCGCTGCACCATCGACATCCTCGTCTGGATCATGCTCGCCGTCACGGCCTTTTCGGGCCTGCCCTATATCACCCGCTGCGCCCGCATCCTCGCTGATCATCGCAAGTCCACCCGCGCCGCCGCCGCGGCCGCGGCGAATCAGGCCGTCTCCCCCCGCGGGCCTCAACACTCGCCAACCGCATGAGCATCCAAAGGCCGCGACTGGCCCTCATCACCACCTTCGGCCTCGGCAACCTCCGCCCCGCACCGGGCACCTGGGGCTCCCTCCCACCCTGCGCTCTCGCCGCCCTGCTCTGCATCCTCCCCGGCGGCTCATCCTTCCTCCCCCACGGCACCCACGCCTGGGTCTTCTACACCCTCATGCTCGTCATCCTCCTGCTTTTCTCCTTCGCCTGCGTCGCCCACGCAGACGACGCCGAGATGCACTTCGGCAAGAAAGACCCCTCCAACGTCGTCGCCGACGAAACCGCCGGCATGGCCCTAACCCTCTGCGCCCTCCCCTGGTTCAACACCGGCGCACCCACCCTCGCCCTCATCACCCTCGCCTTCCTCTTCTTCCGCGCCGCCGACATCATCAAGCCCTACCCCGCCTACCGACTCCAATCCATCCCCGGCGGCTGGGGAATCCTCATCGACGACCTCATCGCCGCCCTCTACGCCGCCGCCATGCTCATCGCCTTCACACTGCCGATGAAGGCCGCTTAGTCCGATCGTCTTCCAGCGCTTCGTTGAGCAAGCGAGGCAATCGGGATTCGGGAACAGGCAATCGCAGAAAAGACCCAGCACATCCGCTCAGCCTCTGCCATTGCCCATTGCCCATTGCCGATTCCCCATCCCCGGTCTTCTTCGCACCTTCGCGTCTTTGTGCCAATCCCTCTTCACCCGCTCCTTCTTCTCTGCGTCCTCTGCGCCCTCTTTGTGAATCCTGCTCTTCTCACAACCGCCGATCGAGCAACCGATACTGCACCGCCTCGCTGACGTGCGCGATATCGATCGTCTCCGCACCTTCCAGGTCCGCGATCGTCCGCGCGACGCGCCGGATCTTGTCATACGCGCGGGCCGAGAGTTTCAGTTCCGTCATCGCCTGCTCGAGGATCGACCTCGCCGCCTCGGTCATCGGCGCCAGCCGATCCAGCTCGCGCCCGCTCAGCCGTGCGTTGACTTTTCCTTCTCCCTGCCGGGCGATCTGCTTCCGCCGCGCCGTCAGCACCTGCTCACGCATCTGCGCCGAGCTCGTGCCCCGCGGCCCGTCCCTCCCGGAAAGTTGCTTGAACGGCACCGCCGGTGCTTCCACATGGATATCAATGCGATCAACCAGCGGCCCGCTCAGCTTCGCCAAATACCGCTCCATCGCCCGCCGCCCACCCTCATCACTGGGCATGTCCCCCTTGGGCGTGGGGTTCATCGCCGCCACCAGCATGAAACTCGCCGGGAACTTCACCGCGCTGTGCGACCGCGCGATCGTCACCACGTGATCCTCCAACGGCTGCCGAAGCGTCTCCAGCACATCCCGCGGAAACTCGGGCAGTTCATCGAGAAACAAAACCCCCCGGTGCGCCAGCGAAACCTCCCCAGGCCGTGGAATCATCCCCCCGCCGATCACCGCCGCTCCGCTCGCCGTATGGTGCGGCGTCCGCACAGGCCTCACCGTCACCACCCCCTGCCCGCCCTCCATCTTTCCCGCGGCCGAGTACACCCGCGTCACCTCGATCGCCTCCTCCACCGTCATCGCAGGCAAAACCCCCGGCAGCGCCTTCGCCATCATGCTCTTCCCCGTCCCCGCAGGCCCCAGCATGATGATGTTGTGCCCACCCGCCGCCGCCACCACAATCGCCCGCTTCACCGACTCCTGCCCACGCACATCCGCAAAATCAATCTCCGCGCTCGACGTCCGCAAAAGCGCCGCCACGTCCGTCGGCGCCTGCACATTCACCGCCACGCGCCCGCTGAGCATCCCCACCGCCTCAACCAAACTCGAAACCCCGATCGCCTCAACCCCGGGCACCACCGCCGCCTCCGCCGCGTTCTCGCGGGGCACGATCACCCCCGCCAGCCCAAGCTGCCGCGCCAGCGTCGCCATCGCGATCACACCCTTCACAGGCCGAACCCGCCCGTCGAGCGCCAACTCCCCCGCCACCAAATACCTTCGAAGATCGAGCAGTTCTTCCGCCGTCGGCTCGTCCGCGCCGCCGCCATCGCCACGATCCACATCCCCGCGCGCCATCGCCTCATCAAACGCCCGCGACAGCTCATCACCCTCTTCGCCCCGCGCCTCCGCCGCCCCCCCCGCACCCTTCTCCACCGCCTCGCGCATCTTCGAAACACTCACCGCCCCGCTCGCGGTCCGATTCACCTTCGTCACCACCTTCGATCCCCCGCCCGGCTTCGATCCCGCACCCTTCGTGAACCGCCGCAGCGCCGGGTCCTCGATCACCCCCTGCACCATCAGCAGCCCCAGCGCAATCGGCAGGTCATAAATCGGCCCCTCCTTCCGCACATCCGCCGGCGCCAGATTGATCAGCAGCCGCCCGCGCGGGTACGCGTACCCGCTGTTCACCACCGCCGCCTTGACACGTTCGATCGACTCCTTCACCCCCGCATCGGGCAGCCCCACCACCACACCCTTGGGCGCATCGCTGGCGGTGGTGTCGTCAAAGTCCACCTCCACCTCACACGCCAGGGCATCGATCCCCGACAGCAAATACGATGACACGCGAGCAAGCATCCACCCAGTCTACCAAACGGGAGGCGAATGTGGCCCCAAAATCATCGAAATCACCTGCTCATCCACTGGTCGACACCGCCGCCCGCCGAGCTTTCCACACCTTTCAAGCCTCCCTCGACACCGCCGAGCCGCTGACCAACCGCGCCGAGCGTCTCTCCACCATCGCGGACGCCCTGGAATCCAACCGCGATCGCGTCATCCAAACCGCCGCCCGAGAATCGCACCTGCTCGAATCCGAGCTCGCCCCCGAGTTCGACCGCACACTCAACACCCTCCGCCTCTTCGCCTCCCTCTGCTCGTCCACCAACCCCTTCTTCACACCCACCGACTGCCCGCCCACTCAGCCCCCCGACCAATCCATCGGCCCCAACCACCACCTCATCAGCCACCTCGTCCCCATCGGGCCCGTCGCCGTCTTCACCGCCAGCAACTTCCCCCTCGCCTACGGCAGCCTTGGCGGCGATACCGCCTCCGCCCTCGCCGCCGGTTGCCCCGTCATCATCAAAGAACACCCCGCACACCCACACACAGGCCGCCTGCTCTTCACCCTCGCCAGCGCCGCCCTGAAAAACCTCAACCCCCGCCAACACTGGCTCCACTACCTCCGCACCCCAACCGACCCGCACGATCACCGCCTCGCCCACGCGCTGGTCACGCAGGAGCACATCGCCGCCGTGGGCTTCACAGGCTCTTTCCCCGCGGGCACCGCCCTCGACACCCTCGCCCGCACGCGTCCACACCCCATCCCCGTCTACGCCGAGATGGGCAGCATCAACCCCGTCCTCATCACCGAGCTCGCCCTCCGTCAGCGCGCCGAGCCCATCGCCCAAACCCTCGCGCAGAGCATCCTCGCCCGCGCCGGTCAGCAGTGCACCAAGCCGGGGCTCATCATCCTGCTGACAACCAACCGATCGCTCGCGCAGAGCTTTGAAGATGTCATGTCAAACGCCTTCGCACGCGCCGAGCCCCGCCCGCTCGTCGCACCCTGGATCGCGCAGGCCTTCCGATCTCGCACGAAAAAACTCACCACCTTGCGCGGCGTCCGCACACTCACCCCGCGTACAAACACCCGCGAAAACTCCCCCGCCGTCTCACCAACCCTCCACGCCCTGCACAACGCCCCGCTCCACCCCGAGCTCACCGAAGAAACCTTTGGTCCCCACTCCACCATCTTCACCCAACCTCCACGCAAGCCACTCCCCGCCCTCAATGCACTCACGTGGTCGATCTTCGCGGAGCCCGACGAACCCGCCCTGCCCGCGCTCATCCAACACGCCGCCGCCCACGCCGGCCGCATCATCTTCAACGGCCCGTCCACGGGTCTCCGCATCTGCGCCGCCACCGTGCACACCGGGCCCTTCCCCAGCAGCAACCACCCCGCCTCCACCGCCGCCGGGCCTCACGCCCTGCGACGCTGGTCACGCCCGGTCTGCTTTCAGAACTTCCCGCCCATGCTCGCGCCCTCTTCGGGTTGAACCACCGCCCGGTCCACCTCGCGCAGCCAATCAACAATCTCCACCATCCGCTGCCCGCCCAGCCGATCCGACAGCCGCTTGGTCAGTTCATCCGTCGGCGCGTTGATCGCCTTCGCCGCGGCCTGCCCAGCCGAGGTCAACGTGATGAGGTTCGCACGCCGATCGCTCGGATCCTGCTCGCGGACGATCAAGTTCAGTTCCATCAACCCGTCAATGAGCTGCACGACGTTGCTCTTGGTGGTCGACAGGATCTTCGCGAGCTCATGCTGACGAACCGTCCCGCTCCGCGCCAGCGCAAGCAGCACCACCACCTGCCCAAAGCTCAGCTGAAGTCCGATCGTATTCCGAACAAGCGCCGTCGACAGCGCGCGGTGCGTCCGAGCCAACTGGAGCGCCAGCTCCAGCACACCACGGTCCGAACTTTCCGAATTCGCCATTTCAGTTTCGCCTAACAACCGGATAGCGATCCCCCATCCGGTTGAAGGCAGGGATCCCACCCTGTGGGTCACGCACCGCAGTCTATCTCTCCATGCGTTGCGGCGGCAATTCACGTCTAAAAACTTGTTTGAAACGGACGTCAATACGCATTTCTACCTAGGACGATCCGGCTGCTGAGCCAAAATCCCTCTTCTCGTACCGGCCTTGGGGACGTGTTTACCGGACAAACGGCTCAGTCAATCCAAGGATTTTATAGGTCATAAAATTGACGCTAAATAGGCCAGTTTTTTCGCCCCGGACACGCCGGCCGTTGCGCGGTTCGTTGCGGCCGCCGGGTAACCGAAACGGATATCCGCTTGATCTTGACCCCGGCGTTTCGCTGGCCGGGGGGTGCTCTGAACATGCCGGCCGGCGTTGTCGATAGTTCAGGTGCCCGGGGAATCGCCAGGTCTCTGGTTCTTCGTGCGTGATCGAACGGTTACTGGCCTTCTCTGCCCGCTCGGCATTCGTGAAACCGCCTGTCGTTCGAGCGTGTCTTGTCCAACGCTGTGTGTGTTTCGGCGACTGTTTTGTGTGCGCTGTCGTCACGTTGGAGGCTGGTCTTTGTACCGCCGTCGTGAAACAGGAGCACCGCCCTTGCCACCCCCTCGGAACGACCCAACGAACCGCAGCGCTCCGCCGGTTGCGCGTGTGTCGGTTTGCCCAACACACATCAAGGCTCGGCGTTCGGGCAGGGCTGATCCTGAGCGACTGTCCACCCCGCGCGAGGTGAAGCCATGACGAAACACCCCGATTCGGGCAAGCCGCACGGTGCATCGGCCTCTACACCCAGGCCTTCTGACGTGTCGAAGAACCCCGTTGCGCCGCGGACGCCAACGGCGGTGGCGAGCGAATCCGCCGTCGGCGCGAGCACCGGCGCCCCACTGAAGATCGCGCACAACGAACTGCTCAGCGATCACAGCAACGTCGGTCTGGACGCGAAGCGTCGTGCGCACGAACGCCTGCCCTTTGTCGCCTTGCTCACGGTCCACCACATCGACGCGAACGACAGCGTCTCCCCCGGGCTGCGTTGCCCGGCGCTCGATATCTCGGTCGGAGGGCTGAGCTTCCGTTCACGCCGGAGTTACTGGAAGGACGACCGCCTGCTGGTGCTCATCCAGACGAAGGACCACTCGACGCGGATCGTCTTTGCCGCGGTGCGTCACTGCGCGTACGACGGCGGCGGCAACCACCGCATCGGTGTGCAGTTCATCGAGTCGCCCAAGTCCAAGCGGATCTTGAGCTGGCTCGCCGAGAACGTGGTCGAGTAACCCCTTCACGCCGCGGGTTGGGCTCTCGCGCCTTGCTGCGCCGCGATGTCTCCACGCTGAATCAATCCGCACACCCTGCGCGCACGCACGGCCCGACCGGTGCATCCCACACCGCTCGGGCCGTGCGTTTTCTGTCGAAGCGTGCGCTCTCAGCTCACGCTTTACTCGTCCTTGGGCGTTTCTTCGCGGCGCATCTTGGGCATGGCCGTGACGACCTTGTCGATGAGGCCGTACTCGAGCATCTCCTTCTCGTCGAGCCACTTGTTGCGGTCGCAGTCGGCCTTGATCTGCTCGACGCTCTTGCCGGTGGCCTGGTGATAGATCTCGTACAGGCGGTCGCGGATGCGCAGCATCTCGCGGGCTTCGATCTCCAGGTCGGTTGCCTGGCCTTCCATCACGCCGCCGATGAGCGGCTGGTGCATCAGGTTCCGCGAGTTGGGCAGGCTGAAGCGCTTGCCCTTGGTCCCGCTGGTAGAGATGAGGCTCCCCATGCTGGCCGCCTGCCCGATGATGTAGGTGCAGACGTCGCAAGGGATGAAGCGCATCGTGTCGATGATGCCCAGACCGGCGCTCACGCTGCCGCCGGGGGAGTTCACGTAAAGGTGGATATCGCTCTTGCTGTCCTCGTTGGCGAGGAAGAGCAACTGCGCCACCACCAGCGAGGCGATATCGTCGTCGATGGGCGCCCCGAGGAAGATGATGCGGTCCTTCAGCAAGCGCGAGTAGATGTCGTACGCACGCTCGCCGCGACCCGTCTTCTCAATGACAATCGGTACCAGGTTGGACATGTTCTTTCGCTCGCTTCCGCTCTCGGGCTGTTTGGCCCTTTGCGGTCTGATGGACTGTGCTTGTGGTTCACTTCCGCCGGTGACGCTAACGCCGTCTTCGTGTTCAACTCACCCCTTGGTCGGGGGCTCCTTGATGACCTCGTCGACCAGGCCGTAGGCCTTGGCCTCTTCCGCGGTGAAGTACTTGTCGCGTTCGCCGTCCTTGCGCACGGTTTCTTCGCTCTGCCCGGTGTGCTTGGCGATGATGCGGATGAGTTCGTTCTTGCTCTTGATGATCTGCTCGGCCTGGATGCGGATGTCTTCCGCCTGGCCGCCGATCCCGCCGTAGGGCTGGTGGATCATCACCTTGGCGTGGGGCAGGATGAACCGCTTGCCCTTCGCGCCCGCCGTCAGCAGCACCGACCCGCCCGAATACGCCCGCCCGAGGCAGTACGTGTTGACAGGGCTGGAGAGGAACCGCATGGTGTCGTAGAGCGCCAGGGTGTCATCCACCGCCCCGCCGGGCGAGTTGATGTAGAAGTGGATGTCCTGACCTTTCTTCTGGTTCTCCAGGTAGAGCATCTGCATCATCACCCGGGCGGCCGAGGCGTGGTTGATCTCCCCGATGAGGAAGACCACGCGGTTCTCGAGCAGAAGCTCGTCGATGGTCATTTCACGTGTCCGCTGGTAGCTGATGCTCACGCTGAAGTCCCTTCCTTCGTATCGTCGGGCCCATCGCTGAGCGCCCGACGTGGTGAAAAACAGGCCAAAGCCCGGGCATTTCCCGGGCCCGCGGTCGTGCGGCCGTCGGGTTTTTCGAGCGCTCGGGTCTGCCGAGGGCCCAATCCACCGTCGGGCGTCACACGCCGCCGCCGACCTCTTTATCGGCAACCGGCGTGCCCGTATCCACCCGACAGCCAAACCAACTTTCGCGCAAGTTCAGCCGATTGCTCGGTTCCATGCCGGTTGGCCCAGTGTTGTCTCAGGGTTTCGCCCAACCCCGGTTCACACGAAATGTCAGGGCCCACCCGCCCAAAGAGAGCGGGGGATGCCGAGTTGGCAGACCCGCGTTCCGGCCCCGGTGTTGGGTATCATCAACCCTTCACGACCCCGAACCCGCCTGTCGCGGGCGCGGTCATTGTCTGCCCCCTTGGTTCTCTCGGAAACACTCCCCGTGCCCACCGCCATTCTCAGCGACGTCCACGGCAACGCCGAGGCCCTTCAGGCCGTGCTGGCCGATATCCGCGCCCGCGGGGTCAACCGCATCATCTCCCTCGGCGACATCATCGGCTACGGCCCGGACCCGCTGCTGTGCGTCGACCTGATCCGCAACAACTGCGACTGGTCGCTGATGGGCAACCACGACTTCGGCGTGCTCTACGAGCCGACGAACTTCAACCCCGGGGCTGAGTCGGCCGCGTTCTGGACCCGCGAAGCCCTCGACGCGGAGCCCGACGATCAGCTCCGCCGGGAGCGCTACGAGTTCCTGGGCAAGCTCCGCGTGCGCGTTGTCGATCGCACGCCGACGCCGGAGTCTCGCCTGCATGTTCTGTGCGTCCACGGCTCGCCCCGCCGCCCGATCAACGAGTACATCTTCCCCGACGACGTGCAGGCCTCGCCCGACAAGCTCGCGACGATTTTCGAGCGTGTCACGCGGGTCTGCTTTGTTGGGCACACGCACGTGCCGGGCGTCTTTACTGACGAGCCGGATTTTTACCCGCCGGGCGAGTTGACGGACCAGACGTACAACTTCATGGAGTCCGAAAAGGCAATCATCAACGTCGGCTCTGTGGGCCAGCCGCGCGACCTTGATCCGCGCGCCAGTTACACCATCGTGTACTACCCGGGCGAAGAGGCGCTCGCCTCGCCCGCGGGTGATAAGCCCAAGCTCGGCGAGCTCGGCGGCGTGCAGTTCGTCCGTGTTCCGTACGACATTGAATCCTGCGCCAAGAAGATCAAGGCCATCCCGCAACTGAGCGATTGGCTCGCCGACCGACTCTTCGAAGGCCGGTGAACTTCCGCGCGGTTTGCATTCGGTCAACGCCTTTCCATTCACGTTCATCCGTCCCTTCACTCCCGAACCAATCCGGGCTTAACACCCGACGACGACTCCCCACCATGGCTACCGGCAAGAACCCCTTCGTCCGCCTCATCGTCCCGCTCGTGCTCTTCGTGGGCGTGGGTGTCATCGCGTGGCAAGCCTTCACGCCCAAACCGAAGACCCCCGCGACGCCTTCGTCGCCCGCCGCCACGTCGAACTCCGCGCCGAGCACGCCCGCGAAGGCCGATGTACCGGCCGGGGGAACAACGCCTTCAGCTTCAACCACCGGCACACCGGCGCCGAATGCCGCGCCAGCCGCGGCAGCGACGACGCCGAGCACACCGGCTCAAGCCACGCCTCCCGCGCCGACGTTCACGGGCCTTCGTGCTGATATCAGCGCCGACGCCGGGGTGATGTCGGCCATCAAGCCGCTGGGCAGCCTTGATCCTGACGAAAAGGTCAACCCCTTCGCGATGGAGATCACCTTCTCGCCCTATGGCGGCGGGTTTGAGACCGTTGCGCTGGCGCGCCAGCGTGTGACGATCGATCCGAAGTCCGCCAACGAAGTTCTTCAGCGGCGCGAATCGTTCCAGTATGTGAACACCGCGGGGCAGACCGTTACGCGGCAGGTTGTGCCCTTCGCCGTCATCGGCGTTCGCATCGGCGGCAAGGCCGGTCAGTTTGTGCGGTTGGATGAGCCCGGCACGTGGAGCCTCGCCAAGCGCGTCGAGAACCCCACCGATCAATCGATCACACTTCAGGCCATTGTCCGCGATGCCGCGGGCACGCCCGTGCTTCGCCTTGAACGTTCCGTACGCATCGACGCGAACTCCTACAACATCACCCTCGATCAGCGGGCCGTGAACCTCACCACGAGCGAGCTTCAGGTCGAATGGATGCAGCACGGCCCGATCGACCTGCCCACCGGCGTTGTGCGGTATGGGGGCGATTCGCGTCGGCTCCGCATCGGCTCGATCCCGCAAGTTTCCATCAACCCGGATCAGCAGTGGGTCGCTTCCGAGCGCTTCAGCCTTGTCCACGCGGACGTTCTGGGCACCATGACCGACGGGATGGGCTTTTCGTGGAGCGACAAAGCCCTTTGGCCCAATGCCGAGTCCACGGCCGAGGGGATCAAGCTGTCGTGGGTCGGGCTAACGAGCCGGTACTTCTCGGTGACGGCTCATGCGCTCAGCGATCGCAACCCGCCGCTGACGACGGGCAAGCCCGACAAGTCGATCCTCAGTGTTGAGTCTGTCGATCGTGTCGTGCTGGGGCGTGGCGGCTCTTCGGCGCGTGAGATACAGACCAATGCCGTGTCGGCGCTGCGGTTCTTCTCGCCCGTCAAAGTGGTGAAGCCCGACGCCAGCGCTGATTTCAGCATGGGCGTCTATGCCGGGCCGATCAGCCCCTCGATCATCAACCGCGACCCGCTGCTGAAAGATCTGCACCTCGACGGGCTGGTGGTCTTCTCCTTCGGCGGGCCTTGCGGCTTCTGCACCTTCCAGTGGCTTGCCCGCTTCCTCCGCTCATTCCTGGGCACGCTCCACGACTATGTCGTGTTTGATTGGGCGTTGGCGATCATCCTGCTGGTGGTGTGCGTCCGCACACTGCTGCACCCGATCACCAAGTGGTCGCAGACGTCGATCCAGCGGTTCGGCAAGCAGATGGCCGCCCTCGCGCCCAAGCAGAAGAAGCTTCAAGAGAAGTACGCCAGCGACCCGGCCAAGCTACGCGAAGAGATGGCCAAGCTGATGAAGGAAGAGAACGTCAACTACGCCGGGGCGTTGGGCTGCTTGCCCATGTTCCTCCAGACCCCCGTCTGGATCGCCCTGAGCGCCATGATCTTCTTCACCTTCGAGCTCCGCCACACCCCGGCGTTCTTCGGGGTCTTCCAATCCATCATCCCCAACTGGTCCTTCCTCGGTGACCTTTCCGAGCCGGACCACCTCATCCTCTTCCCCTCGTCGATCAACATCCCGCTGCTGAGCATGATGATGGGCCCGATCGACGGCATCAACCTGCTGCCCGTCATCATGGGCGTGCTCTTCTGGGCCCAGCAGAAGTACCTCACCCCGCCGCCGACGACCGAAGTCTCGCCCGAGATGCAGTCGCAGCAGAAGATCATGAAGTTCATGATCGTCTTCATCTTCCCGCTGTTCATGTACAACGCGCCGAGCGCGCTGGTGCTGTACTTCCTGGCGAACAGCGCCCTGGGGATCGTCGAGTCGTCGATGATCCGCAAGCAGGTCGAACGCCTGGACAAGGAAGAGGAAGAGCGCAAGCGTCTGATCAAGGAAGGCAAGATCCCCGCCCCGCCGCCGAAGCCGCCGGGCTTCTTCACGCGGATGAAGGAACTCGCCGAGGCGAAGCAGCGCGAGGTCGAAGCCCGCAAGAAGAACCCGCCGAAGAAGTACGGGCCGGGGAAGTGAGTGATCGCCAACGCAGCAAAGCAGCAAAGCAGCAAAGGGCTAACCGGCAAACGCGAGCGTCGCGGCTCCCCCCCCGAGCCGTTGAATCACCGATCTGAGAAGCCGCTCAGTCACTTTGCCACTTTGTCACTTTGTCACGACATCGCCGGTCCAATCCGCGCGCACACCGCACCGCGCAACTTCGTCTTCCACTGTGCTGCTTTGCCGTTTGCTGATTTGTTGATTTGATCATGCTCCTCTCCGACGCCATCGCCGCGGTCTCCACCTTTGCCGATAGACCGGCCGCCGCGGCCGCTGCGCTGATCCGCATTTCTGCACCTGATCTCTCGTTTGTCGCGGCCGGGCTGCTCCGCACGTCGACCAACGAGCCGATCGATCTGGATCGCCGCGGCGCCTTTTCGGGTCGTTTCATCCTGCCGCCGTTGTGTGAACCGTCCCTGCCCGTTCTGATCATCAACCTCCCCGCCAACGCCAGCTTCACGGGTCAGGCGACGCTCGAGCTCGTCGTTCCCGGCTCGCCGGTTCTTGTCTCTCGCGTGCTTCGCACGATCCTTGCGCAGCCGAACACGCGTCGGGCCGAGCCGGGCGAGTTCGCCGCCCGCGCGTACGCCCTTGGCCGCCTGACGCTCGCGCAGGCGGAGGGACTCGCCGCGTTCATCGCCGCCAGCACCGACGCGCAGCTCCGCAGCGCCAAGTCCGTTCTCACCGGTTCCCTGGGCTCGCACTGCCTCGATTGGCACGCCCGGCTCTCGCGCCTGCTCGCCCTTGTCGAAGCGGGCATCGACTTCACCGATCAAGAAGATGTCCGCGGCATCGACACGCCGCAGCTCATCGACGACTTGCAAACACTCCTCCGCGAGCTGCACGCGCACCTGGGCATCTCACCGGCGAAGCACCGTGAATCAATCTCGCAGGCTTCTCTTGCCGCGAATGCGCCGCCCTCGGTGCTCCTGCTGGGTCCGCCCTCGGCCGGGAAGAGCACGCTCTTCAACGCCCTGCTCGGTCGGGCACGCGCGCTCACCGACGAAGCCCCGGGGACTACCCGCGACCTGCTCCGCGAGCCGCTGACCCTTCAGGCCCACGCCGCGCCGCGCAACCGCTCGGTCACGCTCACCCTGACCGACGCGCCGGGCCTCGACATCGCCTTCTCAACCGCCGCCGCAAGCACCAACCCCACTGAGCCGCGAACGCACGCGGAGATCCTCGCCCGAGCGCAGGCCCGCGCCATCGACGCCGCCCGCGAGGCGGCGCTGGTCATCTGGTGCTCCAGCATCGACCACCCCGCGGACGTGCCCGCCGCACTGGCGAGCACGATCAACCCGCGGAGCATCATCCGCGTGCAAACCAAGCTTGACCGCGCGGGCTTCGCGATCAACGCCGCCGAGCACGATCGTCTCGCGGCCGAGCCGCGCACCATCGCCCTGTGCGCACTGACCGGGCACAACCTCGATCATCTCCGCTCCGCGATCTTTGATTCGCTCTGGAGCCGCTCGCACACGGGCTCGACACTCGATCTCCTCCCGCGGCACCACGCCGCCCTCTTTGCCTGCGCCAATGCTCTTGCCAACCTCCACGAAGAGCTGACGCAGAACGACGCCGCTGAGCACCCCGAGCTCATCGCCCACACGCTCCGCACCGCCCTCGACGCCCTGGCCCCGCTGACAGGCCGGGTCGAACGCGACGAAACCCTCGGCCTGATCTTCTCCACGTTCTGTATCGGCAAGTGAACAGCCTGATTCCAGCGTACCGTTCGCTCGCCATGCACGACCCCACCGCCTCCGGCAATGACTACTTCAAGTGCGACTTCTGCCACCAGCCCTGGAGCGAAGACCGCCCCATGATCGAAGGCCACAAGGGCAGCCTGGTGTGTAAGCACTGTCTGAACGCCGCGTACACGACGGTTGTTCACATGACCATGGGTGTGCCGGGGACGAAGGGCCCGCTGAAGGACATCCCCGCGCAGGGCCCGGCCTGTACCATGTGCCTTGAACGACGCGAGGAACTGTACTGGCAGAGCCCGATCGTTGACGACGCGTTGATCTGCCGGCGGTGCATCCGCCAGGCTGTCACGGGCCTCGAACGCGACCCCGATTACAACTACGCCCGCCCAGCCCCGCCGCCGGGCGCAGAGCCAGCGAGCGTGAACGACAACGAAGACGAGCACGAGGACGACGAGCACGATCACTGATCAGGCATGCTCGGGGTGATGGAAGACACCATCGGGCAGAGGGAGAAGGCCATCGGGAATCGGCTCTTGGCAATAGCAGAAGGTGCCCCGCTCTTCCTTCGAGTCTTTGCGCCTTCGTGCAAATCCTCTTCACTTTCGTCTTCTCTGCATACTCTGCGTCCTCTTTGTGAATCTCCCACTCACGACCCCGCCAACGAGTTCCACGCCTGCACGATTGCCTCGCCGAACCGGCGTGCGTGCCCCGGCCCGTCGCACAGCGCCGAGCCCATGAGTCTCCCGCGGAGTGTCCGGTGCAGTTCTTCCAGTTTCTGCGTATCCCGCGCAAGGTCCGCCGCCCGTTGCACGAACTCGTCGATGCTCCCCGCGGCCAGATCCTCCAGCCCCACACACCGCAGCAGCGACGCACCCACCCGCTCCGCGTGCGAACCGCCCTTGCCAAACGCTCGGCACAAGCACACCACCGGCACGCCCATCACCAGCGCCTCGCACGTGGTGGTCGTCCCCGCGTACGGGAACGTATCGAGCGCGATATCGATCTCGCGGTATCGCCCCAGATGCTCCGCGGTGCTCTTCTCCCCGCCAAGCAGCCGCACACGCGACAGATCCACACCCGCAGTCGCGAGGCGCTTCTCGCTGAGCGCCCGCACCGATTCATCCGCCAGCGCCGGGCTCTTGATCACCAGCGTCGAGCCCGCGACTTCGCGCAGCACGCGCCCCCACGCCGACAGGCACACGTCGCTGACCTTCGTCAGGTTGTTGAAACTCCCGAAGACCACCGCGCCCGAATCAACCCCGCGCCCGCACTCGCCCCGGCTTAAACCCATCACCGTCGAACTCGCCGGGCGATAGCACAAGAAGCACGGATCGAGCCTGATGAGTTTCTCCACGCACGCTTTCTGCGCCGGATCGCCTTCTTCAACCGGGTCCGTTGCCGAGTCCACCACGCGGTAGTCCACCGACGGGATGCCCGTGGTGTTCGGGTACCCGCAGTACGTGATCTGGATCGGTGCCGGCTTCAACCGAAGCAGATCCCATCGCCCGCCCGCCGTGAGCCCGTTCAGTTCAACCAGCACGTCCACGCGGTCGTCCACGATCAACTTCGCCGCGCGATAGCCGTCCATCATCGCCACGCGCCGCCAGCCCTTCACCGCGTTTCCTCCACCGCCCGTACCCCCCACACCCCCCGCGTTCGCGCCCGCACCCTCCTCGCTCTTCTCCGCCATGGGCCCGAGCGCAACCGCCCGCTGCAACCTCCGCGTCACCTCGTCCTCGCGCGGGTCGCTGCTGTATGCGATCACTTCGAACTTCGACCGATCGAGATGCATCAGCACCGGCTCGATAAACCACGCCACCGAGTGCGCCCGAAAGTCCGACGATAAGAACCCCACCCGCAGCCGCCCGTCCTTGCCGCGTCCGCCCGCCTTCAAGCCCGTCGGCATCGCGCCGCCCATCTTGGGCTTGGCGTGCTTCATGGGCGTGCGCGGGTCGGCCAGCATCACCAGCCGCCCGAAGTTCTTGTGCCGAGCGATGTTCGCCGCTTGATCCTCGCACCACGCGTAGTTGCTGTTGGCGCACATCGTCATCGCCAGGTGCAGGTTCGCGGGGTCCTTGAAGAGCGCTGCGCCGAGTTCCGCCGCCGCGTCGCCGGGGCGGCCTTGCTCCGAGAGCGCTGCCGCCAGTCGAAAGACCAGCCCGGTCTCGCCCGGCCAGCGTTCCAACGCCAACCGACACGCCGCCTCCGCCTCCGCCAGCCTTCGCGCGTTCAGCAGGGCGGTGATCAGTTCGAGCCGAAACCCCACCTGCTCGGGCTCAAGCTCAACCGCCCGCGCGAACGCCGCCGCCGCCCCTTCACGCTCCAGCACACCCAGGATCGCGCCGTAGCTCGACCATCCCCCCGCGTGCATGGGCAACAGTTCCGTAACGCGCCGCGCGCTGCCCAGCGCCGCCTCGTACATCGAAAGGCCAACCAGGGCCGAGCGCACCATGTCGTGCGCCACCGCATCGTCCGGGCTCGCGGCGAGGGCCTGCTCCGCCAGCGTCCGCGCCTGTGCAAAGCGTTCCAGGCTCATTGCCTGCTGGAACTGCTTCACGATGCCCGCGGAGACCGCCACGCGATTACGCATCTCCCTTCGCGCCCGCCGCCCCGCTCAGAGCTTCCGTCCACACGTTCCACACCGCCGAACTGAATCGCACACCGAACGACCGCGCATCGCACAACGCCGAGTTCCTCACCCGCGCCCTGAGCCCCGCGTGATACCCGCGCAGCCGCTCCACATCCCGCGCCAGGCCCGAGGCAATCTCAACATACCGCTCAACCGTCTCACCCGCCAACTCCTCCACACCCGCCGCCTTCAGCAGACTCGTCCCCACCCGGCCCGCGTGCATCCCCCCCATC
>JACVCS010000008.1 GCA_016741915.1 Phycisphaerales bacterium | reverse complement strand
TGCGGGGCAGGTGGGGGGGGTGCGAGGCTGGTGGTGTGGGGGGCGGTGGGACGGGTGGGTGGTCTGGCTGGGTGGTCATGGGTGGGGCGGGGGGGGGAGCGTGGTGTGGGGTGGGGATGTTGGAGGTGGAGAGGAGGAGGGGGTGAGAGAGGAAGGGGGAGAAGAGGGGGGGGGGGGGGAGGGGGGTGGGGGGTGGGGGGGGGGGGGGTGTGGGGTTGAGGGGCCTACTGTTGGCCCTCTCTAGGGAATGACGCATGGCTGCATCGCATCCGCCCATCCCGCCGCTGCCTGTTGCACGCCTGTTCGGCGTGCTGGTGGGTGCGTGCCTGCTTGGGGTGGGGTTTGTGGCGTTGGGGCCGATGATGAACGGCGGGGGTGAGGGGGAGTTGGAGTCGGCGATCAAGGCGGGGTTACTGGCGGGTGCGGTGGTTTTGGGGAGCGGGGTTTTGGCGGTGGTGGTGATGAAGTCGGTTTTGAATACGTCGGAGCCGAACCTGGGGACGGGGGTTCTGGCGTTTTCATTTGTCAGGATGTTTGGAACGCTTGGTGGGGCGATGGTGGTGGTGTCGTCGGTTGAGCCGGCGCGGAGCCCGTTTGTGACGGCGTTGCTGGTGTCGGCGATGTCGGCTTTGTGCGTAGAAACGTTGATTTTGCGGCGGTGGTCGATGCTTGAGAAGGCCTCGGCTACACCCGGAGTGCAGTGAAGATGAGCCTTGACCTGACAACGTTGGTGCTGGGGGCAGGGGATCCGGTTGCGCACGTGGCGAACCACAAGTTTGTTGTGGGCGAGTTGTTCGGCATCAAGGACCTGTGGCTGTGGTCCGGACACATCGGGAACCTGGTGCTGTCGGGGCTGATCTTGTGCATCTTGGGGCCGTGGATTGCTTCGAAGATCGACACGGGTCCGGAGAGCGAGGGAAGCTCGCGCTATGTGACGCGGAACCGGTTGGCGCACATGATCGAGGTTCTGTGTATCTACCTGCGTGATGAAGTCGTTCGTCCGCTGCTCGGATCTCGCACGGACAAGATGATGCCGTTCTTGTGGACCCTGTTCTTCTTTATCTGGGTGAACAACCTGCTGGGGATGATTCCGCTGCTCGATCTGCAGCACATCGCGTCGGGCTATTTGAAAGAGAATCACCTTGCGGTTGTGGGCGGGACAGCGACGCAGTCGCTGTTTGTGACGGCGGTTCTGGCGGTGATCTCGTTCCTGGTGATCAACTTCGCGGGGATTCGCGAGCTGGGTGTGGGCGGGTATGTGCATCACCTCACGGGCGGGGCGCCGTGGTTTATCTGGCCGATCATTGTGCCGGTGGAGATTGTCGGGACGTTTGTGAAGCCCTTCGCGCTGGCGATTCGTTTGTTTGCGAACATGACGGCGGGTCACATCCTTTTGGCGACGCTGTTGGGGTTCATCGGCACGGCGCTGGCGACGATTTTGGGGGCTCAGCAAGGTTCGTTCGGTCTGAGCCTTGTCGCGTTGCTGGGCGCCGGTGCGGGTGCGATTGCGATCTTCTTCCTGGAGGTGTTTGTTGCGACGCTCCAGGCGTTTGTGTTCATGTTCCTGACGACGGTGTTCATCTCACAGCTTGCCCATCATGACCACGAGCATGATGAGCATCACGGCCACGAGCACGCGCACGCGTGAAGACGGGCCTCATCTTCGGGCTTGTCCGGCATGGACTTGCCCGGGTCTGCTGGTTGACTCGTGCGTGTTTTTTCGAAAGAAAGGGTTTTTATGAACAAGTTTGTGATCTCCGCTCTGGCCGTGGCCGCGACCGCTTCTCCCCTGTTCGCTCAGGTGGCGGAAAACCCGGTCGGCTCGACGATGGGCAAGGGTCTGGCTGTCATCGGCGGCGGCATCGCCGTTCTGGGTGGCGGCATCGGCATCGGCCTGATCGGCAAGGGCGCGGTTGAGTCGATCGCTCGTCAGCCCGAGGCTGCGGGCAAGATCGGCCCGAACATGATTCTGACGGCGGCGTTCGTGGAAGGTGCGACGCTGTTCGCGGTTCTCGCGGCGTTCCTCGCGAAGTAATCGCTCGGAAGATTGATCACCCGCGGCGTCCCTTGAATGGGGCGCACGGGCTTTTCGGCTCGCGGGTGTTGGCCGCGAGGTTGGCAGAGATGGTCAAGAATTCAAGCGGGGCACGGAGCCTCGAACAGAAGGGTTGAGCGATGAAGATGAGCACGACTGTTGTGGGTCTGGTGATGGCGATGGTTTCTTCGACGGCGCTGGCGGCTGGCAGCGGCGAAGGGCATTCTGCGCCGGGGCCGATCCCGACGTTGAACGAGGGTTTGATGACCGCGTTCGCTGCGGTTGGCGTGTTTCTGATCTGCTTCATCGTTCTGGCGGTGTTGGTCTGGCCGAAGATCAGCAAGGGTCTTGCGGAGCGTGAGGCGAAGATTCGCTCGGAGATCGAGGCGGCGGAGAATGCTCGGGCGCAGGCGAAGGCGGCGCTGGAGATGTACCAGAAGAACCTTGCTGAGGCGAACGCGAAGGCGCAGGCGATGATCCAGGAAGCGAAGGCGCAGCAGCAGGCGCAGCTTGTGGAGATGAAGGCGAAGGCCGAGGCGCAGATGGCGATGGAGAAGGACAAGGTGATGCGGGAGATCGACGCGGCGAAGAAGCAGGCGCTGGCGGAGATTTATTCGCAGACCTCGGGGATCGCGACGATGGTCGCGGGGCGGATTCTGCAGCGCGAGGTGAACGGTGCGGACGCGGAGAAGTTCACGCTCGAGGCGATTTCGAGCTTCAAGTGAGTTGAAGGCGGGAGGAAGGGGGAGACGCACGGCTCTGGAGAGGCGTGCTCTCTGAAGGCGGAAGGCGCACGGCTCTGGAGAGCCGTGCCACCAGAAGTCAAGAATCACGGCTGTTCAGAGCCGTGCGACCGAGGAAGCAACGATGCCGATGATTGATACGCCGCCGGATGCTTTGTGCGAGGTTTACGCGGTGAGCCTGCACGATCTGGCGCTGAAGAAGGGTGGCGCGGAGCTTGTCCGGACAGTGACGGACGAGGTGAACGCGTTGGTGGAACTGGCGCATCGTGATGCGCGGTTCGGCGAGTTTCTTTCCAGCCGGATCATCCCGGCGAAGCAGAAGCAGCAGTCGCTGAAGACGGTCCTTGCGGGGAAGTGTCAGGAGATGACGCTGAACTTCCTGCTGGTGCTGGCGGAGAACGAGCGGCTGCCGCGGCTGCCGGGGATTTCGGCGGCGTTGCGTGAGATCGTCGAGGCGGCGGCGGGCCGTGTGGACGTCACCGTGACGACGGCGAAGGCGCTCAGCGAGGGTGAGATCGCGAACCTTCGCGAGCGGCTGAAGGCGAAGATGGTCAGCGGGGACCCGGTGATCAAGGCGTACACGAACCCGGCGATGATCGGGGGCATTCGTCTGCAGGTCGGCGACAAGCTGTACGACGCGTCGGTGCAGACGAAGCTGCGGCAGTTGCGCGAGCAGTTGTCGGTGAACGGGCTGCCGACGGTGCGTGCGGCGATCGGGCGGATCGTGCAGGCGTGAGTAGAGTTTTCGAGACCTGTTCGGACGGGAGGGACGCATGATCGGCGGGCTTATTGGGCTGTTCTTTCTGGTGCTTATCGGGATGCTGATCTGCGGGATCGGCGGCTTTGTGCTGGTGATCTTCGCGGGGATGATCGCGAAAGAACAGATCGAATGGAGCTCGGGCGCGAAGTACATGTTCGTGACTTGGCTCGTGTTCGTGCTTTCGAGTATTTTGTTCTCGATGGTTCTGGGATGGGGCTCGAACGGCTGGTATTTGGCGGGGGCGTTGGCGGCGCTGACGTGCGGGGTGATTTTCAAGACGCAGACCGGGGTGGACTGGAAGCCCGGGTTGCTGACGGGCGTTGCGGCGGGCGGGATCATGATGGCCATCAGCATCGGGATTTCGATTGCGTTTATGCCGGCGAAGTGATGTAGGGCGTGGGTCGTGATCGACGGTGAGAACAAGACGGACAAATGAAGACGATTTTCTCCCGCGGGGTTTGGTGCCCCGCGGGTTTGTTTTTGGCTACGATGCGGAGTTCGGTGTTGATCGGTCCGGGCGTGGGCTTGGGCTGGGTTGATGGCCGCGGATTTGGACTTTGTCGGCGTGCGTGCACGCCTTATCGCGAGGGTGAAGATCATGGCGAAGAAGAGCATCACGCAGGCGGAGGTTTCGGGGAAGCGGGTTCTGATCCGTGTGGACTTCAACGTGCCGATCGAGGGGGGCGTGATCGGGGATGATCGGCGGATCCGCGAGGCGCTGCCGACGATCAAGAGCGTGATCGATCGCGGCGGGGCGGCGGTGTTGATGTCGCACCTTGGGCGCCCGGAGGGGAAGGGGTTTGAGGCTGAGTACACGCTGAAGCCCGTGGCGGCGCGGCTTGGCGAACTGCTGGGCAAAGAGGTGAAGTTCCCGTCGAACGATCTGACCGACGCGGCGGCGGAGGCGGCGGCGAAGGGTGCCAAGGGCGGCGAGGTGGTGCTGCTGGAGAATGTTCGGTTTGCGAAGGGTGAGAAGAAGGGCGAGGCGGCGTATGCCGAGAAGCTCGCGGGGTACGGGGATATGTACTGCAACGATGCGTTCGGAACGGCGCACCGTGAGGACGGGAGCATGTTCGCGGTGCCGAAGGCGATGAAGGCGCAGGGGAAGAGCTGTGTGGCGGGGCTGCTGCTGCAGAAGGAACTGAAGTATCTGGGCGATGCGCTGCGGACCCCGAGCAAGCCGTTTGTGGTGGTGCTGGGCGGGGCGAAGGTTTCGGACAAGATTTCGCTGATTGAGAATCTGCTGCCGCGGGCGAGCGCGATCATTGTGGGTGGGGCGATGGCTTATACGTTCTTGAAGGCGCTGGGGCGGAAGGTGGGCTCGAGCCGGGTGGAGGAGAGCCATCTTGAGCACGCGAAGAAGATGCTGGATCAGGCGGCGAACCTGAAGTGTGAGCTGCACCTGCCTGTCGATCACGTGTGCGCGACGGAGTTTACGGAGAGTGGCGGGTCGGTTGAGATCTTCGGCGAGGTGATCAAGGACGGGTTCATGGGGCTGGATATCGGGCCGAAGACGCAGGGGAACTACGCGGCGGTGCTTCGTGCGGCGAAGACGATCGTGTGGAACGGGCCGATGGGCGTGTTTGAGTGGCCGCTGTTCCGCACGGGGACGCAGGTGGTTGCAAACGCGATTGTGGACGCGACGGGGAAGGGCGCGACGTCGATCGTCGGCGGGGGCGATAGTGCGGCGGCGGCGGAAGAGTTTGGTCTGGCGAGCAAGTTCAGCCACGTGTCGACGGGCGGCGGGGCTTCGCTGGAGATGCTGGCGGGCAAGCCGTTCACGACGGTGGCGTTGCTGGATGAGGCTTGAGGGGGCAGAGTCGCGAGTTGCGAGTCGCGCGTCGCGAGTGGGAAGAGCTGGGATGCGGGCGTGTGAAGTGGTTTCGAGGTGTTGACCCTGGTTGAGTGCACGTTCATGGCGGGGCGAATCGAGAAAGAGTGAAGGTTGGCATGATTCATCCATCGGCGATTGTTCTGGGCGACGTGGTGTTTGGGGACGGGGTTGAGGTTGGGCCCGGGTGCGTGATTGATGGCACGCGCGGGGTGGTTTCGCTTGGGGCTGGGGTAAAGCTCATCGCGAGCGTGCAGTTGCGTGGGCCGATTGAGATTGGGGCGGGGACGGTGGTGTATCCGTTTGCGTGCCTGGGTTTTGAGCCGCAGGACGTGAAGTTTGACAGCAAGGGCGGGACGCTGGGTGTGAAGATCGGGAGCAAGTGCATCATCCGGGAGCATGTGACGGTGCACGCGGCGAGCAACGGGAAGCCGCGGGCAACGACGGTAGGTGACAACTGCTTTTTGATGGTGAACGCGCACGTGGGGCACGATGCGATCGTGCAGAATCACGTGGTGATGGTGAACAACACGGCGATCGGCGGGCATGCGGAGTTGCACGAGCGGTGCACGGTGGGCGGCGGGGCGGCGATTCACCAGTTCTGCCGCGTGGGGCGGCTGGCGTTTGTGTCGGGGGTGACGCCGATCTCGGCGGAGGTGCCGCCGTTTACGGTGGTGTGGGGACGGAATGATCTGGCGGGGTTGAACCTGGTGGGGATGAGGCGGAGCGGGATGTCGCGTGATGAGATCACGCTGGTGAGGGCGGCGTTCCGAGAGGCGATCAAGCCCAACTTGCCGCTGCCGAAGACGATCGAGATTTTGAGGAGGCTGGGCGAGAAGAGCCCGGCGGTGATGGAGATGGCGGAGTTTTATGCCACGTGCAAGCGGTCGACGGCGCGGTTCCGCTCGTCGCAGCGCGGCGGTGATGGCGATGATGATGACGGCGTGGTGGTGTGATCGGTTGTCGCAGCGCGGGTTGTCGTGGGTGGTTGCTGACGGATGGCGTGGTGCGTGGTGTGTGCGGTTGGTCCGGGTTGCGGCGAGGGCGAAGCATGCTCATCGAGGACAGCACGCGAGCGGGGCTGAAGGTTGCGGGTGCGGGCGCTCTGGCGGTGCTGGGCTCGGGCTCGACGGGCAACTGCACGGTGGTGAGCTTTGCGAGTTCAAAGAACCCGGCGGCGCGGTCGGTGGTGTTGATCGATCTGGGGCTGTCACCACGCATGACGGCGGCGCGGCTGGCGCGGGTGGGTGTCTCGATGAGCGAGGTGTCGGCGGTGCTGCTGACGCACCTGGATAACGATCACTGCAACCCGGGGTGGTGCGGTGAAGGAGCTACGGCGTTGCCCGAGGGGTGCGAGGTGTTCCTGCCGCGGAGTTGGGGGAGACAGGCGGAGCGGATGGGCGTGGGTGCGCCGGCGGGCGGGCGGCTTCACACTTTCAGCGGGTACTTTCGCACGCGGCTGGGGCTTGGGGTGCAGCCGACGATGCAGTTTCACGATGCGCTGGGGGCGGCGGCGTTTCGGCTGACGCTGCCGGGATGGGGGACGGGGACGGATGGGGCGGGGACCATCGGGTACGCGACGGACCTTGGGCGCGTGACTGAGGAGCTGGTGGCGCACCTGCGCGGGGTAAGTGTGCTGGCGATCGAGTCGAACTATTGCCCGAAGATGCAGGTGAGCAGCACGCGGCCTGAGTTTCTCAAGAAGCGGATCATGGGTGGGCGGGGGCACCTCTCCAACGGGCAGTGCCTGCAGGCGGTGCGGGCGATTGGGCCTCGCGATCATGTGGTGTTGATCCACCTTTCGCGCGAGTGCAACAGGCCTGAGATCGCGGCGGAGTTGCACGCGGGCGCGGGGTATGGGTTGACGGTCAGTGCACCGTTTGAGCCGACAGGGTGGATCCCGGTGCGCGGGAGCGAGGGTGGTGTGGGCGTCGGTGAGAGCGACGTGGTTGCGCGGCCGCGGTCGGTTGAGGTTGACGCGAAGATCACGGTGACCGCTGGCGGTTCCGTTGAGGCGGATCGGGAAGAGGTGCCGGCGTGAGCGCTCAGCGTTCACGGGCGCGCGATGGCGTGGTCGTCGGGCTGATGGGCCTTCGGGCCAGCGGGAAGAGCACGGTTGCGGGTTTGCTGGCGGCGGAACTGAGCGCTCAGTTGGGGATGGGTGTGAAGTGCGTTGATCTCGATGATCGCACGGCGGCGGTGCTGAAGTTCGCTTCGTGCGGCGAGGCGCTGCGGACGCTCGGTGAGGCGGCGTTTCGCACGGGCGAGGCGGAGGCGCTGCGGGCGGTGCTGGAGGAGATGAAGGACGGTGCGGGTGTGGTGGCGCTCGGCGGTGGGACGGCGATGTTCCAGGCGGCTCGGGCTCTTCTTGAGGAATATGCGGCACAGGGGACATTGAGATTGGTGTATCTGCACGCTCGCCCGGCGGTGCTGAAAGAACGGCTGATGATGACGGATTTGACGACGCGGCCGAGCTTGACGGGCGCGGGGGTGGTGGACGAGGTGGAGCGGTTGTACGCGGCGCGCGATCCGGTGTATCGCAGCATGGCGACGCGGTGGGGCGCGGTGGTGGAGGTTGAGGGGCTCACACCCGCTCAGGTCGTTGAGCGGATCGCGGCGGCGCTGAAGCTGTCGGTTCGATGAGCGTTGATCAGCGCGGGCTTTGCGGGGGTGTTGGTGAAGGAGCGGCTTCGGCTGCGGCTTTGGTGGCGGCGAGGGCGGTGCGGACTTCCTCGGCGAGTTGGGCGGCGAGGGCGTGCTGCTGCGGATCGCTGAGCTCGCGGCGGATGGCCTTGAGGGCGCGCTGGGCGCGGGAGGGGTCGTTGAGCTGGCGCATCGCGATGGTGGCGATCAGCACGCGGACACGCGGCTCGTCGGGCTCGGTGGTGTAGAGCTCGGCGTAGCCCTCGTACGCGTCGATAGCGTGGGCGTAACGCTGCGTGAGGTAGAGCTGGTTCGCGACGGCGAGCTGGGCTTTCGCGGAAAGAACCCGCGTGCGCGAGGGTTCGGGGTAGCGCTTCAGCAGCTCGATGTAGCTCTCGGCGGCTTGGTCGAGTTTGTCCTGCGCGACGAGGGCGGAGATGCTGGAGCGGAGCTCGGCAAGCTGCGGATCGGCGATGGGGGTTGACGACGCGAGGGCGGCGCGCTGGGCGGTTTGGCGCTCGACGTCACGCGTGAGGGCTTTGAACTCGGCCCGGCGGCGGGCGCGGTGGATGGCGGAGAGCAGGTCGGTGTGGTCGCGGGTGATGAGACCTGTGGCGATGCCGATGAAGCCGAAGAGGATGCCGAGGGCGGCGCCGCCGAGGTGAGCGGTGTAGGCGATGTTGCCGCCCCAGCCGGTGGTGGCGTGGAGGATGTCGAGGATGATGAAGAGGCCGACGTAGAACCATGCAGGGAGTTCGATGATGGAGATGAGCCCGTAGAACATGAGGGTGCGGATGCGGGTGCGGGGCATGATGACCATGAAGCAGGCGCACACGGCGGCAACCGCGCCGGAGGCGCCGAGGGCGGGGTCGGAGGTGGTGAGGATGTGGGCGAAGCTGGCGGCGACGGCGCCGAGGAGGTAGAGGACGGAGTAGGAAATGTGACCCAGGCGGCTTTCAAGGGCTGAGCCGAGGGCGATGAGGATGACCATGTTCGAGGCGAGGTGGAGCAGGTCGGCGTGGAAGAAGGCGGTGGTGAGGAAGGTGTACCAGGGGGAGGTTTGGCTCACCCAGAAGTCAAAGGACCAGGGCTTGGCGTCGGGGTTGTTGAGCTGGGACGTGGAGTCGTAGAGGTAGAGGGCGGCGCAGGCGAGCAGGATCGTCAGCGTGACGAACGGAAATCGGCTGCGGACTTGGTCGGTTCCCAGGGGGATCACGGCGGGAGTTTATCGATTGGCGTCAATGGCGGGAGCGGGTGGGGAATGGAGCGGGATCGCGGGTTGATCGATGGCGGGCGGGATGGCGGGGCTTGGTGCGGCGGGTATCCGCGGCGTGGGGCGTGCGCTATACTGCCGCTTCATGCGGGTCTGCCCGCGTGATGGTTGATTTTCTGACGATCGCGAACGCAATACCCCCCCACTGCCCCCCACTTTTCACCCACCACCACCCACACCATCGTCGAAGGATTCAGTTGCCATGGCGCTTGCTGTTAAAGGTCTTGAAGGGATCGTCGCGGCGGAAACCAAGTCCTCGTTCATTGACGGGGAAAAGGGCATTCTTGAGTACGTCGGGATTGCCATCGACGACCTGGCGCGGAACAGCACGTTTGAAGAGACGGTGTTTTTGCTGTGGAACAACCGGTTGCCCAACAAGGCGGAACTGGACGAGTTCACGGGGATGTTGAGGGATCGGTACGAGCTGCCGCCGGGGATGGAGCAGCGGCTGGTGGCGCTGCCGACGAGTGCGCAGCCGATGCACGTTTTGCGGACGATGGTCAGCGCGCTGTCGATGCACGATCTTGAGCCGAACAAGGTGGATTTGCCCTCGGCGCGGCGGAAGGCGCTGAACATTCTGGGGCACGTGCCGACGTTGATTGCGTACTTTGATCGGTACCGGCGCGGGTTGCCGCTGGTTCACCCGCGGAAGGATCTTTCGTTCGCGGCGAACTTTTTGTACATGCTGAACGGCAAGGAGCCGACGCCGGCGATGGTGCGGGCGTTTGACATCTGCATGATTTTGCACGCGGACCACGGGCTGAACAACTCGACGTTCACCGCGCGGGTGATCATCAGCACGCTGAGCGACATGTACTCGGCGATTACGGGGGCGATCGGCTCGCTGCGTGGGCCCTTGCACGGCGGGGCGAACGAGGAAGTGATGGAGATGCTGGGGGAGATCGAGAAGCTGGCGAAGGAGCAGGGCAAGGACGCGATGGAGGTGATCGAGCCGTACATCATGGATCGCTTGAAGCGGAAAGAGCGGATCATGGGCTTCGGGCACCGGGTGTACAAGACCATCGACCCGCGGGCGACGTTCCTGAAGACCTTCAGCAAGCAGATCGCGGCGGACACGGGGAACCTGAAGCTCTACGAGATGTCGAGCAAGATCGAGCAGATCATGGCTCGCGAAGTGGGCAGCAAGGGGATCTACCCCAACGTCGACTTCTATTCCGCGACGACGTACCACTCCATCGGGCTGAAGCTGGACCTCTTCACGCCCATGTTCGCGATGAGCCGGGTCAGCGGGTGGGCGGCGCACTGTCTGGAACAGCTCGCGGATAACCGGCTCTTCCGCCCGGCGGCGGCGTACATCGGCCCGCACGCGGTTGCGTACGCGCCGATCGAGAAGCGCTGATCGCACAAAGTCGCGTTTGAGTCGGCAGCGGTTCCAGCCCGATCAAAGGTCGAAGCGTGCTGCATGACAGACGAGATTTTCCGCAGCTTGGCGCTCTCATTTGCGGGCGTGCGAGAGGGCTCGCACATGGGGCGGGCTGACTTTCGAGTTGGTGCCGGTGCGGGCAAGATCTTCGCCTCGCTTGAATCTCCGGATGAGGGGTGGGTCATGCTGCGCCTTCCGCAGAAGGAGCAGGAGCGTGTGCTTCGTGATGATTCGTTAGCCGCTCGGGCCGCGAACGGCGCATGGGGAGCGGCGGGCTGCACGCACTTGAGACTTTCATCATTGCCGCGAGCAACGGGCTTGAAGCTGCTGAAAGCTGCGGTGGAGTTCCGACTCGCGGAGAGTGACACGAAGAAAGCCGTGTCGTTGCCCCGCAAAGCGTCGCGGTCGGGTCGCAAGACCACATCATGAAAGAGCTCACCGAGCGGCTCGGATACAGCATTGTCTGCGTTCAAGGCGCCGATACGGGTGTCGTGATGGCCGCAAGTGGTAGGCGGGCGATGTTGCGAGCGTGCCATGATCATCTCGTTCTTTGGTTCGTTGCTGTTGTGCGGGTTCGGGCTCAGCGTGCTGGCGCTGGGGCTGTCGTGCGGCTGGTACTTCAAGCGACCGCCCAGCGGTGCGGATGCGATGGGTCTGGCGTTGGTCTTCTTTGTAGGGATCGCCGGGTGGGTCTGCGCACTGCTGGCGGGGGTGATCGGTGCTCTGCGCGGCGGGATGGCGTGGGTCCACGGCTCAATCGGGCTGGCGATGCTCATCGCGGCGGTGGTGATCATCGGGCTGGGCGTGCTTGGGATGGCGTGCTGGGCGTACTGGGCCGATCGCGGGGCGAAGTGGGTGCCGATGGTTGCGAACTTCGGCGCGACGGTTGTGCCGGGGGTTTTGATGGTGGTGGTGCTCAGTGCGCTGTGGCGCGAATCGGGGAGCATCGAGCATGCCGCCGGGCTGCGGGGTGTGGGCGCTGTGCTGGCGCTCTTCGGCGGGGTTGGATTCGCGGCGGCGGTGTACCACGGGTTTCGGTACATGCACCGCACGCTGGAGAACGAGCGGCTGACGGTTGAACGCGACCGCGAGATGCAGCAGCGGTTTGATCGCGAGCAGCGCGAGTTTCACGAGAAGGCGGCGAAGGAACTGGAGGCGTTGCCCGACGATTCGCCGCTGGCAGCGTTCTTTGACCACACGAGCATCGTGCGCAGCGATGCGCACCGCGTGCGGGCGTATGAGCGCATCTCGGCGCTGCCCGGTCTGACTCGCAGGCTCGAAGAAGTGCTCAGCGATACCGACCCGTGGAAACGCATCTACGCAACCGGGTTCATCAGCGAATCGCCCAAGCCGGACCACGCGTGGGTTGAGGGGCTGGTGATCTCGTGCCGGCGGCTGATCGAGAACATCGAAGCGGCGCCGGAGATGTACGACCAGCCGACACAGTTGAGCCTCGGCGGCATGATGCAAAGTCAACTCATGGCGGCGCAGCGGTTCGATTCGCCCCGCCTGAAAGAACTTGCGCCGGCGCTGCGGAAAGCCATCGAGGCCAAGCCCGACACGCCCCGGCGTGCGAAGGCCCTGGAAGTGCTCGGCGCGTACGAACGCGGCGAGACGATCGTCTTCAAGGAGCCGATATGAGCATGCCGTCGGCTTTCGAACGCTTCCGCGACAGCATGACCATCGGGCTCGATGCCTGGCGCGACGGGACGGGGTACGACCTGGCCGCACTTCGCGAGATGAACGCGGAGGAGTTGAAGTCCGTGCGGGCGATACTTCAGGGGCGAAACGACTGGCGCGATGCGGAAGCGCTCGCGGCCATCGCCTTCATCGAGCAACAACGCGCCGCGGTCGACGGGTCGGCATCGCCGCGAGAAGTGAACGACGACGGATCGTTCAACGCGCTCCGACGCATGCTCAACGATGGTGCGCTGCCGCTGAACACCCGGCTCCAAGCGGGTGAAGAGTTGAAAGAACTCGGGCATGAGTTGGACCTGACCGACTTGGTCCTGGCGATGCTGAAAGCCGGCCGAGAGGACATGGCGACGCTGAGCCGGGCGATGGACCACGTGGAGTGGAACCTGCCCGCGAGCGAGAAGTTGAAGCTGGGGGTGCTCAAGCTGCTTCGTCATGCGAAAGAGTCGTACGCATTCCACCTCGCCTCGCTCGCGTGGGTGGCCTTTGGCCTGTGCGAGAGCACCAGCGACCTGAGCCAACGCGAGCACTGGCAGCGCTTCGCGGATGAACCGACGCGCGAAGCCGCCTTTGCCGAGCTGATCGCCCGCGTGAACGCGGATCCGAAGCACCTGGGCTGACCAGCCTCAAATCGTCATTGGGTAAGCCGCAAAGGCCCGGAGCAACGAGCACTCCGCGCCTTTGCGTTGGTGTTGTGCGGATGCGAGCGGGTCAGCGCTCAGCGCAGCGGCGACGACGACATGAACGCGAATCTGCCAACGGTTGAAAAACTCCGATGATGTCGACGAAGTCGGCGCGGAGTGGATGACTTCCATCTCGGAGACTCCCGGTTTTCTCGATGAGTCATGGGTTTTCATTCATATCACGCGGGACAACACCTAAAGAACTCAGCGAATGAGCAACGTTTGAGCGGGTAAGTTCTGACCTGAAAACAAAGTGATTTACGTTGTTCATTACTGAAACAATCGTACACTTCTCTCATCTCAACGGGAAGGTCGGAATCCGGCGCTCGCTCGTGGCGCAGGTTGACCGGGAACCACCTTCGCCACTCCGAGCAGGCCGTCGAGTTTGTCACGGCACCAACCGTCGTTGGTTGACCATCCTCAGCGGACCGGTCTCGGTCATCTCTTATCACGGGCCCCGTTCTCAACCGAACGCGAGCCACAAGAAAGGACAGTGTTCATGGCTGCGAAATCAGCGAGGTATCACATTGAGTTTCTGACCTGCGTCGCGGGGATGACACTTCTGGCGGCCGCTGCGGGTGCGCAAGGCGCTCCGATCTTCGGCGGGCTGACGTACGACAGCACCACCGGCACGGGTTTTCAGTCGCCGTTCCTGCCAAGCTTCGTGCCGGGCATCACCGCGGGCAGCGGCATCGGTGTCGGTTCAACGACCAAGTTCAACGGCAACACGTCCCTCGGCACCCGAGCCGTGCGTCTGAACGCCTTCAGCAATAACGCGACCGAGTTGGGCAACCTCGGCACCAACGCGAGTGGCAGCACGAGCAGCATCGCGTACGCCTTGAACGCCGACGGCACCGCGGTGGGTTTCGCGAACAAGTTCAATGGGAACACGTCCCTGGGTTCCCGCGCAGTTCGTTGGAACGCCTCCGGGACTGCCGCGACTGAACTGGGCAACCTCGGTACCAGCGGTACCGGGGTCTCGAGCACCGCCGCCCACGCGATCAACGACGCGGGCACGATCGTCGGGTACGCGAGAAAGTACGTCGGCGGCGCAATCCAGGGCGACCGCGCCGTGCGGTGGACCGCCTCGGACACGGTCGCAACCGAACTGGGCAACCTCGGCACCAGCGCCAGCGGCAACACAAACAGCCGCGCCTTCGCGCTGAACTCCAGCGGTACGGCCGTCGGTTACGCCTGGAAATACTCCGACGGCACGTACGTTGGCGAGCGTGCGGTCAGGTGGGATGCCTCGGGCACCGCCGCGACCGAACTGGACAACATTCTGGGCACCGACATCAACGGCTTCGCGAGCAGTTATGCCTATGCCGTGAACACCGACGGCACAGCGGTCGGATACTCGAGCAAGTACATCGACGGCACATACCTCGGTACCCGCGCCGTGCGATGGGCCGCGATGGGCACCGACGCGACCGAGTTGGGGAACCTCGGAACGAACAACGCCGGCAACACATTCAACGAGGCGTACGCGGTGAACACCGCCGGCACGTGCGTCGGGTACGCGTTGAAGTACATCGACGGCACGTCGGTCGGTTCACGGGCGGTGCGTTGGGACGCGTCGGGCACCGACGCGATCGAGTTGGGGAATCTTGGCACCGACGACAGCGGCACCACGTTCAGCCGGGCGTACGCGGTGAACTCGGCCGGAACGGCCGTCGGGTATGCGGAGAAGCGGAGTGGCGGCGCGAATCTCGGTAATCGCGCGGTTGCGTGGGGCGTCAACGGCGAGGCGATCGACCTGAACACGCTGCTCTCCGCCGCCGACCAACCGCTCTGGACACTCATCGAGGCCCGCGGCATCAGCGACACGGGTTGGGTGACCGGCTACGGAACCTTCGACCCCGACGGCGCGGGCGGTTTGACGGCTTACAACCGGGTTTTCCTGATCCAGTTGCCCGAGCTAACCGGTGGCTGCAATCCTGCGGACCTGGCGTGTGATAACGGCACGCCGCTGAGTATCGCGCCGGGCTGCACAAACTCCAGCGCCGGACCGAACGAAGGGGACTACAACGCCTTCTTCGCCGCCGACGGATTCTTCTTCCAAGCCGGCTTGGGGATCGCGGCGGTGGGTGGCTCTTGCGATATTGCTTGCGACAATGGTTCGGCGTTGAGCGAATCGCCGGGATGTACCAACAACGGCGTGAACGAAGGCGATTACAACTGCTTCTTCAACAACCTGTTCCTCCCGTGCGTTTGAAGTCCGAAAGAAACGCCAACGTGTTGACGACGAAGCTCTGACGTCGTAAACGTGCTTGATTGTGCAAGTTGCAAACGAGCCCCCAGCCGACGTTGGATGGGGGCTTTCTCGTTCCAGCCTCGTTGATGCAATCGCGCTGGCGCGCCAGAGTCGCGGTCTGCACTTTTTTCCAAAACGCTCCGTCCACCTTCGCTCCGAGCGGCGATCAGCATCGCGGGTCTGTCACCGCTCGTTGAAGACAGAAAAAGGCCCGGAGCAACGAGCACTCCGGGCCTTTGCGTTGGTGTTGAGTTGAAGGCAACGGGTTGACGGCTGTTGTTTCGTTCACCGACGGCGACGGGCGACCAGCAGCGTGCCCAGGCCCAGCATCGCGGCGGCGCCGGGGGCGGGGACGAGCGTGATGCTGACGGCATCGAGGGCCGGACCGCGGGCGCTGCCGCCCGTGATGGCGCGGAAGGTCAGTACGTTGAGATCGTTTTCCAGGTTGGCCTGCACGATGACGGAGCGTTCGACCCAGTTCATGAACTGCCCGTTGTTGCCGCCGTGGATCTGCGTGTTCTCGGCGACGACGGTGCCGTTCCAGAGCACCTGCATGGTGAAGGCGAAGTTGCCGCCCCAGACGTTGCCGGCTTGTGCCCAACTGATGCGGTAGAAGCTGCCGGACTCGAGGTTGGTCAGCGTCTGGCTGATGGCGCTGGGCTGCTGGGTGCCCACGAGGTCGATCCAGTACTGGCCTTCGAAAGCGGAGAACTGCAGGTTGGGAAGGTTGGGGTTCGCAACCGCCTGAACGAACTCGATGTTGCCGGGGCCAAGGTTGGTCCAGCCGCCGAAGGTTTGGCCGCTGGCGACGGATTGGAACCCGGTGTTGGGCTGTTCGAAGCCGCCGTTGGTGATTTGGGCGGAAGCGACGGAGGCGAAAGCCCCCACGATGGAAAGGGACACGAGCGCGCGCACAGACAGGGACATAGGGGAACCTCCCAAATGAGAAAAGAACTCCTCACGACACGACGATGAGAAGTTAACCCGTGAAACAGGCTTCGCCAGCGGATTTCTGGAGTTCGTGGGACAGCCCGCAGAATCAAGGGTGATTCTGAGCCTATTTGCCCAAGATCGTGAGCGTTGCATCCATGACGGATTGGCTCTCGGCAAGGTCGCCCAGCGGGCGGACGGTGATCTGGACGCGGCTACCGGTGTGGAGGTTGAAGACGGTGATGTCGCAGGCGGCGCCGTCGCGCCCGCCGGCGTATTCGCCCGTCAGGCGGGCTTCGCGCTGCGTGCTGGTTCGGCGGGTGATGACGTATCCGCGGCGGAGGAGGGCCTGTTCCGCGGCGGCTTGGATGGTCAGGACGTCGTACTCGGGGCCGAGGTCGGTGGTGAGGGTGCCGAGGACGAAGGAGGCGGGCTGGCCGTCGGCACCAACGGGGACGACACGGGATTGACAGCCCGGGAGAAGGGAAAGTGTGAAGGCGAGGGAAAACCCGTAGGCCGCGAGACGGCGGGCCAGTCGGGCGAGCCGGCGGGACCGAGGGTTGGGAGGGAGGTTGAACACAGGGGAATGAATCGGTTGAAGGGCGGGGCTGGCTGGAGAAGGTCGGGGTTTTGAAAGGGTCGGAGGGAAGGGGGCTTGACCCGGGGAGGGATGGGCCCTTTGATTGGGGCCCGTCTCGGCGGGCGTGCGGGCATGGCCTGCGCGGAAATGTGACCGCACAAGATTGGATTGAGGATTTCTATGGCGATCCGTGTCAAGGCCCGCAGCGGCGAATCCACCGACCAGATGCTCCGTCGTTTCAAGAAGCTCTGTGAAAAGGAAGGGCTCACGAAGGACATCAAGCGGAAGGAATACTACGAGAAGCCCTCGGAGCGTCGTCGTCGGGACATGCGGAAGGCCATCGGCCGGCGGATCCGCGAGGCGATGGAACTGGCGGGCGAGAAGCCCAGCCGTATCAGCAAGGGCTGATTTCTCAGGCAGGTCCGCTGCTCGACGATCGCCTTCGCGGCTGTGGCTGCGCGGGTGGTTGACGTGCTTGCGGGCGGCTTGTGGCTGGGTTCGTCTGAGCGTGAACGATGATTTGAGCGAACCCGCGGCGATGTGCCGCGGGTTTTTTCTTTGTGCTGGGAGAGTGGTGACTCAGCGGAGTGCGGCTGTGGGCGAAGGAAGGGTTTGGGCTGCGTGGTAGAGCGGGGTCTGGCTGAGGCGACAGGGACGGGGTTGGGGGCTCTGTATGGGGGATTTGCGAGGCGTGGATGGCTGGGGGTACTTTCCAAATCGGGGGGAGCTTGTTATGGTTGTGGTCCCCGTTCGGGGGCCCTAGGGCTTGCGTGCTCGGCTGTGGGGATCGTGGCTTAGGACTATCCGTGTGCCGGGATGAGGCCGGTTGTCGGTCGGCTCGGCGAATAGACAACGACAAGGACGGAGGCTGATCTTGTCTCTCATGACGAAACTCGTGCAACGGAGCGGCGGAGCGCTGGCGGGGATGCAACGCCTCGCTCTTGGGCGTTGGATGCTTCTGGCGGTGCTGGCGGCTGTTCTGGGGCTCATCAGCCCCGGGTCGGCGTTGGCGAGCGGACCGACCGGAGGGGTGGAGGCACCGGTCTTTCAGAAGCCGGGCGGCGAGGCCAACCTGGTCATCCCCGATCTGAACAACGTGAAGTTCTTCGGCGTCGGCGGGCACGACCTGCTGCTGGTGGGCTTCGGCGTCAGTGCGTTGGGCCTGCTCTTCGGCGCGGTGATCTTCATGCAGCTGAAGAAGCTGCCGGTGCACAAGAGCATGCTGGAGGTCAGCGAGCTGATCTATACGACCTGCAAGGCGTACATGATCCAGCAGGGCAAGTTCCTGGCGCAGCTCTTCATCTTCATCGGGGCGATTGCCGCGGTGTACTTCGGCATGTTTGCGCCGACCTCGATCATCAACGCCGACACGGGCGAGTTCCGCGTGGGCTTCCCGATCGATCGCGTGGCGCTGATCCTGCTCTTCGCGGTCATCGGCGTGCTGGGCTCGTACGCGGTTGCGTGGTACGGCATCCGCGTGAACACCTTCGCCAACTCGCGCACGGCGTTTGCCAGCCTCAAGGGCAAGCCCTTCCCGTGCTATGCCATCCCGCTGAAGGCGGGTATGTCTATCGGCATGATGCTCATCTCCGTTGAACTGCTGATCATGCTGGCGATTCTGCTGCTCCTGCCCAGCGATCTGGCGGGGGCGTGCCTCATCGGCTTTGCCATCGGCGAGTCGCTGGGTGCGGCGGCGCTGCGTATCGCGGGCGGCATCTTTACGAAGATCGCCGACATCGGCAGCGACCTGATGAAGATCGTCTTCAAGATCAAGGAAGACGACGCGCGGAACCCGGGCGTGATCGCGGACTGTGTCGGTGACAACGCCGGCGACAGTGTCGGTCCCTCGGCGGACGGCTTTGAGACCTACGGCGTGACGGGGGTGGCGCTGATCGTCTTCACGATGATCGCGGTGACGCCCAGCCTGTTTGCGCCGAAGGAAGTGAACCTTGGGACGCAGGAGACGCCGCGGATGGTGTCGTATGCGTACGCGACGAGCATCTACGACATCACGGCGAAGAACACGGACGGGTCGAAGGTGAACCCGGCCTTTGAGGCGGCGCTGACCAAGCGTGCGGAGCTTTCGAAGAACAACGTCGAGAAGGCGAAGTTGCAGACCCTCGCGGCGGACGTGAAGAACCCCGCGGTGGTGGCTGCTGCTGAGGCGGCGGTAAAACCGGCGGTTGAGAAGACCCAGACGATCCAGATCAAGATGCTGGTCTGGCTCTTCGTGATGCGTATTTTGATGGTCATCGCCAGCGCGGTTTCGTACTTCGTCAACGAGGGGATCGCGAAGGCGAGCTATGGCAACGCCGGGAAGATGAACTTCGAGAAGCCGCTGACGAACCTGGTGTTCATCACGAGCTTCGTGTCGATCGCACTGACCTTTGCGGCGAGCTACCTGATGCTCGGCGGTGAGGCGGCGACGAAGTACGACCTTGATCCCAGCTTGTGGTGGATGCTCGCGGCGATTATCTCGTGCGGCACGGCCGCGGGCGCGATCATCCCCGAGCTAGTGAAGGCGTTCACGAGCGTTGAGAGCCGGCACGTTCGCGAGGTGGTGAAGAGCTCCGAGCAGGGCGGCCCCTCGCTGAACATCCTGTCGGGTTTGGTTGCGGGTAACTTCAGCGCGTACTGGCTGGGCATGGCGATCATCGCCCTGATGGGCGGTGCGTACGCCATCAGCACGCTGGGGCTTGAGCGGATCATGCTGGCGCCGGCGGTCTTTGCCTTCGGTCTGGTGGCCTTCGGGTTCCTGAGCATGGGCCCGGTGACCATCGCGGTGGACAGCTATGGCCCCGTGACCGACAACGCCCAGAGCGTCTTTGAGCTTTCGACGATCGAGACCACGCCCGGGATCAAGGAGGAGATCAAGCGTGACTTCGGCTTCGAGCCCGACTTTGAGAAGGGCAAGGAGTATCTGGAAGAGAACGACGGCGCGGGCAACACCTTCAAAGCGACGGCCAAGCCCGTGCTGATCGGTACCGCGGTGGTCGGTGCGACGACGATGATCTTCTCGATCATCGTGGTGCTCACCGGCGGTTTGCAGACGAACCTCGACAAGCTGAGCCTGCTGCACGCGCCGTTCCTGCTCGGTCTGATCACCGGCGGTGCGGTGATCTACTGGTTCACGGGCGCCAGCACGCAGGCGGTGACCACCGGTGCGTACCGCGCGGTGGAGTTCATCAAGGCGAATATCAAGCTCGAGGGTTCGACCAAGGCGAGCGTGGAGGACAGCAAGAAGGTCGTGACCATCTGCACGGAGTACGCGCAGAAGGGCATGTTCAACATCTTCCTGGGTGTCTTCTTCGGCACGCTGGCCTTCGCGTTTATTGAGCCGTTCTTCTTCATCGGGTACCTGATCGCCATTGCGCTCTTCGGGTTGTACCAGGCGATGTTCATGGCCAACGCGGGCGGCGCGTGGGACAACGCCAAGAAGATCGTCGAGACGGATCCGGAGTTCAAGGGTACGGGCCGCGGAAAGGGCAGCGATCTGCACGCGGCGTGCGTGGTGGGCGATACGGTGGGCGACCCGTTCAAGGACACCTCCAGCGTGGCGCTGAACCCGGTGATCAAGTTCACCACGCTCTTCGGCCTGCTGGCGGTTGAGCTGGCGATCCACGTGAAGGAGCCGGGCTTTAAGCACACGACGCTGACGTATGTGCTGTCGGCGGTCTTCCTGCTGATCTCGATGTTCTTCGTGTACCGCAGCTTCTACGGGATGATGATCGATAAGGGCGGTTCGGCGAAGCATTGAGGGGAAGGGATCGAGGGATCGAGGGACCTTGGGACCTTGGGACCGCGGACCTTGCGAGAAGTGATTGGAAGTTCAAGGCCCCGGCGTGATTGCCGGGGCCTTTTTCGTTGGTTGGTTGTGCGTGCGATTGAGCTATCCTCTGTGCCTGTGAGCGGGCGACGCGTGATCATTCTGGATTCCGGTGGGCGGCTGGGGAACAAGCTGCTGAACTTTGCGGCGGTGTACGCGTGGTGCCTGGAGCGCGGGCACGTGCTCGAGAACCCGAGCTTTTATGCGTATTGCGGGGATTTCCCGCGTGCGGAGGCGTTTGCGCGTGCGGGGCTGACGGGGCTGTCGGGGATGGCCGCGGCTTGGTTGGCGAAGGCCGGCAGCGGTGGTGAAGGGTGGTTGGCACGCACGGCGGATGGTCTGGGACAGCGGCTGATCAAGCGGCGGCTGCGTGCGCTGCGGGCTCGGGTTCAGGATGGTGGGGCGCTTGCGTTGGTGAAAGGTGACACCATCGAGCGGCTGGTGGAACTGCCCCCCACTGTTGATGCGGAGCCGAGCGGATTGATCGGCGGCGGTACTGGCGCGAGTGATGTGCTCGTGATGGGTTGGTATGTGCGGAATCCGGCGGGGCTGACGAAGTATCGTGGAGAGATTCTGCGGGTGTTGCAGCCGCGGGCGGGTGTGCGTGAGCGGGCGCGGGCGTTCGCGGCTTCGTGCGGGGTTGATCAGGCGGGGGTTGTGGTGATCGCGGCGCACATCCGGCGGACGGATTACGCCGGTCACTTGGGCGGGGCGTGGCACCATGAGGTGAGCGCGTACGTGCAGCGGATGGTGAGCGTGCGCGATGCGGTTGTGCGGGCGAGTTCGACGAATGGCGGCGGCGCGGGTGACGACACGAGAACGAACGTGCGCTTTGTGGTTTTTTCCGACGAGTCGCTCGCGGCGGCGGAGTTTGAGCGGGCGGGGCTCGACGTGGTTTTCTCGCGGGCGAGTGCGCTGGATGATCTGTACCGCATGGCCGAGCTGCCCGGGATCATCGGCCCGCCCAGCACGTTCAGCATGTGGGCTTCGTATGTCGGCGGCGGGGTGATCAACCACCTCGGGCGCGACGTGCAAGGGCACATCCGCGTGCTGAGCCCGCACCCGGTGGTCGAAGATGTTGACGAGTTTGCCCGGCGGGTTTTGGAGGTGCGGCGGGAGCGGCGCAGAACTTGATCCGCCGACGCGGTGGGGTGAAAGCAGCACATGGCAAAGCAGCAGAGAGGCAAAGCAGAAGTGGCTGAGTGGCTCAGTGGCTCAGTGATGCGAGCGTGTGCGATGGGGCTTCGTCGCCGCGGCTGGTTGTGGTTCAGGTTGTTGCGGGCGGGGTGGTGCCGAGGGTTTCGATCACGCTGCGCCAGCCCTCTACGCGGCCTTCGTGCTCCGCGAGGCGGATCGGGCGGAGTTGCGAGCGCCATTCCAGCAGCAGCGTGCGGACGTAGCGCGTCTGTGCGGCGCGGAGCTGGCAGGTTGCCCAGTACGCGTTGGCGTCGGGGTTGGCGAGGAGCTTGATGTGCGGGATGCTCAGACCGATGCCCGCGGCGAGGCGGGCGAGGTATTCGCGGGTCTGTCGTGATGCGGGGATGAGGTGATCGACGATGGCGGCGGGCTCGTACCAGGTTTCCCAACCAGAGCGGCGGACGCGGATGCAGAGCTCGTTGTCGCCGCCGCTGGAGAGGGCGAGGCCTTGCCGGTCGGGCATGAGTTGGCGGCCGAGCCAGCCGGAGTCTTCGACGGCTTTTCGGCGCAGGGCCATGGCGGCACCGACAAGGGCCTTGGTGGCGTCGGTGACGTTCAGCGGCTGCGTGCCCATTTCCTGTTCGGCGAGGAACGAGCGGTAACGCAGGGCGAGGGGTGTTGGGCCTGATTGGAAACTCAGGCGGACGCGTGAGCCGACGACGCCGGCGCGCGGGGCGGCATCAAAGCGGGCGAGGATCGACTCGCCCCAGGCTTGGTCGGCGATGACGTCGTCGTCGAGGAAGGCGATCAGTTCGGTGGTTGCCTCGGCGAAGACCCGGCGGCGGGCTTGCGCGAGACCTTGGCGCTGTTCAACGACGCGGCGGAGGGGGATGAAGGCTGGGGATGAGGCGGCTGCGGAGGCGGCGCGGGAGGCGATGAGGGAGTCGACGAGTTGGGCGGTGCCGTCGGTGCAGTTGTTGTCGATGACGAGGACTTCGGCGATGCGGCGCTGGTTCGTCTCGGGGTCGATCGGGCTGCGGATGGCGAGGATCGAGCGCAGGGTGTCGAGCAACTGCGGCCCGCGGTTGTAGGTGCAGACTCCGATGGTGAGGCGCTCTCGGGCGATGGGCATGAACGTAAAGGATAGTGCGATCATTCGGCGAAAGCGTGTCGCGTAAACGGGTGGATCGGCGGGAGCGGTACACTGGATCTTCTGAGCGATGAAATGCGGCACGTGCGGAAGGAGCGTTGCATGAACGAGAATGCGTTGAAGAGTGGGAATGAGGCGAAAGGCTTACCCTCGCCCGTGGGTGCGTATGCGTACGCGCGGTGCGTGGGTGAGCTGGTCTTTCTTGCGGGGATCGGCCCGCGGAAGCCCGGTAGCAGGGCGATCCCGGGTGTTCGGCTCGATCAGGCGGGGAACGTGCTCGACTATGACATCGAGGCGCAGGTACGGCAGTGCTTTGCGAACGTGCGCGAGGCGCTTTCGCAGCACGGCAGCTCGTGGGAGCGGATCGTCGATGTGACGGTCTTTATGACAGATCTGGGGCGCGACTTTGCGAAGGTCAACGCGCTGTGGGCGGAGTACTTTGCGGACGAACGGACGAGGCCTTGCCGAACGACGGTGGAGGTGAGCGGGCTGCCCAAGGCGGGGGATGCACCGATCAACTTTGAGGTGAAGGTGATCGCCACACGGCGTGCTTGAGGCGAAGTGACGCTCAGCGCGGACGGCGCAGAATCGCTCTCAACGGGCTGGCGTCGAAGCCTTCGAGCTTCAGCGGCGGAGCGATAAGTTCGTACACGCCCGGCTCGATCGGTCGGCCTTGGTCGCTGAGGGCACGCAGGTTCACGCCCTCGATGATGGCGATGCGGTGGGCGAAGATCGCGCGGTGGGCTTGAAGGTCTTTGCTGTTCTGCGGGTCGACGCTCGGCGTGTCGACAGCGATGGTGATGACGCCCAGCTTGGCGAGCGTGTGGACGAGGTCGGGGGAGAGGGCCGCGAAGTGCGGGTTCCAGGTGTCGAAGGTGGGGAAGGTGCCCGTGCGGATGAGGACGCGGCGCGGGAGGTTCGCGACGGACGAGGGGTTGGGGATGAGGTGGGCTGGCTCAATGAGCGTGGGGATGCTCGGTTGTGAGGCCGATGCGTCGAGGAAGTGTTGTTGAACATCGAAGACGAAGCACAGCCCGAGGTAGTGACGCAGCGAGAGATCGGCGATGCGGCGGGGCGATTCGGCTTCGACGGCGTAGTGGTTCTCCCCATCGGCGTGCGAGGCGAGGTGGACGGTTGTGCGGATCGCGGAGAGGGTGACGGGCGCGCCGTCTTCTCGGCGGCAGACGATCTCACGCGAAAGGGGCGTATCGCCGGGCCAGACTTGGGTTTGGCCAACACATATTCGCGGCGAGATGTCCCAGAGCTCGTCGGTTGCGTGTTGACGGTCTTGGCGCAGGCCGGGCGGTTCCATCGGTGAGGGGATTCGCGGGTCGGTCTGGTTGGCGGGGTCTTGGTGGTTCATGGCGGGCTCGCGGCGAACGGTCACGCGCGGGACTTGGCGTTCTCGTACGCGGAAAGAACGCGCTGACACCACGCGATGAACACGGGCGAATCGGCGGGCTCGCTGCTCGGCGGTGCGGCGTGCATGGGCACCTCTTCCACGACGCGGTCGATGATTCGATCAAGAGCCTGCCCGCGTGCGTACGCCTCGGCGTAGGGCGTGAGCGTGAAGCTGACGAGGTGGTACTGCGAGGCGATCTCGTCGGGCAGGGCGCGTTGAAGGGTTTGCTCGACGCGCTTGCGGTAGAGGAAGGAAGGCTGCCCGACCTTGTCGCGCATTTCGATGAAGTTGTCGAGGGCCATCTGGGCGATGGCGTCGGCGTTAGGTTTGCGGAGAGTTTGGTAGAGTTCGAGGGCCGAGCGTTGGTCGCTGGGGTGCTCGTCGAGACACTTCGCCAGGCACTTGACGTCCTCGAACGCGGCGTTCATGCCCTGACCGTAAAACGGCACAATCGCATGGGCGGCATCGCCCAGCAGCACGACTTTTCCTTCACGCTGCCAGGGCGACGACCGGACCGTCACCAGCGAACTGGCGGGGTTGCGGAGGTACTCGTCGCTCAAGCCCGGCATCAGGCGCTGGGCGCTGGCGTACTGATCGCGGAAGAAACGATCGACGCCGGCGCGATCGCTGGCCGCAAGCTGCGCGAAGCTGTGATCGCCCTCGAAGGGCCAGAAGAGTGTGCAGGTGAACGAGCCGTCGCGGTTGGGCAGGGCGATCATCATCGCGCCGCCGCGGGGCCAAATGTGCAGGGCGTGCGGGTTGAGCGCGAAGAGCGAAGGATCAACCGGAGCCACGCGCGGATCGTGCGGCGGCGAATGTCGAGCGATCGCGGCGCTGGTGGCGTCGCTCGACCAGTCCGCGACCATCACGCTTTGCGAGCGGAGATCGGCTGCAGGGTGGATCGTGAGCTCTTTGTACCCGTGCGCGAGGTAGCTCTGCGAATACTCGTAGCGATCGGTCTTCATCATGACCAACCGCACCGCGGAGAAGGCGCCGTCGGCGCTGGCGATGAGGTCGGCCTCGACACGGACCGATCGCCCTTCCGGTGTGGTGAAGGTCGCGGCGGGGGCGGAAAGGTCGCAATCAGTACACGGATGGTTGAAGTGGAACGTGACATTAGGCTCGCTCGCAGCGGCGTTGATCAGCGAGAGGTTCAGCCCGCCTCGTGAAACGGAGTTGATCGCGTCGCGCGGGTCGGCGCTGTAAGGCTGAAAAGCGGTTTCGCCCGAGACCGCGTGCAGCATGCGTCCGCGGAGCGGGATGGCGTCGTGGGCCATGACCGGCGCGTCGAGCCCGACACCCGCGAGCGCATCAAGCCCGCGGATCGAGAGCGCCAGGTTGATCGAACGCCCGCCCTGATAGCCCTTGGCACGCGGATCAGGCCGACGCTCGAAGACATGGACCTCGTGCCCCCGGCGTGAGAGATACACCGCCAGCAGCGAGCCGGCGAGGCCCGCGCCGACGATGATGGTGCGCTTGCGTGAGCGTGAGGTGGATGACGAACTGGCCGCGGGTTGGGTGGTCATGGGTTTGATGCTGCGGCGTGAGAGCGTGAGGGAATCGACGTGTGCTTGTCGAACTGGCTTTCAGCCAACGGCAGAGCTGAGGGCCTGCGCGAATCGCCAGGCGTCGTGGAAAGTGTTGTACAGCGGCACCGGCGCGGCGCGGATGACGTTGGGCGAGCGGAAATCGACGATCATGCCCTGCTTCGCCAGTGACTGGTGAGCCACTCGCACGGCGGGCTCTGAGGCTTCGTCCGCACCAGAGTTCTTGGGCTTGACGATGAGCGAGAGTTGGCAGCCGTGGGCGTTGTCGTCGCTCGGGGTGATGATCTGCACGGCCTCACGCCCCTTGGCGTGGTTGTTCGCTTCGATGAGAGATCGAAGATAGGCGGTGAGTTTCAGCGACTTCTCACGGAGGGCCGGAAGTGTGAAGCGCTGAAAGATCGCCAGCGATTCGCGGACGGGGGTCATCGAGAAGATCGGCGGGTTGGAGAGTTGAAAACGGTCAGCGCTCTGCACGGGGACAAACTCGGGCCCCATGCGGAAGCGGGTCTTCGGGTCGTTGCCCCACCAGCCGGCGAAATGCAGCAGGTCGGCGCGGGCGAGGTGGCGTTCATGCACGAACGCGCCGGCGATGGCGCCCGGGCCGCTGTTGAGGTATTTGTAACTGCACCAGCAGGCGAAGTCGGCCCCCCACTCGTGGAGTTTCAAAGGCACGTTGCCCGCGGCGTGCGCCAGATCCCAACCCGCGATCGCGCCGGCGTTGTGCGCCGCGGCGGTGATTGCGGGCATGTCGAACCATTGACCGGTGAGGTAGTTCACCCCGCCCAGCATGACGAGCGCGAGCGTGTCGCGGTGGGCGTGGATCTGATCGAGGATGTCGCTGGAGCGCAGGGTGTGCTCGCCCGCGCGGGGCTTCAGGCGGATGAGGGCGGTGGCGGGGTCTAGCCCGTGCAGGCGGGTTTGCGAGATTACCGCGTGCGAGTCGCTGGGGAAGCAGGAGTCCTCGATCATGATCTGCGTGCGCTTGCCGCTGGGGCGATAGAACGCCGTCAGGAGGATGTGCAGATTGACCGTCAGCGAGTTCATCACGACGACTTCACGCGTCGAAGCACCGGCGATGTGCGCCGCTCCTTCGCGCAGCTCCTCGTGATACGGCAGCCACGGATGCGCGGCGTGCAGATGCCCCTCCACACCCATGTTCGCCCAGTCGGCAAGCTCTTGCTCAAGAGCGGCACGGACAGACTTGGGCTGAAGACCCAGCGAGTTGCCGGTGAGATAGACGGCGCGGGGCGCGTCGACGGTGGCCTTTGAAGCAGCGGCGGGATCGTGGGCCGCGACGGCGGGTGGGATATGAAAGAGCGAGCGAGCGCCCGAGAGCGGATCCGCGCGATCGAGCGAGAGGGCGAAGGCTTCGGATGTGTCGAGGGTTGTCGCGGTGCGTGCGGTCATGTCCGCAGAGTGTACCTGCGCGGGGGCGATACGGGTCGTTGAACGAGACGGCGGCTGCGCGAAGAGATCAGGGCATGCCCAAGAAGGCCTTAGCCGCGTTGCAGAGCAGGTCGGTCCGCTGGGTTGGGGTCAGGTCGGGCATCTGCTGGATCATCTCGCCGGGCTTTAGTTCGCCCAGGGGGAAGGGGTAGTCTGAGCCGAGGGCGACGCGTGAGCTGTGGAAGAGGCGGAGGAGCGTGCGGAGCGCGTGCGGGTCGTGGGTGAGGGAATCGACCCAGAAGCGTGCGGGCGTATTGGTGGTTTCGCTGGCGAGGTCGAGGATCGGATCGCGGGCGTTGGGTGGGAAAAGGTCGGGGCGGGCGGCGAGGCCGTGGCGGATGCGTCCGAGCGTGCCGGGGAATGAACCGCCGCCGTGGGCGAAGCAGATGCGGAGGTTGGGCGATTCGTCGAGGATGCCGCCGAAGAGGGTGGACATGATGGCGATGGTGGTTTCAGTGGGCATGGCGACGAGCCAGGGCATCCAGAAGTTCTTGAGGCGGTCGCCGCCGAGCATGTCCCACGGGTGAACGAAGACGGCGAGGTTGCGCTTGGCGGCATGCGCGATGATGCTCCGCACAGGCGGGGCGTCGAGGTTGAGCCCGTTGACGTGGGTGCCGATCTGCACGCCACGGAAGCCGGAGATGGTGGCAACGCGGTCGAGCTCGGCGCAGGCAAGGTCGGAGTCTTGCATCGGCACGCACGCGAGGGCGACGAAGCGGTCGGGGTGCGACCGGACGACTTGAGCGAGGTGATCGTTCAGCAGGCGGTGCAGGTCGTACGCATGCTGCGCACTCGCCCACGAGGCGAACATGACAGGCACGGTGGAGAGGGCTTGCACCGTGACGTTGGTACGGTCCATCTCGTGCAGGCGCGTGGGGATGTCCCAGAGGTTGGGCTCGACATCGCGGAAGTCCTTGAAGCCGCCGCCGGGGAGGGACTGCACCATGCGGGCGCAGCCCTTGGCACAGCCGGGCGCATCGTGTGCAAGGCTGATCCAACCGGCGTACCCCGAGCGGGCGGTCCAATCAGGCCAGGTGCGGGGGAGGATGTGGGTGTGGAGGTCGATGTGCATGGGGAGATCAACGGGGAGGGGATTCACAAAGAGGTCGCAGAGGACGCAGAGAAGAAGAAGGGAGCAGAGAAGACCAAGCGTGCTGAAGTGAAGTTTCGTGTGTTTGTCGCTCGTGGTGGCTTCTCGTGAAGAGTTGAGCTCAGGGTCGAGTATGCGTGATTCTGGGCAGCGTGATAACGCGTCTGCGGACGCCGTCGATGAGTCTCGGAACGTTGAAGTTGATGATCAATCCGACGGGAATGCCGGTGAGGCGGAGGTAGGTGATGAGCTGCGCATCGTGGATCGGCGCGAGGGCTTCAACGGATTTCACTTCGATAATGAGCCTGTTTTCCACGACGAGATCGAGGCGATAACCGCACTCGAGCGTAATCGGGCCATAACGCACCGGGACGGGTACCTGAGCCGCGAAGGAAAGCCCCGCGGTTGTCAGTTCGTGGATCAGGCAGGCCTCGTACACGCTCTCGAGCAGTTCCGGGCCAAGGGCTTTGTGAATGGTGATCGCCAGACCGATGACTCGGCCTGAAAGCGGATCGGTCTCGTGATTCGGAACTTCTGTCTCCTGCATTGGTCTTTAACTCTGCGTCCTCTGCGACCTCTTTGTGAACTTCTTCCCCCTCGCCGCCTTGACCTTCCCGCCCGCGACCTCGATCGCCCCGGCGCGTTCGATGGTGTGTTCGCACGCCCGGCAGGTTCGCCTTTCGCGGGGGCCGTCCCAGAAGTCGTTCATCACGCGGTGCAGGTCTTCGTCGATCTTCTTCAGGCGGAAGGTCGCTTCGTAGACCAGCGTATCGCACGCGGGACAGTACCAGCGCAGGCCGTCGAGTTGGCCCTCGGGGCGGGGGAACTCGACGATCAGGCCCAGCGTGCCCTTGGGGCGCTGCGGGCGGTGCGGAACCCATCGCGGCAGCATGAACAGCTCACCCTCACGAACAATCACATCGTGCGGCGGCGTTCCATCCAGCGGTCTGATCCGCACCGCGATATCCCCCTTGAGCTGATAGAAGAGCTCTTCGGTCGGGTTGACGTGGTAGTCGTTGCGGGTGTTCGGACCGCCGGAGACAAAGAGGATGGCGTCCTGCGCGTGGTTGAAAAGCTGCTTGTTGGTGACGGGCGGGATGAAGTCCTTCTGGTTGGCGCTGATCCACGTCTTCAGGTGCAGCAGGGCGGGCTGATCGCCCAAACCTTTGACCAGCGCACCGACGCCGGCGGTCTTGCCTGGCCTGTCCGAACGACTGGACGAACGCTTGGAGGCGGGCTTGGCGGTCCTCTTGGCGGGTTTCGACGCGCGGCGTTTGGAACTGGCAGATTTCATGCTTCCCAGCATACCGAAGCCCCCGCCCGCGCGGTCTATCATCCCGCCCTCATGCCCGAACGCACACCATCCCGCAAAGCCCGCGCACCACGAACACGGGGGGTTTCCGCCCCTTCGAACAACCCCGGTTCACACGGTAAACCCGCCTCACATCGCGAAGCACCGTCGCTCCCGCCGATCGGGATCGTCGTCAGCCGCTACAACTGGACCATCACCCAAGCCCTGCTCAACGGCGCGGTCGAGGCCTACTTCGACGCGGGCGGCGATCCGGACAACCTCAGCCTCGTCTTCGCCCCCGGCGCTTTCGAGGTCGTCACGCTCAGCAGCCTCATGCTCAAAGGTGGCGGTGTCGCGGGCGTGGTCGCGCTGGGGTGCATCATCAAGGGTGAGACGATCCACGACCAAGTGCTCGGCAACGCCGTGACCACCGCGCTGGCGGACCTGAGCAGTTGGACGGCCTGCCCCGTGGGCCTCGGCGTCCTCACCGTCAACAGCGTGGCGCAAGCACGGGCCCGCGCCGGTTTCGGTTCCGGTCCGGGCGTGAGCAACAAGGGCGCCGAAGCCATGCGCTCGGTCCTGGTCGTGCTACAGCAAATGAACATCCTGACCAAGGCCGGCGGCGTGCCCGTGCACGACTTCTTCAGCGGGCAGGTGCAACTGCCGCTCAGCGAGTCGCCCGACAAGGCCCACGCCAGTTCGCACCGGGGGAAACGATCATGAGCAGCATCACCCGCGGCGTACGACGCATGGCCTTCCAGGCCCTCTTCCAACTCGAAGCCCACAACGGGCAAGGGCTCGACCTTATCGCACGCGGGCTCGATGAAGAACACCCAACCGTGCCCGCCAACGACCGCGCCCTGGCAATGAAGCTCGCGCAGGAAGCCTGGGCGAACCGCTTTGAAGCCGACAAGATCATGGCCGAGCTCGCCCCAACCTGGCCCGCGCACCGTCAGGCGGCCGTCGATCGCGCGATCCTGCGCCTGGCGCACTTCGACATGACCAAAGGCCCGGGCAAGTCGAAGCCCAAGGTCGTGGTCAACGACAGCGTGGAGTTCGCCAAAGAGTTCTCAACCGAAAAATCCCCGGGCTTCGTCAACGCCCTGCTCGACAAAGTGCTGAAACAGGTGTTGGGTGCCGTGGCGGGAAGTGAAGAAACGCAGTAAGCAGAAGGCACTGGGCACTGGGCACAAGTGAAAGACCGCCGGTAAACGACCTTTGATCCCCGATCTCTTGATCCCTTGATCCCTCGTTCCCTCGATCCCTCGATCCCTTGATCCCCCGATCCCTTCCCCATGGGTTTCTTCTCCAACATCATCTCGAAGCTGAAGGACGGGCTCAGCAAGACGCGCGAGACGCTCGTCCGCGGGCTGAAATCCCTCATCCTCGGCCGCACGCTCGACGATGCGCTCATCGAGGACGTTCGGCGGATGCTCCTCGAAGCCGACGTCGGCGTCGAGGCCACCACCCGGCTGATCGATTCCGCAAAGGACGACTTCAACGCCGGGAAGCTCAAGGAATCCAAGGACCTGCTCGAACACCTCAAGCGCCACGTGCGCGAACTGCTGCAGCAAGGCCCGAAGCAAGCGGGCATCCCGGGCGAGCCCGAGCCGCGCCCGCTCTCCACCGAACTCCTCGTCGCAAAGCCCGACCCCGCCACCGGCATCAAGCCCCCCACCGTCATCCTCGTCACCGGCATCAATGGTGCGGGCAAAACCACCAGCATCGCCAAGCTCGCGGCCTATTTCCGCAGGCAGGAAAAGAAGGTCCTCCTCGCCGCGTGCGACACCTTCCGCGCCGGCGCCGTGCGTCAGCTTGAAATCTGGGGCGAGCGCCTGGGCGTTGAGGTCATCAAGGGTCAACAAGGCGGCGACCCGGCCGCCGTGGCCTTCGACGCCGCCAAAGCCGCCGCCGCACGCGCCGTCGACGTGCTCATCGTCGACACCGCCGGCCGCCTGCAAACCCAGGACCCGCTGATGCGCCAGCTCGAAAAAATCTACAAGGTTCTCGGCAAGCAGATCCCCGGCGCGCCGCACGAAACCCTCCTCGTCCTCGACGCCACCACCGGCCAAAACGCCCTCCGCCAGGCCCAGGAGTTCTCCAAGAGCGCCCCCGTCACCGGCATCGTGCTCAGCAAACTCGACGGCACCGCCAAGGGCGGCATCATCATCGCCATCCGCGCCGTCGCCAGCATCCCCGTCAAGTTCGTCGGCACGGGCGAAACCCCCGACGACCTGCAGCCCTTCGATCCCGATTCGTTCGTCGAGGCCATGTTCTCCGAGTGATCGCTCTCTCGCCCGCCCTCCATCCGCCCTTCTCGCCCGAGCGACCAAACCCTCCTACGCTCGCTCGCGAGCATGTCAGCGGCCGTCTACACCACGGACTTTCACGAGGAATACCAGGCCGAGACGTCGCGCCTCATCCGTGATCGCTTCGTCTGGTTCGCCGTCGTCACCGCCGGTTTCACCCTCATCTTCTCCCTGCAAAGCCTCTGGCAAGAGATCCTCATCCCCGTCACCCGCGTCATCCGCGGGCTCGACGCGACAGGCTGGCACTGGGGCAAGCTCGTCGGCGCACTGCCGGACACGCTCACCATCACGCTCTTCGGCTATCTGGGCTGGCGGGCCTGGGTCGGCAAGCTCGAAAAGGTCGACCTGCAACGCATGGCCCGCGCGATGATCCAGATCGCCGCCGGCTTCGCGATGGTCCTCTACCCGATCTATCAGAAGGACAACCTGCTGCCCATCGAGCGGGTCTTCATCATGCACGTCGCCGCGTGCGCCTGCCTGCCCTGGAATCTCAAAGACGCCCTGCGGCCGATCTACCCGCTGCTGGCGCTGAACGTCGCGATCATCGCGCTGGTGAGCTTCTGGGGCGGGATCACCTTCGCCTCAATCCGCGACGCGGTGCTCGCGGCGATCATCTCGCCGTTCATCCTCGCCCCCGGCGCGCTCATCGCCTTCGTCAAAGACCGCTGGCGGACCGAACTCTTCCGCACACGCTTCTTCGAGGCCCGCTACGGCCAGATGCGCCGCGAACTCGTCGACGCACGCAAACTCCACGAGGCACTCTTCCCCACGCCCACGCCCCAACACCGCGGCCTCGCCCGCTTCGATTACCGCTACGAACCCATGCGCCAGATCGGCGGCGACTTCCTCCTCGCACGCTGGGACACCTCGCAAGGCGAAGACAAGCCCCGCCTCAACCTCGTGCTGCTCGACGTCACCGGACACGGGATCTCCAGCGCACTGACCGTCAACCGTCTCGCGGGAGAGCTTGAACGTCTCTACGCCGAAGACCCAGACGCATCACCCAGCAAAGTCCTGTGCGCCCTGAACAAGTACGTCTATCTCACACTCGCCAACCACGCGCTGTACTGCACCGCGATGTGCATCAGGCTCGATCCGTACGAAAACACCCCCGCGTCCGTCACGGGTGCAGAGGCGAATCACAACACCGAGCGAACGTCCAAATCAGGCGTCCTCCGTGTCGCCTCCGGCGGCCACCCGCCCGCATTCCTCCGCACACCCAAATCCCCGGATCAAACCGGCGCCCAATCGGTCAACGTCCGCATCATCGAATCCACCGCCCCCATGCTCGGCGTGCTCGGGCCCGACGACTTCACCGTCGACGAAACCGTCCTGACCATCCGCGAAGGCGAAACACTCATCGCCCTGACCGACGGCGCAGTCGAGACACGCAACGACGCCGGGGCGCTCTTCTCCGATCGCCGCGTGCAACAGTTCCTGCAACGCGAGCAACCCCCCGTCGGCGGCTGGTGCCAAGGCCTGCTCAGCGAAGTCGACGCCTTCCGCGTCGGCGCACCCAGCGACGACACCGTCGTGGTCGAAGTCTCGATCGACTCGACCAAGCCGTAAAGTGTTTCAGGTGGCACGGCTCTCCAGAGCCGTGCGCCAAGTACAAACAACAACACCGCGTCGATCACGCGCATCAAACCCAACAACGCTCATCTTTAACTTGCGACTCGCGTCTCGCATCTCGCGTCTCACGACTTCCCCTATGCCTCAAGATGCTTGACGAGAAACTCCACGTGCAGCGTCTTCGCCTCCGCCGCGACGCGGCCGAAGCCGTTGTGCTCCCCCGGCGCGCCCGTCGCGGGCCACGTGTGCAGGCGGACCCAATCACTCGGGAACCCGCGCCGTGCATACTGCTCACGCAGCGCGTCCAGAAAACTCCGCGCGCAGCGTATCGGCACAACCTGATCGATCTCCGAGTGCAACGCCAGCAGCGGCACAGGCCTGAAGCTCGCGATGCGCCGCATCGGATCGAGGGCCGCCACGACCTCTTCGCGGTGCGCCACAGGCCAGCCGCTGCTCGGGTCCCACAGCATCCCCAGATCGCCCGCGGTGCTCTCCACCGCGGCGCAGCGGAACGGGTGCGTGTCGCACAACCGTCGCAGCGAGGCCATGCCGCCTGCGGACATCCCGCCGATCGCCGCCCGATCGAGGTCGAAAAGCTCAACGCCACCCTCGCCCACAAACCCCTCACCCGCGAGCGATTCGAGCACGCCGTCGATCTCCCCGACCATCTGCGCCAGCACATCGGGCGTGTGCTGCGGCTCTTGCCGGGGCTGATCAAGCCGCTCGCCGTGCGCGGGCAGATCGAGCGCCACCACCGCGACGCCCGCGCGGATCAATCGCAGATAGCGTCCGGAATCCAGGAACTTGTCCGCCGTGCGCCCGTGCATCCAGAGAAGCATGGGCCGAGAGGTTGACCAGTCCGGATGACTCAGCAGCGCCGGGACCTGAGCTTGCGAACCCAGGCGAGCGAGCCTGCACCGCGTGCGCAGTGATTCGGGCAGTTTCGCCAGGAGCGACTCCGCCGACGCTCCCGACGCGGACGACGGATCGCGCTTCTCAGCCATGGGCGGCCTGCTCCGCCGCACCCGCCGGTGCCATCGAAGGAACAACCACCTCGCGCCCGTTCGTGTCCCGCCCCTTCCACGTCCGCTTGCCCAGCATGTGCAGCACAAAGCTGTGCCACTGGATCGCGGTCATGAGCACGATCCCCAGCGGGTGCAGCGCCGCACCGATGAACCGCTGCTGGAATCGCAGCGCCATGAAAAACCGGTGCGAAAGGGCAATCACACACGCAAACGCGGCAAGCCCGACGCCCGGCACGTCGCCGATAAACCCAAGGGCCGCGAGCGCGAGAACAATCCAAGGCAGCACATGCCCCAGCAGATGCACAACCGTGACAAACACCAGCAGCACGATCGACCCGAGCCCTTCATAGGCGTTCTTCGCGAACCCGCGCCACGTCTGCGCAAACCCGCGGTACATCCGGCAGCTCACCAGCGCCGTCGGATCGAACAGGTCCGTCCGGAACCCCGCACGCCGCAACGTCCGCGGCATCATGATCCCGTCGTGCATCGAAGCCTTGAACGCTTCGTGACGGCCCGCCTTCTCGTACGCCTCGCGCCGCACGAAGAGGTACTGCCCGCAGCCCGCGGAGGCCGCCGGGTCCGGCGTGGTCCGCATCCGCACCATGGGCAGATAGCTCAGCAAAATAAAGTGGATCAGCGGGATCACGAGCGCCTCGCCCAGCGTGTGCGTGCGCTCCAGGGGAATCCCCGAGAGCAGGTCAGCGCGCAGCGCAGACGCCCGCGCCAGCGTCGCCGCGATCGCCTTGGGCTCCAGACGAACGTCCGCGTCGGTAAAGAGCAGCCACCGCCCACGGGCGCTCAGGCCCATCTGCTGACAGGCGAACTGCTTGCCGTTCCAGCCGGCGGGCAGATCCACGACCGCTGGCGTGCGCACGCGGGCGTCCTCGCGCGCCAGACGCTGGACAATCTCCCCCGTCCGGTCGGTGGAGTGATCGTTATAGATCAGGACCTCGATGTCCGAAACCGTGCTCGAAAGCGCGCTGCGGACGCAGGCCTCAATGTTCGATTCCTCGTTGCGGGCGGGGATGCAGACGGAAACCAAGGGCTCGCCGGGCTGAAGGGCGGCGAAGGGGCGGTTGACTTCTTCCTCGGTGGGTTGGTTATAGAACTTCAGGTTCCACAGCGTCATCGCCAGCGCCATCAGGCACAGGGCGCACGCCACCGCCATGAGGATCATCAACGTGGTCATGCGGTTCGCTCCGCGGTGGTTGCGTGCAAGTCAGCGGGTTTTTCACTGTCGTGGGCAGGTTCGTGCGCACGCGGCCGGGCCACGCGGGCCTGCTCTCGGTCGGTGGCGCGAAGCTCGGCCGAGCGACCCCGGAGCCTCAGCCAGAGGTCGTAGAGCGGGTTCACGCGCACGGCGCGACCGGCGTGGACGCGGGCGATGGGGGCAAAGTCCGCTTCCGCGCGCGCAATCACGGCCTTGCTCAGCTCGTCCGCGTTCCGCTGCATCGCCTGGGTCATCACACGGTTCCAGCCCGCCGTCGTCGGGGCGGGCGGGGGCTCGCAGGGCTCGAATCGCAGCAAAATCTCGGGCTTGCGGTCGAGCCAGAAGGCCATTTCCACCGCCAGGCAGACCACCTTCACCCCCGGCGTCCGGGCGGCGACCGCGGCGGCGCCCGGACGCAGGCGCACCGGCGTGCGGACATCCGCGAACTGGCCCTGCGGGGTGATCCAGAAGCTCGTTCGCGGAGTCTTCTGAAAGACTTGGGCCACGTGCTCGATCATGATTTCGAGGCTCTGCGGGGCGTCGGGGTTGAGCCCGAAGACCCCGAGTTTGCGCAGAATCGGGAACTTGCGGAGCATCGCCAGTTCCATCGGCGCGAGCATGGCGCGGGCCGGGGTGAGGTGGCGGGCAATGTACATGCCGATGAGCGGGTCCCACCAGCACTGGTGGTTCATGAGCACCAGCACGGGGCCTTGGTGCTGATCGAGGTCGCTGAGGATGTCCGTCGTGCCCTTCATCGCGCGAATGGTGTTGAAGTCCTTGCGGAACATCTTGCCCATCCACCATTGGAAGAACCGCACCACGTGGGGTGAGGTGGCGCTGGGCCAGAGGAGGTCCGGGTTGGGCTTCTGGGTATTCACGATTTCGGAAACGGAATCACCACGGAGTCACGGAGGGCACAGAGAAGAGTCCGAAGAGTGAACAACGCGCTTCACGCGACGGGCATTTGCAGGGGCTTCATTTCGAGTTCGCCCTTGGGCTTGGCGCCGAGGTCTTCGATGAGTGAGCGGGCGGCGGTGACACCCGACATGAGGACCATCGGCACACCGGGCCCGGGGTTGGCGGAGCCACCGGCGAGGTAGAGGTTGCTGAGGACCATCGAGCGGTTGCGGGGCTTGAAGCCGCCTTTGAGGCGACCGTGGGAGGCGAGGCCGTAGATCGCACCGCCCTCGGCGTTGTACATGGTGTCGATGAGGTTGGGGTGCAGGTGGTGCTCGACGACGATGTGGTTTTCGATGTCGGGCATCCGGCCACAGGTTTTGAGTTTGTTGAGGACGACGGGGCGGTACTGCTCCATGAGCCCGCCGGGGCCGGTCCAGCGTTGACCGGGGCGGAGGTAGGGGGTGTGGATGAGGACGTAGAGGGCCTCGCAGCCTTGGGGAGCCTGCGCGGGGTCGGTGCGTGAGGGGACGGCAAGGTAGATCGACGGATCGCGCGCCGGGATGCCCTTGGTGTAGATGTCGTCGAACTCTTCGTGCGAGTCGCGGCTGAAGAGGAAGTCGTGGTGGGCGAGGTGGTCGTACTGGCGGTTGAGGCCCAGGTAAAGCACCACGCCCGAGCAGGCGGGGGTGTAGTCCTTGGCGATCTTCGACTGGCGCGTGCGGGCCCGAGGCGTATCGAGGAGGGTGCGCATCGTGCGCTGCACGTCGCAGTTGCTGACGACGCTGTTGGCGGTGAGGGTTCGGCCGTCTTCAAGTTCGACGCCGGTGGCTTTGGTGCCCTGCGTGGTGATGCGTTTGACGCCCACCCCGGTGAAGGCGACGACGCCGAGCTCGGAGGCGAGGCGTTCGAGGGATTGCGCTACTTTGCGGGTGCCGCCCATGGGGTACCAGCAGCCGTGGTCGACCTGCGCGGCGGCGATGAGCGAGAGAATCGCGGGCGAGAGGAAGGGTGAGGAGCCGACATACTGCAGGAAGTGCTCGCAGAGCTGACGGAGGTGCGGCTCTTTGATGTGGTTGGCGACGGTGGCGCCGACGGTCGAGTGCATGCGCATCGCGAGCACGTCGCGGAGCAGGCGCGGGTCGCCCAGCGGGGAGAGGCGCATCATGTCGCCGACGGAGCCGAGATCTTTGTAGAAGAAGACCTTTTCGCTGAGCGAGAACATCCGGCGTGAGTACTCGACGAAGGAGCGGAAACCGGCGTCGGCACCTGAGTTGGGGAAGGTGGTGCGGAGCTCGGCGAGCATGTCGTCGAGGGTTCGGCGGAGGTTGAGCACGGTGCCGTCGTCGTAGAAGCAGCGCCACTGCGGGTCGAGGTTGCGGAGGTCGATGTAGTCGGAGGTCTTGCGACCGGTGCGGGTGATGATGCCCTTGAGGACCTGGGGCAGGGTGATGATGGTGGGGCCCATGTCGAAGGTGAAGCCCCGGTCGGAGAGGATGTTCATCTTGCCGCCGAGGTGGAGGTTCTTCTCGACGATGGCGACGGCGTTGGGCCCGAGGTTGCTGGCGAGCTCAACCGCGGCGGCGAGACCGGCGAGGCCGCCACCGACGACGACGGCTTTAAAGGCGGTCTGCTGGGAATCGCGGCGTGCGGGGGCGATGGTGGGAAGGATCGCGGCGGAGGTGCTGGTGGTCATGATGCGTGGTCCTGTGCGGCGTGGTGAGGCTTGACGTTCGGCTTGATTTCGTTGTTCTGCGGAGTGGCTGTTGGCCCGCTCGGTGTATGGTCGGCGCGGGTTTCGGTTGTGGGCTCGGTTGCGAGTTCGTCTGGGGGAGGGGCGACCACCGACGACTTGGCATACAGCCAGCGCGTCAGGCGGGCGAGCATCTTCGCGGCGGTGGGATCGGGGTCTTCAGCGGGGATGCGCACGCGCGACGAGGTGACGCTGAGCGTCACGGGGCGGGTCATGGCGAGCAAGCCTTCGACACCCCGCGAGACGCCCCAGCCCGAGGGACCGATCCCCGCGATGCAGGCGGCGGGGTGGGCGGTGGGCAGGATGGTGTCGTTGATGGTGACCACGCCGCTGGAAAGCTCGTTGGCGAGCGTGCGGGCGCGAGCGGTGTTGCGCGTGTAGAGGGAGGTGGCGAGCTTTTTGTCGTAGCCGCGATGGAGGTTGATCGCGGCGGCGTCACCGGTGGCGCGGATGACCGCGAGGGCGGGGGCGAAGTGCTCGCCCTGGGTGAGCGGCATGTCGATTGTGCAGTCGACCAGTACCAGCGGACGCATGAGCGGGCGGGCGGCCGGATCGGTATTCAGCGGCGACTCGATCACCCCGAGCAGCGAACGTGCCCCGGCGCTCAGGGCTTGATTGACGAGGGTGAACACACGCTCGCGGGCGGCGTGGTCGATCAGCGGCAGGGGCTTGGCGCCCGCGGCCAGGAAGGAGAGTGCCGCGACGAAGGACGGGTACGCCTCGTCGCTGACGATGACGCGGCGCGGGGCCATGCAGGTCTGCCCGCTGTTGAGCGTCAGGGCGTACCAGACACTGCGGGCGGCGAGGGTCGTGTCGGCGTCGCTGAGGACCAACGCGCTGTCGCAGCCGGAGAGTTCGAGGGTGGTGGGGATGAGTCGCTCGGCGGCGACACGGGCGACCAGCCGGCCGACCTCGGTGGAGCCGGTGAAGACGACGTGGTCGAGATGTTCGGTCGCGAGCAGACGAGGCCCGGCCTCGCGGGTGGGCTCGGTCCAGCGGAGCGTGGCTTCGTCAACCCCGGCGTGGCGGGCGAGCTTGAGTAGGTACGCCTGCGTGCGTGGTGAGCGTTCAGAGGGTTTGACGATGACGCGGTTGCCGGCGATCAGGGCTTGGATGAGCTGAACGCCCAGCAGGTTGATCGGGTAGTTCCATGTGGCGATGATGGCGACGGTGCCCAGCGGAGCCCGGCGGGTGCGGTGGCGCTGACCCATGAGCCAGAATGGGCGTGAGCGGAGGGACGTGTCGGCCAGCAGGCGCTTGGAGTGACGCTCGTGCCAGCGGCATGAGGCCAGCAGGGGCATGATCTCGGAGGCGAGTGCCTGGGGCTCGGGCTTGCCGATCTCGTCGGAGGCGAGTTTGGCGAGCTTCGGGGCGGCTGAGGCGAGCAGATGCCTGAAGCGTTTGCACCACGCAAGGCGATCAGACAAAGCCCAGGATGGCGGAACGGTCAAAGCAGGGGCTCCCGAATCCTGACGGTAAGGTGACGGTAATATAGGCGGGTCGATGCCGATCACCCCCCCACCCGCCTCACCCCACCACCCGGCATCAACCTCGACACGGGCTCGGTCGTGAACCACTTTCGGGTCCAAGCACACTCATTATGGGCAATGCACAATCTGTTTCCGTTGCGATCGTCGGCGCAGGTCCCGGAGGGCTGGCGGCGGCGATGCTGCTCGCTTCCTCCGGCGCACGGGTGGAGGTCTATGAAGCGCACGAACGCATCGGCGGGCGCACGGCGCGCATCTCGCTGGGCGAGTACCACTTTGACCGCGGGCCGACGTTCTTTTTGATGCCGTACGTGCTGGATGAGATCTTCGCGGCGACGGGTCGGCGGCTCAGCGACTATGCGGAGCTGACGCGGCTGGACCCGATGTACCGCCTGGTGATGGCGCGCGAAGGGCAGAGCGATCTGACCATCGACTGCACGCAGGACGTGGCGGAGATGTCCAAGCGGCTCGCGGCGATCGACCCGCGTGACGGGGCGGCGTTTGCGAAGTTTCTGGGTGACAACCGCGCCAAGCTGCGGGCCTTTGAGCCCGTGCTGCGGAGCCCGTACCGCTCGATGGCGGACCTGATCGATCCGAAGCTGGTGAAGGCGGGGCCGCACCTTTCGCCGGGCAAGAGCGTGCACGCGATGCTGGGGAAGTACTTCAGCAGTCCGTACACGAAGCTGGCGATGAGCTTCCAGACGAAGTACCTGGGAATGTCGCCTTTCTCGTGTCCGAGTTTGTTCACGATCCTGCCGTATATCGAGTATGAGTACGGGGTGTGGCATCCGCGGGGCGGGTGCAACGCGTTGATGACGGCGATGGCGGAGGCGTGCGTGGAGATGGGGGTGAAGATCCACACCGGGGCGCCGGTGCAGCGTCTGACGTTTGATGGGCCACGGGTTCGCGGGGTGGTGGTGGGCGGGGTGGAGCGGCGTGCGGACCATGTGGTAATGAACGCCGACGCGGCGTGGGCGCTGAAGAACCTTGTCCCCGCGAGCAACCGCGCCAGCTGGTCGAACGCGAAGCTCGACAAGATGGGCTACTCGTGCAGCACGGCGATGCTGTACCTGGGGATCAAGGGCAAGGTGGACCTGGCCCACCACACCATCCGCATCGCGGCGGACTACAAGAAGAACATCGATCAGATCGCGGTGACGATGGAGCTCAGCGACGACCCGAGCGTGTACGTCTGCAACCCCACGCGGACGGACGAGACGCTGGCGCCCAAGGGCGATAGCGCGTTGTACGTGCTGGTGCCGACGCCGAACCAGAAGTCGGGGATCGATTGGAACGACACGAGCCCGAAGGGTGCGGCGGCGCTGACGCGTGAGCGGGCCCTGGACCGGATCAGCGCGCTCATCGGCGAGGACATCCGCCCGCGGATCGTGCGCGAGAGCGCCATCACCCCCGCGGGGTGGGCGGCGGACAACATCGCCTTCGGGGCGACGTTCAACCTGGCGCACAACCTCACGCAGATGCTCTGCTTCAGGCCACAGCACCACCTGCCCGACACGAAGAACCTCTGGCTCGTCGGCGGCGGTACGCACCCGGGCTCGGGCCTGCCGGTGATCTTCCTTTCGTCGCAGATCACCGCGCGGCTGCTGTGCGAGGAGTCGGGGCTGGCGATGCCCAGACCCCGCAGCGTGCACGAGCGGGTGATGGGCGCGGGGCTGGAGGACGCGGCGGCCGGTCAGGGGAGGTCGGGCGGAACGGGGGGGTCGGGGGTCTTGGCCGGTGCCGGGTCGTCGGGCGGGGTATAATCAAGGGATTCTGATTCGGAGCCTCCCAGCCTTGGGCGGCGTTTCTGGGATCGCCGACGCTTCCTCTTGCCCGAGTTCAAGCAGCGGTTTTCAGGTTTCGGGCAATGCAGGATTGTGTATGAAGCTCTATGTTGGCAACCTTTCGTTTCAGACTTCCGAGGCCCGTTTGCGCGAGATCTTCTCGGCGTACGGCGAGGTCGCTTCGGCGTCGCTCGTGATGGACCGCGAGACCGGCCGCCCCCGTGGCTTCGGCTTCGTCGAGTTCAACGATGACGGCCAGGCGAAGGCCGCGATCGACGGCCTCAACGGCAAGAACATCGACGGCCGTGACCTCACGGTCAACGAGGCTCGTCCGCGCGAGGCCGGTGGCGGCGGCGGCGGTCGTGGTGGCTTCGGTGGTGGCGGCGGCGGCCGTGGCGGTCGCGGCGGCTTCGGCGGCGGCGGCGGTGGCCGCGGCAGCTGGTAATCCACCAGGCTGTCGAACAGCTCTGTCTCAACAACAGAAGTCGTAAATGAAGCACAAGCCCCGGTTCATCGCCGGGGCTTGTGTCGTTTTGCTCCGAACTACCCACACCCCCACTCTTCTCGCCGCTCGCTCGCGTTGACAGCGCCGGCGAGTCACTCACGCCGAGCAGTGCGTCATCCGCGGTGCGTCGGCCTGTCCGCCCTGCACGCCCACTTCGCGCATCATCGCCGTGCGTGCGTACAGCAGAACCGGTGCGGCGGATTGGCCTTCGCTGATGCGGACGCTGGCCGAGACGAGGCCCGGCGCGTCGATATGCACCTGACGGTTCGCCGGATCATGCGTACACGCCGCGGGCCCTTCGCGCAGCACCCGACCGTTGATCAGTGCTGTGCACCAGAAGCCAAGCTCATGCCCCTCACCCTCGGGCGAACTGCCGGTGACGCGGATCTCCAGTTCTCCGGCGCCCTGATCGCTCCGCGCCAGCGCCCAGCGCAGGGTGAGTGTCGCAAGGCCCGAGCACGCGCACGCGGGCGACTGGGTGTTCAAGGTTGTTTCACGCAGTGTCTGGGACATCACGACCCCCTCCCCGCGCCGCGCGACGGTGAATCATCCGCGCCGCCGCCGAAACCGCCGGCGAGGGCCATGGCCGTCTGCTTCATCAACTGCGGGTCGAGGGCCAAGAGCTTGGTGCCCATCTCGTCGATGACGCGGACGAGGGCGATCAGATCGTCGAGTCGGCGGTGGTGCTCCTCGACCGCCTCTTCGTCGTCGATCGGTCCGGCGCCGGCCCCGCGCCCGCGCGGCTCGATGATCGCTCCGGACTCGTCGCGGATCTCGCAGAGGTTCGCCAAGACCGGGTGGATCTCACGCTTCATCCGCTCACGCAGGATCGACTGGAGCATCACCCACACGTCGCTGGTGGCGACGAAGTACTCCTTGCGATCCCCGCGCCGGTGCTCGCGCTGCACCACCCCCCAGTCCACCAGCGCCCGCAGACTCATGCTCGCGTTCCCCCGGCTGATCGACAGGCGGGCCATCACGTCGTCGGTGCAGAGCGCTTGCCCGGTGATGTACAGCAGCGCGTGCACCTCGGCCATCGTCCGACTAATCCCCCACGTCGAGCCCATCTGCCCCCACGCGGCAATCAGCCGGTCCTGCGACTCCGCCAAACCCGAGCTGCGCCGATGAGTGCTCATACTTTCATTCTACGTTGAAATCATTGAAATGATCCAGCATGTTTTCAGAATCTATTGAAAAAGCCCGGCGGGGCCGGGCCTTTGGTTCAGTATTGAACGATCTGTCACTGATTATCGGCGGCGACGGGCCAGCGTCAGGCCCAGCATCGCCAGCCCGACCCCTGCGGAGGGGGTTGGGATGACATAGTTCACGAAGAGGGTGGGGGCAAACTCCGGACCGCCACCGATTTCGCGCGAGCCCCAGCGGTCGGCCGTCTGGTTGCCCGATTCGTCGCCGATGATGAACCAGCCGAAGTTGCTGAGGGCACCGGAATACCAGCCCTGCACGTCGGAGAGCAGGCCGGCGGAGCTCCACTGCACGAAGATGCCGTTGGCGGTGCCGCCGGTGGCGGAGGGGGTGGGAACGAAGTCACCGCCTGGGGTTGCCCAGGGGGTGGTGTTGAAGAAGCTGAAGAGCCAGGTGGCGTCGCCGGGGGTGGCGGCTGCGCCCTGACCGGAGCCGCTGCTGGTGCCCTCGCCCCAGTTGGAGAGAGCGCGGTGGAAGCTGGCGGTCGCGGTGCCCTGTCCTTGCGAGATGCTCAGTTGCAGGGTGGCGCCGGTGATGGTGGCGCCGGCGGGGATGACGGAGAGGTCGAAGTAGACCAGCCCGCGCCGGATGGTGCCGCCGCGGTTGCGACCGGAGAAAATCCCGTCGCCCGCACCGTTGGAGGTGGCTCCCGCGGTGGTTTGGTAAATGGTGTTGTCGCGCGAGGCGACGATGCTGGCGGTCTGGGCGCTCGCGGCGCTCGACACAACAGCCACAACGCCCGCAGCCAACGCCGCGGTGCTTCCGAACATACTCATTTTCACGAATGATCTCCTTCTCACAAGCCACGCCATGGCGCTGGCGTGGAAACACGACGAGGAAAGAGTAATCCACAGACCGAGAAAAGCGAGCCCGATTCGATCGAGAATGAACGAAGTTTCAGATGAGTGAGGGTTTCCCCTCGTGATTTAGGATCGTGAAAGGGAGATTTCTGGATCTCCGTACCTTCGGAGACTGAACCTGCGGGGTTTGGTGTTCGTCTATGGTCCTTCGCAGTTCGGGGATCGGGCGTGCGCGTGCGGGTGTGCCGTGCGGCATCTATGACCCGGTGCTTCGTTCGGAGGTTCACGTATGCAGAAGAACAAGACGGTTCGGGCGTTCTCGGCGTTTGCACTCTCGGCGGCGGTGGTCGGCGGGGCGGCTTTGACCGTTGTCAACGGCGTCAACGCGGCGCAAGAGAGCGCCAAGACACAGGCGGCGGCGGCGGGCGGGGCCTTCAAGGTCGACCCCGTGCACGCTTCGGTCATCTTTTCCATCAAGCACCTGAAGGCCTCGAACTTCTACGGGCGCTTCAACGACATCTCAGGCTCGTTCCTGCTCGACGGCAGCGACAAGTCGATGATCGATATCTCGGTGAAGACGGCCTCGGTCGATACGGACAACAGCAAGCGCGACGACCATATCCGCAGCCAGGACTTCTTCTCTGCGAAGGAGTTCCCCACCTTCTCGTTCAAGAGCACCTCGGTGAAGAAGACCGGCGAGAACACCTTTGACGTCGTGGGCGAGCTGACCGTTCGCGGGCAGACCAAGCCGCTGACGGTGAAGGTTGAGAAGACCGGCGAGGGCCCGGGCATGGCCCCCGGCGTGACGGTCGCGGGTTTCGAAACGCGGTTCACCTTCAAGCGGTCGGACTTCGGCATGAACAAGTACGTCGCGGAGGGTGTGCTGTCTGACGAGGTGTCGCTGATCGTGGCGATCGAGGGCGGTCGGTGATTTTGAGTCCTTTCACCGCGGCTGACCGCGGTGGGTGATGAGTTCAAAAAATAACCAGGGCGGGCCCGATGCATCTGGCCCGCCCTGTGTTTTTTTTTCGGCTTGATCGTGTTCGATTAGACCGAGCCAGCCGGGGCCTTGACGGGTTTCTCGGGGAGGGCGGGCTGGTCGGGGCTCGTCGGTGTTGCGGGCGTGGTGCTCGGTGGGAGCAACGGGTTGGTACCCGGGGCGGCGTCGGGGACGAGCCAGATTTCGCGGCCGTCGGGAGCGATGAGGCCCATGTTGGTGATGTTGCCGCGGAGGAAGTCGGAGAATGTCACGCCGGTGGGCTGGGGCTGGCTGCGGGCGTCGAACTCAAAGAGCACGATGGCGGAGCCCTTCTCGAACTCAACGAAGAGGGGGAAGAAGTCGCGTCCGGTGGAGGCTTTCTGACTCTGGGCGCTGTTCAGGCGGTTCTGGACGTTGGGGGTGAAGCGGTTGGAGACGTCGCGGATCATGGTGAACGCGGTGATGATGTTGCCGTTAAAGGGCACGACCTTGCCGCCGGCTTGTTTGACCGAGGCGGCGAAGGACTTGATCTGATCGTCGGTGATGGTTGAGGAGGCGGTGGTGTTGAGGTAGGTGCGGAACTGTTTGACATCACCCGTTTCAAGGGTGGCGTAGGGCGCGGAAGCGGCGCGAAGCATGGAACCGAGTATCGACGACGCACCGAGCAGCAGGGCGACCTGGAAGGCGGTCACGATGAGGCCCAGAACGATGCCGCCGATGGCGAAGCCACGCCCGGAGAGGCGGCCGTTGGAGTTGAGGATGAAGATGAGGGAGAGTGCGCCGAGGAGCACGGCGAGGACGCTGAAGGTGGGGATGAAGCAGATCAGCGACAGCACCAGCGAGGTGATGGCGAGGAAGCTTGTGCGGGTCGGTGGCGGGAGGAGGACGTCGTCGGAATAGCCCGGGGTCATGGGGCGGATGGGTGCCTGGGCGGGGGTGCCGTAGGCGCTGGGCTGTGAAAACGCGTTTGGGTCGTAAGGGTTCTTGCTCATGGCTCACCATCGTAGGGATGATGGGCTCGGCGGTTTCAACACACGCTCGGTGGATCAGCCCGGCAGGATGCGCGAGAGGGCCGCGACGGCGTCGATGACGATCTTTGCGGCGGCGGCGATCTCGGCTTTGGTGGTGAAGCGAGAAAGCGAGAAGCGGACGGAGCCGTGGGCGAGTTTCGGGTCGATGCCCATCGCCAGCAGGACCGGGGAAGGCTCGAGCGAACCGGATGAACAGGCGGCGCCGGCGGAAGCGCACAGCCCGCGCTCGCTGAGGGCGAGGAGGATCGCCTCGGCTTCGAGTCTTGGGAAGGCGATGTTCGTGGTGTTCCAGATGCGCGGCGCGTCGGCGGAGTTCACCACACTGCCCGGGCAGGCTTGAAGAACGGCTTGCTCGAACTCGTCGCGAAGGGCTTGTTGGGCGCGGAGGTGGGATTCGTCGCTCAGCCAGTCGAGGGCTTGCTGAGCGGCAACGCCCGCGCCGGCGATGCCGGGGACGTTCTCGGTGCCGCCGCGACGCCCGGATTCTTGGGTGCCGAGGATCTGGGGGCGTGGACGGGCGGCGGCGGGGGTGACGAGGACACCGACGCCTTTGGGCCCGTGGAACTTGTGCGGCGAGAAGGTGAGGAAATCGCAGCGGATGCAGCCGCTGTACGGGTTGGCTTGGGCGGCGAGGAGTTCGTCGTCGGTCGGCGAGAGGTTGGTGGGCATTTTGCCGACCCATTGGGTGGCGTCGATGTGGAGGAGGATGCCGCGGGATTCGCAGAGGTGGGCGAGGGCGTGGAGGGGCTGGATGATGCCGGTCTCGTTGTTGACCCACTGGATGCTGAGCAGGCCGACGTGGTGGGTGAGGAGTGAATCGGCGCGCTGCAGATCGACGCGACCGGTGTGATCGACGGGGAGGGTGACGACGGCATTGTCGTTGCGCGAGCGGAGTTGGTCGGCGATCTCGCGGACGGCGCTGTGCTCGACGGGCGTTGTGGCGAAGAGTCGTCGGTCGCTTGGGAGGCTTGAGAGTGAGCCGCGGATGGCGAGGTCGATCGCCTCGGTGCCTGTGGAGGTGAAGGTGAGGAGCTTCGGGCGGACGTTGACGAGCTGCGCGAGGGATTCGCGGGCGAGTTCGACCTCTCGGCGGGCGGCCTGTCCGGCGCGGTGGACCGAGCTGGGGTTGTGCCAGTGCTCGGTCAGGGCGCGGTGTACGGCGTGCACGACCTGCGGCGTGGGCTGCGTGGTGGCGTTGTTGTCGAGGTTGATCACGACGGGGAAGTGTATGTGGTCGATTCGGGGCGGAAGGCACCGATCGCGCTGCGCGTGATCGGTGGCACGGTAATCGGGGCACGGTGATTGGGGCACGGTGGAAGAGTGTGCGCGGGCTATGCTGAAGGATCGTGAAACGTCGGCGTGCGGACATGACGCTGTACCCGTTGGATATCGGCGCACCCGAGATCGTGGTGCGGGCGCTCACCAAGCGCTTCGGTGAGCGTGAAGTGCTGCGCGGGATCGACTTCAGCATCAACGCGGGTGAACTGGTGGCGATTGTCGGGGCCAGCGGCGGGGGCAAGACCGTGCTGCTGGATCACCTCACGGGGCTGATGGTTCCCAGCGAGGGGACGGTCAACGTCGTTGACCACACAAAGCCCGATACGCCCATGGTCGATCTGAACGAGATCGACGACGATCGGTTGGATGAAGTGAGGCTGGCGTGGTCGATTGTTTTCCAACGCAACGCGCTGTTCAGCGGGACGGTCTTTGACAACATCGCCCTGTGGCTGCGCGAGCACGCGGGGATGAGCGAGGAACAAATCGCCCGGCGCGTGCGAGAGAGCATCTCGGCGGCGGCGCTGGACGTTGACGATGTCATCGGCAAGGACCGCGACAGTCTTTCGGGGGGGATGGCGAAGCGTGTGGCGATTGCGCGGGCGATCGCGGCGGACCCGCTGGTGCTGTTTTATGACGAGCCGACGACGGGGCTGGACCCGGTGATCTCGGCGCAGATTCACGAACTGATCTGGAACGTGCACCACCGCGCCAGGCAGGGAGAAACGCACGCGGCGGGGAAGGCCAAACGCACGAGCATTGTCGTCACGCACGATAAGGACTTGCTGCGGAGGCTCGGGCCGCGGGTGGTGATGCTGGATCAGGGGCGGGTGGTGTATGACGGGGCGTATGAACAGTTCCAGCACAGCACGCACCCCGCGGCGGTGGAATACCTGCGGAAGATGCCCGAACTGCACGGGCGCGAGGCGTAGGTTGCGGGTGGTGTGAGGAGGGGCGGTTACTTGACGTCTTTGGCTTTCTCGAGCCCCGGGACCTTGCCGGTGGCGATCAGCATGTCGAGCAGTTCGCGCTCATAGGCGGTGAGCTGCGCGTAGGTGCGCTTGCGGGTGGAAAGGTCGGAGACGATTATCTGGGTCTGCTGGCGGATGATGTTCGGATCGCGGCGGGCCTCTCTGACCGGGCTGGGCTTGACGATCGGCTGGACCGTCGGGGCGAGGATGGTGACGTTGCCCGGGGCTTGGATGGGCTGAAGGGCCACGGGGGACTGAACTTCGTCGCCCTTCTGACAGCCCAGAAGGAGGAGTGTGGAAGCAAGGACGAGCGGCGCGACCGTGAGCAATCGATGCCGGGGGGTGAGCATTGGTGAAAGACCTGAGGTGCTTGTCGAGGTGGTGCGGTGTGTGAAGCGGGGGATGGTCATGGGCATTCCAGGGCGTTCGGCGATTCGGCAGATGGTACACCCTTCGTCGACTGAACCCACACGGTTGCGGAGGACGATGTATACTCCCTTAGGGGAGTGATTCCGGGGTGTTTGTTTGGGCGAGAGGTCGGGATCTGGGATCGGTTCTCGGTTCGAAGTGCCCGGATTCTTCAAGGTGAACCAGCACACCGCAGCGGAGCGTGGTTTATGCGCAAGGACATCAACTACAACAACATCATCGACAGCGACGAGGCCCGCAAGGCGCAGGCGGCGGCGGACGCGGCGCCGGACATGCGGTGCGAAGATGTTGACGCGGACAAGTTCTACATCACGCAGGGGTATGAGAAGTACACCCCCGAGAACCACGACGTTTGGCACGATCTGTTCACGCGGCGGTGGAGCGTGCTGGAGAAGCAGGTCAGCCGGCAGTTTATTGAAGGGATGAAGGTGCTTCGGTTGTCGGGGGATCGGATCCCGCTGCTGGATGACCTGGTGCTGACGAAGGACATCACGGTTGCGAACGGGGTGGTGAAGAAGAAGGGGGAGAAGCTGGACGGGGTGAACAAGTTCTTGCAAGCGCAGAGCAACTGGGCGAGTTATGGGGTGCCCGGGTATCTGCCGGCGAAGGCGTTCTTCGCGTGTCTGGCGCAGCGGGAGTTTCCGACGACGATCCTGATCCGCCCGCGAGAGGTGATGGACTATTTGCCCGAGCCGGACATTTTCCATGACGTGTTCGGGCACGTGCCGCTGCACACGCTGAAGGTCTTTGCGGACTTTTTGCAGACGTACGGCAAGGCGGCGTTGATGTGCGAGGACCCGGAGCACATCGAGCGGCTGGGGCGGCTGTTCTGGTTCACGGTGGAGTTCGGGCTGATCCGCGAGGACGGGCAGGTGAAGGTGTATGGCAGCGGGCTGGTGAGCAGCCACGCGGAGAGCGCATACTCGCTGACGGGGCAGTGGGAGAAGAAGGTGGACGGGCCTGAGAGTGCGAAGCCGTGCTCGACGAGGCCGGTCCCGGAGTGGCGGCCGTTTGATCTGGAGCGGGTGTGTTCGACGCCGTTTGAGATCGATCACTACCAGCCGATCTACTACGTGCTGGAGAGCTTTGAGCAGTTGCGTGACGCGATGAACGAGTATGCGGAGCGGGTGCTGGGCAAGTCGGGCTTGGCGGCGGCGGGGGTCTGAAGCGGAAACGGGAACGTGTGATCGCGCTTGTGTGAACTCGTGCGGTTGTTCTGTCGTTTCGCAGTTGGGGGCTGATCGCGTGTGAAACTGGCACCGATCGTGTCCGGATTTTTCCTTGTTTTGCATTGAAGACCACCCTTTTTAGGGGGTATTTGCAGCATGCCCAAGCGTCGGCGGTTGCCGACCGACCAGACGGTCGGTAAAGTTCATCCGTGACACGCGGCGAGTCCAAAGCGGGCAGGGCGAACGCACCGGCGGGCGCTTCGGGGGCGGAGGGCGCGCGGGCCGAGCATCTGGCGAAGATGCTCGACGCGGCGCACGAGGTTGTGCTGCGCGAGGGAATGGGGCGGCTGACCATTGAAGCGGTGGCGAAGGTTGCCGGGCTGAGCAAGGCGGGGCTGCTGCACCATTTTCCGAGCAAGGACGCGCTGGTTCTGGCGATGGTGACCAGGCACGTGGACCGATGGCGTTCGGAGTTCATGGCGCTTCGCGAGCGGCTGCGCAGTGAGGGGCATACCTCCCCCACCACCCGGGCGATGATGGGCCTGTGCATGAGCGGGCAGTGCGTCAACGACGAGGACGAGCGAACGGGCAACCGCGTGCTGATCGCGGCGCTCGTGCACGATGAGAAGCACATCGAGCCGCTGCGGAAGTTGCACGACGAGGTGGTGGATCTGGTCAACGGGGATTCCCTCCAGCCCGGGGCGGGGGAACTGGTTCACCTGGCGGTGCACGGGCTGTGGCTGGGGATGATTTTCGGCTTTCAAACGCCCAACGAGTCGAGGCTTTCGAAGGTTCGCGAGGTGTTGCAGAGGCTGATCGAGGATGATCGCGGGCGCGGTGGGACGGCGAAGAAACCGGTCGAGCCTGTCACATACGCGGCGAGATCGGTACCCGGGAGCGGGCTGGCGGCGCGGGGTTCACGTTCGGCAAAGAAGAAAGTCACAGGGCGGGCGGGCAAGCGAGGTGTGAAGTGAAGACGAGTTCGATCGTTGCGGGCGTTGCGTTGTTCGGCGTGCTGGGTCTGGGCGCGGGCGGGTTGTGGTTGTGGAAGAAGAAGGACATCGCCGAGGCCGCCAACGCGCCGCAGTTTGAGCCGCCGACGGCGGTGAAGCTCGAGCCTGCGCGGACGACGATGTGGGCGCCGTCGAGCGATCTGGTGGGGACGGTGGTGGCGCTGCGCAGCGTGACGGTGAAGAACGAGGTGGAGGGCGTGGTGCGGAAGGTGGGGTTCGATTCGGGGGCGATTGTTGAGCAGGGGCAGGTTTTGGTTCAGCTTGACGACTCGACCGATCGGGCGGAGCTTCAGAGCGCCGAGGCGACGCTGCGCGTGGCGGAGGCGGACGTTGCGGTGGTCGAGGCGCGGATCCGCCTTGCGGAAGCGGAGTTCAAGCGGCAGGAAGCGGCGCTCGCCTCGCGGGCCACGTCGGCCATCGAGGTTGACCGCGCACGTGCGGAGCTTGAAAAAGCAACCGCGGAGCGTGCGCGGAACAAGGCTTCGGTGGACGAGGCGAAGGCGCGGATCCAGCGCGTGCAGACGAGGCTTGAGAAGCACACGATCCGGGCGCCGTTCCGTGCGCGCGCGGGGATCCGCACCGTGCATGAGGGGCAGTTCCTGCCTCAGCAGATGGGGATGGGCGGCAATGACGCGATCGTGACGCTGCAGGAAGTGGCCGACACGATCTATATTGACTTTGCGATCCCGCAGGAGTTCCTTTCGCGCGTGGGCAACGGGACAAAGGTCGTCGGGCAGCTCGACGCGACGGGCTCGATGGGCAGCGGGGCGTCGGAGGTTCAGCTCGAAGTCGCAGCGATCGACGCGACGGTGAACAACGAGACGCGGAACGTGCGCGTGCGGGCGGTGGTGGACAACCGTGAGGGGAAGCTGCGTGCGGGGATGTTCGTGAAGGTGCGGGTGCCGGTGGAAGCGCCGAAGCCGTTCGTGGTGATCCCGGTGACGGCCGTGCGGAAGGCGACGTACGCGGACCAGGTGTACACGGTGAAGACGGTGAGCCAGCCGGGACCGGACGGGAAGATGACCGACGTGATGCGGGCGGTGCAGAAGTTTGTGACCCTGGGCCCGGTGATCGGCTCTGATGTCATCGTGCTCAAGGGCGTCAGCGAGGGGGAGATGATCGCCTCGAACGGGTCGTTCAAACTGCGCGAGGGTGCGCTGGTGATTCCGGCGGCGGACGCGGGCCAGCCCGGGCCGGGTGGGCCGGGTGGTGCTGGCACGCCCGCGGGCCCCGGTGTCGCACCCGCACCGAGCGGCGGCAAAGCCGGCGAGCACGCGAAGGCGGTGTAAAGACATCCCGCGAACTCGCACGTGAATCGACACCGGCACACAGAGCAGCAACGGCACGTTGGACGGGTGGATAGGCATTACACGCAGCGATCAGCCCAGAGCAGAACAGGCACACCATGAAAGCCCTGACCGATCTTTTTATTCGCAAGCCCGTGGTCGCGCTGGTGATCAACCTGATCATCATCGCCATCGGTATCCGCGCTATCGGTTCGCTGCCGGTGCGGCAGTATCCGCGGATCGAATCGACCTCGATCGTGATCAGCACCGCGTACATCGGCGCCAGCGCCGAGACCGTGCGCGGGTTCCTCACCACGCCCATCGAGCGTGCGGTCTCCGCGATCGACGGCATCGACTATGTCGAAAGCTCGTCCACCGCGGGGATCAGCACCATCACGGTGCGGCTGCGATTGAACCACGACGCGAACGACGCGCTCGCGGAGATCAGCGCACGGTTGAACCAGGTGCGATCCGAGCTCCCCGCACAGGCGGAATCACCGAGCATTGAGATCCAGCGTGCGGACAGACCTTACGCGACGTTCTACGTGAGTTTCACCAGCGAGACGCTCGACCTGACAAGGCTCAACGAGTTTCTTGCGCGGCAGGTGCAGCCCGAGCTGGCGACCATCGAGGGTGTGCAGCGCTGCGGCGTTGAGGGTGCACGCCCGCTGGCGATGCGGATCTGGCTTGATCAGAGCAAACTCACCGCGCTCGACGTGACGCCAAGCGAGGTGTATGCGTCGCTGCAGAACAACAACTTTGTGGCGGCCGTGGGCAAGACGAAGAGCGACCAGGTGCAGGTGGACCTGCTGACGGACACGGACCTGCGCACGGTTGCGGAGTTTGAACAGCTCATCGTTCGTCAGCGTGACGGCACGATCGTGCGTCTGCGCGACGTGGCGAAGGTCGAACTGGGCAGCGAAGAGCCGACGGGCGAGGCGGGGTTCAACGAGAAGCCGGCGATGTATCTGAGCGTCTGGCCTCTTCCTCGCGCCAACGAACTCGAGGTGGCGGAGCGGTTGAAGGAGCGGCTGAAGGGGATCGAGAAGATCCTGCCCGCGGGCGTGGACATGAAGCTCGCCTACGACGGCACGTTCTACATGGCCAACGCGCTGAATGAGATTCGGACGACGCTGCTGGAGACCATCGGGATCGTGGCGGTGGTGGTCTTCCTGTTCATGGGGTCGCTGCGAACGGTGCTGGTGCCGCTGGTGGCGATGCCGGTCTCGCTGGTGGGCGCGTGCATTTTCATGGTGCTCTTCGGGTTCTCGCTGAACCTGCTGACGATCCTGGCGATCGTGCTCTCGGTGGGTCTGGTGGTCGACGACGCGATCGTGATGGTCGAGAACGTCGAGCGGCACATCCGCGAGGGCAAGGGCAAAATCGAGGCGGCGCTCATCGGCGCGCGCGAGCTTGTCGCGCCGGTGATCTCCATGACCATAACGCTGGCGGCGGTTTATGCGCCGATCGGCTTCCAGGGCGGGCTCACCGGCGTGCTCTTCAAAGAGTTCGCCTTCACCCTCGCGGCGGCGGTGGTTGTCTCCGGGATCACGGCGTTGACGCTCTCGCCGGTGATGAGCGCCTTCATGGTCCCCGCGCACGGCAAGGAGGGGTACCTCACACGCGTGGTCAACTCGATCTTCGGACGCGTGCGCGAGGCGTACGGGCGGACGCTCGATGTGACGCTGCGGCTGCGTTGGACGATGGCGGCGGCGGCGGTGTGCATCACCGCGGGCGCGGTGCCGCTGTACATGTACTCGCCTCAGGAACTCGCACCGACGGAGGATGAGGGCGGCGTGTTCTTCATCCTGAACGCGGCGCCGGATTCGACACTCGCCGCGACGGTGAAGGGCGCCAGCGAGGTGACGGCGAACCTGAAGTCGATCCCCGAGACGAAGTTTGTCTGGCGCGTGATCATGACGCCCTCGACCGGCTTCGGCGGGATTCAGACGGTGAAGTGGAACGAGAGACCGAAGGAGAGGAACACAAAGGCGCTGAGAGATGAAGCGTTCATGCTGGTGACGCCGGTGGGCGGGATTCAGGCGATCCCGGTGCTGCCGCCGCCGTTGCCCGGCGCGGGGAACTTTGACGTTGAGCTGGTGGTGACGAGCACGGACGAGCCGGACAAGATGGCCGAGCTTGCGGGGCAGCTTGTGGGGATGTCGTATGGCAGTGGCAAGGTGATTTATGCCGACACGGATCTGAAGATCGACCTGCCGCAGACGCGGATCATCATCGATCGCGAGAAGGTTGCGGACATGGGGCTGGACCTGGCGACGGTGGGGCGCGACCTGGCGGTGCTGCTGTCGGGCGGGTATGTGAATCGCTTCAACTACGAAGGGCGGAGTTACAAGGTCATCCCGCAGGTTGCCGATAGCAGCCGATCGCGCCCGGAGCAGCTTCTGAACCTCAAGGTCCGTGCGAGGGATGGCGGGCTGGTGAGCGTCTCGTCGTTCGTTCGACTCGAGACCATCGCCGCCCCGCGGACGTTGAATCGCTTCCAGCAGCGCAACAGCTTCCGCATCAACGCCATCGCGAAGCCCGGCACGACGAAGGCCGAGGCGTTGGCGGCGATCGAACAGGCGGCGCGGTCGGTGCTGCCTGCGGGGTACGCGATCGACTTCGCGGGTGAATCTCGTCAGATCAAGCAGGAGGGCTCATCGCTGATGGTGACGCTGGGCTTCGCGATCCTGCTGATCTACCTGGTGCTGGCGGCGCAGTTCAGCAGCTTCCGCGATCCGCTCATCGTGCTGCTGGGCAGCGTGCCGCTGGCGGTGACGGGCGCGCTGCTCTTCACGTTCACAAAGTGGACGACACTGAACATCTATTCGCAGGTCGGGTTGATCACGCTGGTGGGCTTGGTGGCGAAGAACGGCATCCTGATCGTGGAGTTCGCCAACCACCTGCGCGAGCAGGGGATGGAGAAGTTCCAGGCGATCAAGGAAGCGAGCATGACGCGCTTGCGCCCGGTGCTGATGACGAGCATCGCGACGGTGGCGGGGCACATGCCGCTGGTGTTCGTCAGCGGCGCAGGCGCGGAGGCCCGCAAGTCCATCGGCAAGGTGCTCGTCAGCGGGATGCTGATCTCCACGGCGTTCACGCTGCTGTTCGTGCCGAGCATTTATCTGCTGCTGGCTGGGGCGCACAAACTCAAGAAGTCGGAGCATAACGGGGATGCAGAGGGTGCGAAGCGTGCCGACCACAGCGAGCATGTTGCCGAAAGCAACGGCGTTGACTCAAAGCAGACCAAACGCCCGATGACCGAGCCGGTTGCTTCGGGCGTGTAAGGACGCGGGTTTCGGAGTTGAGCAATCTCGACAGTTGCCGAGTTCCGGAACACCGCGGCATACAACGCAGGTTCCGAATGTACCCGCGTGAGGAGCGCGGGTTTTCCATATGATCCAAAGTGCGTTGTTCTGCGAAAAAACAGGCACTTGCAATCCACCGCGCTCTTTGTACACTACGCGGCTATGACCACCGTGAATACACCCGGAATGTCGATTGCACTTCAGAATGACCAGCCGTGCATTAAGTGTTCGTACAACCTGCGCGGCCTGCCGATCGCCGGTACTTGCCCGGAGTGCGGATCGCTGGTCTCCGACTCGCTGCGGGGTTTCAACCTTCGCTTTGCAGCGCCGGAGTATCTGGCGAAAGTCAACCGCGGGTTGTCGTTCGTTCTGAACTCGATCCTGGCGATCGTGATCATCACGGTGCTGACGATCGCCGTGACCATCGCGACGGCGGGCAGGCAGTCCGAGTTGGTACTTCTCCTTCAGTTTGCACAGATCTTGACCACCGCGACCGGGCTGGCGGGGTACTGGTGGTACACCGAACCCGATCCGGGGTATACGGGGATCGAGAAGCCCAACTCCGCTCGGCAGATTGTTCGAATCGCGGTGTGCATCCAGGCGGTGGCCCTGCTGATGAGCACCGCCGTGGTGATCATTGGATTTACCGGTTCCGGGGGCGGCGGTGGCGGCTCGGCGGCCTCTCCGGGCGGTGCGGCAATGGCTGTTGTTGGGCTGTTCACCATCGCATTCCTCGTGCTGAACCTGGTTGCGTATATCGCGCAGTTTGTGGGCACGATGCGGTACACCGCGTGGATGTTCTCACGCGTGCCAGATGCCGATCTGGCGAAGAAGGCGAAGATGTACGTTTGGCTGCTCCCGCTGATCTATGTGGTTGGGATGATCGCTTTGGGGCTTGGGCCGCTGATCGCGCTGGTGATGTACTGGAACCTGCTGGACAAGCTGCGGAAGCATGTGAAGACGGTCGCCGCGGCGTGAGCAGGCTCTGTTTCTTTCGTGACTCGCTGTGAACACCCCCTCAACCCACACCCTGACCGAGGACACACCCTGCGCCGAATGCGGCACTTCGCTGCTGAATCTTCCGTTGGCCGGTGGATGTCCGAAGTGTGGAACGGCGGTGCTTCAGACCGTCACCGGCCGTCCGTTTCCGAAGGTCTTTTCCGAATCGCTGACGCAGGCGATGCATCAGACCGAGAAATGGGACGTCATGCCACGCGGCATCGCGTGCGCGAGTTGTCAGTACGAACTCGTCGGCCTGTCGCGGGATTCGCTCTGCCCAGAGTGCGCTACCCCGATACTCAGAACCCTCGAACATCTCGTCCAGAGCGGCTCCGTTGAATCGCTGAAAGTGGTTTCTCGCGGTTCGATGTACCTGGTCTTGAGCATCCTGATCCCCATCGCGTTTGTGCTCGCGGTCAGTTTCATTTCCGTATTCGCAGCAATCGGAGGCTCTCGAAGCTCCGGTTTGGTGGTCTTTGGGGCCTTTGGTGCGGTGCTGCTGCACGGCGGGCTCTTCGTCGTCGGCTCTTTCAAAGCGGCGCGAAAGCCGATCCGCTCCTTCTCGTTGGAGAACCCTGCGGCGAACTCCGCCGCAAACTACTCGAGCCTCCTCTGCGGCACCGCGATCCTCTCGGCGGTCATCAACGTCATCGTCCTGTCGGCTTTCGTGTTCGAGTCCCTTCGCGGCAAGACCACCCTCGTCGCCTTGGTGCTCGTTTCGGTGGCGCAGGCCCTGTTCATGATGGCATTCACCCTTCACGGCATCGGCATCGCACGGTCGTTCAAACAGAGCCAGCTGCTGGGCATTTTTCAGTGTGCGCTGTTCACGACCGGCTGGTTCCTCGCCGCCGCGTTCATGATCGCGGGCGAATCCGAAGCGGGTTACGTGATCACCGTGTGCCTGGTCTTGCTTTCATTCTTTCCCTTCCTTTGGATCCGGAACGTCGCCAGTTCGTGCGCGGGCACCCTCCGCACGCTGCCAACCCTTGTTCAGCGGCTTTGAAGTTCCGGCGCTTCTCCGCCCCTCCCCACTTGCACCACGCCCGACACCCTCTACACTTTTCCGGACGCGCACACGTTTCGGGCGCGCCCTCGACGCGCGGCCTTGCCCCAGCGAAGATTCGGGCCCGGCACACGGTTCGCCCCCGCCATCGCGACGACGTTGCTCTTCCGCCTCTTTGCCTCCGATCCGTTCCGATTCGTTCACGCCCGCCGGCACGCGCACAAACCGCCTCACCGGCCTCGCGAACCCTCGGCACGATCGGCAGCACCGGGCGACCCGCACCCGTTGTCTCTTCGCTGACCGTCCGCTCTCACCCGATCAAGCCACCACCTCCCCACCGCCGCACGCCCTTTCCTGCTTCACACCATGGCCACCATCTCCTCGAACAAGAACGCGTTCATCCAAGGTCTCTGGACTCCCGACGACGCCGCCCGGCTCTACGGCATCCACGACTGGGGCAAGGGCTACGTCGGGGTCAACACCCTCGGGCACGTCACCGTCAACCCCACCAAAGACCCCGCACGCCCGATCGACCTGCACGAGGTCGTTCAAGGCCTGAAGGAACGCGGCATCCACACGCCCGTCCTCCTCCGCTTCAACGACATCCTCGAACACCGCCTCCGCGAGATCCGCAAGGCCTTCGACACCGCCATGAGCGAGCAGGCCTACACCGGCGGTTACTGCTGCGTCTACCCAATCAAGGTCAACCAGCAACGCCACGTCTGCGAGCAGATCGCCTCCCTGGCGGTCAACCTGAACTTCGGTCTCGAGGCCGGCAGCAAGCCCGAACTGCTCGCCGTGCTCGGACTCTCCGCAACCGCCGGCGGCCCGGGCGTCAACGGCATGCCCATCATCTGCAACGGGTTCAAAGATTCCGAGTTCATCGAGACCTGCATCCTCGCCACCAAGCTCGGGCGCAACATCATCCCCGTGGTTGAGAAGTTCGACGAACTGGAACTCGTCGTCAAGCACGCGAAGACGTACAACGTCCGCCCGCGCATCGGCATCCGCGTGAAGCTCTCCAGCAAGGGCGCGGGCCGCTGGGAATCCTCCGCCGGCGTGCGCAGCAAGTTCGGCCTGTTCGTCAGCGAAGTCCTCAAGGCCGTCGATTACCTCAAGAAGCACGACATGCTCGATTGTCTGAAGCTGGTGCACTGCCACGTGGGCAGCCAGCTTTTCGATATCCGCGTGCTGAAGAACGCCGTCAACGAGCTCTCGCATATCTATTGCGAACTGCACCGTATGGGCGCGGGCGTGACGATGCTCGACATCGGCGGCGGCATGGGCGTGGACTACGACGGCTCCCAATCCGCATGGTCCAGCAGCATCAACTACTCGGTGCAGGAGTATGCCGCCGACGTTGTGTACCGCATCAAGGCCGTCTGCGACGACGCGAAGGTCCCGCACCCGCAGATCATCTCTGAGTCAGGCCGCGCGATGGTTGCCTATGGCAGCGTGCTGGTGCTCGACGTTGTGGGCGCTTCACGATTCGAGGCGAACCCGGACCTTGCGGCGATCGACAAGGCAATGAACGACGAGAAAGCCCGCGGCGGGGAAGTCCCCCAGCCCGTGCTCGATCTGCTCGACGCCTACCAGAACATCACCGACCGCAACCTGCTGGAGACCTATCACGACGCGACGCAGGCCCGCGACGAGGCGATGAGCCTCTTCAGCCTTGGCTACATGTCGCTGCCGATGCGGGCGGTGGCGGAGCAGCTCTTCTGGGCGATCGGGCACAAACTCCTTGAGAAAGCCAACAAGCGCGGCGAACTGCCCGACGAGTTCGACGCGCTCCCCGAACTGCTCAGCGATATCTACTTCTGCAACTTCTCGCTCTTCCAATCGATGCCCGACTCGTGGGCCATCGATCAGCTCTTCCCGATCGTCCCCATCCACCGCCTGAACGAAGAGCCGACCCGCCGCGGCATCCTCGCCGATATCACCTGCGACTCCGACGGCAAGGTCGATCACTTCGTCGACAAGCGCATCGACAAAAAGACCCTCGAACTGCACGAGGTCCGCGAGCGTCCGGAGAACGAGGTCGGGATCGAGCCGTACTACCTGGGCGTCTTCCTGCTCGGGGCGTACCAGGAGATCCTGGGCGATCTGCACAACCTGCTGGGCGACACGCACGCGGTGCACCTGAGCATCAACGACGCCGGCCAGTGGGCCATCGAAGAGGTCATCGAGGGTGACACGGTCGAAGAGGTGCTCAGCTACGTGCAGTACGACGTGGCGGACCTGAAGCGTGCGATGCGCCTGGACATCGAGGCCGCGTGCCGTCAGGGCCGACTGACCGTCGGCGAGGGCAAGAGCCTCTTGAAGTACTACGACGACGGGCTCGAGGGGTACACGTACCTCGAAGAGTGATCACACCGCAGGGGCCGCGTGCAGAGTTGGGGCGAACGGCGATGGCCGAGGTTTGCGGCCGGGATGTGCGATCACGTAAACCAGAAGAGACGCCGAGTTCGCGGAGGAAGACCGAGCCGGACGGAGCAGGATTCAGAAGCAGTGCAGGAAGACGAACCTTCTACCCCGGTGTTCCAATGAAAAAGCCCCGGAGGATTCCGGGGCGTGTGTGTTGGTCTTGACCCAAACCTCGGGCCTCTTCCCTCGGCCCTTCTCGCCGTCACTTCGGCCCTTTCGGGCGACTTACGCCGCGAGTTTGGGGGTTGATTCGCCCGTCTTCTCGGTGACGCTGACGACGTTGAGGGCTCCGCCGGGGCCGACGGTGCCGAAGCGGACGGCGATTTCGCAGGGCTGGCCGCTGACGCCCGAGCGTGTGCCGGTGATGGTGTAGTTCACGAAGTCCACGCCGCGGGGGAGGGTTTCGTCGACGAAGGTCTTCTCGCTGCCGGCAAGCCCGGCGTACTCAAAGGGCCCGACGCTGCCGAAGCGGCGGCGGATGACGTACGTGACGCCGCCGGTTGCCTGCGGGTTGCTGGCTTTCCACTTCAGTTCGACGGCGCCGTCGGTCAGGCGTACGCCGACTTTCACGTCGGTGGGCGTGGCGGGTGCGGGTGCCGGGGCGGGCGGTGCAGGAGGGGGAAGCTGGGCGTTGATGAAGATCTGGGCGGGGTCGGCCTGGGTCTCGGCGTAGGCCTTGATGAAGCTGATCGTCTCGGCGAGGCTGGTGCGGAGGGCCGAGATCTTCTGGTTGCTGGTGCCGGTGGCCTTGATCTTGGCCTGGTTGGCGTCGAGGGCGTCGGAGTACGCCCCCGTTGCGGCGTTGACGGCGTTGGTCAGGGCCGTGCACTGCGCCGCCGTCAGCCCGTAGGCGGTTGGCGTCTGGGCCCAGAGCGATGAATGGATCGACGCGAACTCGAGCAGGTCGTTGATCTTCGTCGGGACGATGGCCATAAACGTGTCTCCATGTAGACCAAACAGGCGCTGATCCAACATGAATCGGTCTGTTCGGCGACTCAGCAATGGTCGTCGTGGAAGTTGCGAGTATTGAACAGAACTGGCAAGAATGGTTGAGATTCCGGGCTGCCTCAGTCCTGTTCCGGAAGTCTGTAAACCGGTTATTCAAAGGGCAATGGCTGCTTTTCTGGAGTGAATCCGGTATACTGGCCGCTACGAACTCAATCGAGTTCTTGGACGTTCTCGACTTTGGGAGATATGCACAGATGGCAACTCGTAAAACTCTTCTGATCATTCTTGGTGCCGGTGTGGTTCTTGCTGCAATAAGCACCGCATTGGTGATGAAACGGCTATCTGATGTGAAAGATGAGACGAACAAACAAATTCTCAAGAACGAAGCCGTGAAGTTTTCTGGTGAACAGTTCAAATCCATGCTGTCTGAGCTGAGTGCCGCGGAATCCAGGCTGATGGTGACGCAACGGTATTTTCTGGACACGCCGGATGAAAAATCGTTCAAGAATCTTGAATCCGATTACGACGCCATCATCAAAAGTCTCGATGCTTTGCTTGAAAACATCAGCGATTCAGATAAAGTCGTAGCGGCCGCCTTGGGTGATACTGATGAGAAATCTCGGGCAGATTATGCGCAGTTCCTAAAGACCATGGCAGGACTTTCAGCGGACATTCGCATTCGCAAGCAGAATATGGCTGATCGAAAAGCTCGTATCAAATCTGCAAGGGTGAAGATCATTGCGGATGAGATATGGCAGGGCAGCGGCCTGAACGCGGTGAAAGACGATGTGGTGATCTGCACGGCTAAGGGGCAGTGGCGATGGGGCGTAAGCCTTGGGGGCTGGGTTGACGGTCGTGGTGAAGCGGGCTCAGCGGGTTATCGACTCGTCTCAGCCCTTGGCAACGGTGCCCTCTTGTGTGCGATCAAAGGCTCCGACAAACTGAATGCGGCTTTGAGCCACTTTTCGGCGGATCGAAGCGGTGAAGTCGTTTTGCAGATCAACGACACCCTTGTCGGCGATAATCGCGGGCATCTTGATGTCACGGTCTTCACCTTCCCATGGTTTGACGGCAAGTATTGATTGCTCGCCCGGCCCAGCGATCGGGAAGACCAAGCCGAGTTCTCAGACACGTTCCCGTAAACCACATGATCCGTTGGTTCCCACAAGACGCCACGATCAACAACGATCCCGGCATGTACGGGGGCGTTCTCAACCTTTTCTTATGCGCAGGTTGGCCGAGTCCATCCGGGAAAATCCGACTCTTTCCCGAACGATAACCCGATAGGTGCATCTTCTTTCGCGAAGGACGCCGCGTCTTTCGTGAAGGACATCACGTATTTCGTGAATGACATCAGGTCTTTCGCGATCGATGCGCCGTTCTTCGCGAAGGACAGAGCACCAATCGCGAAAGACACGGCTTCTTTCGCGAACGAAACAAGGCCCTTCGCGAAAGACACGAGCCGAATCGCGAAAAGCGCCGCGTTGTTCAAGAATGATACACCATCGCCTCTCGATTCAAACACAGCGATTTTGACCACTCTTTAACGATGAACCATGATCGGTCGTCTACCCAGCAAACCACCGGGCAAAGCCCCGACAGGGAGTCCGCATTCAGGGCATTTCTGTGGTTCAACCTCGGTGCCGTTGGGTTCCATCACGCTCTTTAAAGCCGGGTATCCGCACCGAGCGCACCGGCCTTGCTTCAGCCGACGCTGAGCGAAGAAACGCCATCCCACGCTCCGAAATGTCTCACGGAAAAACCAGGAAAGAACAGCGCCGCACGTCATCCAGAAAAGAACATTGACGATCAGGGCTTCCCAACCGATCCGCCAGGCGATGACTGTTCCGCCGTCACGAAGACCGCTTACGATCACGGCTTCGTTGTACATATACAGCATCGCTTCCCACTGCGTATCGGTCATCGGTGCAACTTCTGGCGCCTTCAACGCGGACTTGATCGCGGTGGAATCTGCGACTGTACCCGAGTTGGCTAAGTTCGTCGAAAGAGGTCCAGCTGTACGCACCACGCACACCCACTTCATCGGCCACCCGACCTCGTCGATCTGCGCGGAACGGCATCTGCGAGTCAGCGCGATCCAGGATTCAGGGTTAGGATACAAAGAGGAAACGAACGGAGACATCCGGACAATCTGATCGTACGATTCACGTTCGTAAAGATACAGATTCAATGATCGAGAATACTCGAGTTGGTCGAGTACTTCGGTCGGTGCGTTCATGCTCTTAATCGCCGCGATGTTCAACTCGTGGAGCCATGGGTCATACCGTGTGAAAACTCGTACGCGACCTATACCTCGCACGGCAAAGACTCTAACTACGTCCGACATCGACGCCCAAGAACTCACGTCTGCGGTTACTCGTTGGCCCCACGTGCCCGGGTACGCAACACTGTAAGGCCATAGCCACAGCCACGGGAGCGCAGAGCCAACGAGTACGAACATGGTCGCACCGACTATGCACGACATCAAGGCAGATTTGCGGCGCAAAGCTCCACCGCCTTCTTTCAAAGACGGTGGAGACATTCAAATGATAGCGGGAGGTGGCACACGCGGAGTGGGTTGAGTCTGCGGAACACCAGGAATAGTTGGATCAGGGCCGAAGGCGTCCGGTGGCAACGGAGCATCTGGCACCCAAGGCGTGCCTCTTGGCAAACATACCCCTTGCGCGATATCTACGGGTGGGCAAGTCGTAGCGTTGGTCTGCGGACAACTCGATGTCTGGTTTACGTAGTAATAGACACACTGCGTCGTGGCCACCTGTGTGCCATTCGGTCCCGCGGTCGTGATTGTACGGCAGTTCTGGCAGGTTTTGGTTCGAGTGTATGTGCAGATACCTGTAGCCGTGTCGTGCGAGGGCGAGGACCATGAGGATGGTGTTCCACACGTCCATCCGGTGTAAGGTCCAATCGTGATAACCGCCGGTGGCGCGGCTGCAAACGTTGAGCACATCTCGGCATGCATGCCGAGGAACGCGGTCGCGGACTCTTGCGTTCCCCCGTTGGCACCCAGCATCAACTCAGCGGATGCCGCCATTGCGTCTAACCATGTGCCGGGCGAACAATCACCGGGACCGGCGATATCAAATGGCACGTCCGCAACCGGATACCCCGTGTTTTTGAGCCAGTCGATCACCCATTCACGCCCCGGCTCGCCCGCCAGCCATTGTCCCCACGGATCATCGACGAGGAAACCGTCCTTGTACGGCTGTGGTTCTTCGGTCTGAACTTCCGGCGAGTTGACATCGTCGGTCGGCCAGAGGTTGTCCAGATCGCTGGGGATGTTCAGGTTCCCCTTGACGGTGGCGATCGCGGTCCAATGGTTGGCATTCATCCACGTTTTGCATACCCACGGATCGCCGCTCCCCGCGGCCGGTCGCGAGTACCACACCGATTGCAGGTTGCCGCTGACCGACGTTGAATGATCCCGCAACCCGACCAACCCCGTGACTCTCGGTGTCGCGCTGTTGGTATCGATCAACACCGCGAAGTTCCAATCACCGATCTTCAAGGACGAACCCGCGACAGTCTCCCCGCATTCAGCCGGGCAAACCGCCACCAACGCGCCGACGATCACCGCACAAGCTGATGCCACCCTGTTTTTCCATCGCTTCATGCCAGCTCCTTTCGTTCATGCTTGCGACAAGCAAGCAGATATTCGAAAAGACGCTATCACAATTCGATTGACTTCAACAACCACCCCTATGTATGTGTGCATATGTGGAGTGTTGCAAGGGTTTACCCGTACCGAACTACTCTAACTTCGCGCCTTCGCGTCTACGTGCCAGTTCCCTTCACTCTTCACTCCCAAAGCACTCCGTCTTCCTCGGTCCTCCTCCGCGTTCTCTGCGTCTCTTTGTCAATCAACTCAAGCACCACGAGCAAGGAAGTACGCCATCAACTCGTGCCCTTCGTCGAGCTTGATCGGCGAGGCGTTCGCGCTCGCTTCGTCGTATGT
>JACVCS010000072.1 GCA_016741915.1 Phycisphaerales bacterium | reverse complement strand
CCCCCCACTTCACCCCGCCGCAGCCCTCACCCGCCTCGCCCCCACCCTCGCCGCAGGTCATCAACACCCGCGTGCAGACCGCCACCATCGAAACGCCCCAAGGCCCCGTCCACCTGCGCCGAACCGTCATTGACGAAGTCGTCCCGCCACCGACAAACCCATAATTCTCGGCCAGTTACCGCGAGTTTTTTGCTTCACTCATTTTCGGTAACGTTGACAATTTCGCCCGCGATTCGCGCGATCAAACTCGCAGTTGCAAGACGCCCTCCTCGCAGAAAAAACAAAACCTTCCGCGCGCCCGCATCCGAAGCTCGCTGCTACCCGTAAATTACCTCAACGTTGGTTCGGAAAGGACCACCATGCGACTCGGCCACCATTCTGGGCCGTTCGTGCTTGCCTCGGGCTTGGTGGCTGTCTCCCTCACCTCACACTTCACCGCCCAAACAACCAACCTTAATCTTCCCGAACTACTGAAAAGCGCTCTCCATAGCGCAGAGATCATCGCGCTCTGTGCCGCGGGCCTCGCGCTGATCCACGGCATCATCAAGCTCGCCTTTCCCGAACTCGGCATGCTCCTCCGCCGGTCTTTGCGCATCATCTCCGCGCGCATGAACCAGCGCGAGCGCATGGAGCAAGAGAACAACCGCCACCGCGAGCGGATGCAGATCGAAAGCAACCGTCATCTCGAAAAGATGGCACAACTCGAAGCCGAACGGATCAAGGCCAACTCCGACAGCTCCCATTCAATAATCACCGCCAACGGCTCCCAACTCGTCGAAATGGCCAAAGTTCAATCCGCCATATCGATACAAGCAAGTAGGGGCCCTAGTCAACAAACCGACCCGGCGCACACCTCCGTGCCGCAGCTCTTTGCTGCCTTCAAGCAAGAGATACTGCCTCAGCTCGCCGCCGTTCAGTCGCACGTGCAGGCGGTCCGCACCGATCAATCGAGACAAGACCGCCAAAACTCCGAGATCCACGACAAACTCGCCGCCCTTAAATCGTCCGTGAACGATCTTCTTCAAAGATCCATCGCGCACGAGGGACAACTCAAAAATCACGAAGCGACCTTCGCCGATTACTTCCAGACAGCCAACCGGCTCAAACAGATAGAGATCGTTCTTGACTCGATCGGCTATCTCAAACCCCAACCATATTCTCCTCCCGCCACCGCCTCGGCCGCAGCCTCTCCTCAATCCCCCACAACGTCAGAACTTATGAGTGAATCGTGAGGATCTGCGGAAGATTCACGGTTCGCTCGCCCGTTTGACGATTCACCTCTGAACACGAAAAAATCCCGCGCTGCTATACTCGTTGCAGACATCTTCAAGGAAACCCACATGAGCAGTGCAGCAGACAATTCTCGTGGGACCGACGCCAGGCCAGTCTCCATAAAACCCCGCCTCTGCTCTCCCGACGACGGCGCGTTTCTGAGCGCTCGTCACTCTTGGGATCGCAAAGCTCTCCCCGCGCGAGCGCCCATTCACGACTGGCACCGCGCCATCGGCTCGAACAACTCGTCGATGACCGGCGTCCCGTTCTTCGGCGAAGCGCCAAGCCGCCCGAGCCCCATCTGTGTGCTCAGCGTCCTCCGTCGAGAGATCGACGCCCACGACGTTTCTCACTTCATCGAGAAGTTCCAGGTTTGTCTCGATCAGATGCAACGCCGGCCCAGACCGCTCGGTGATTGGATTTTCGCCGTTGATTTCCAGCCACTCAACCGCGCCGTTCCAAGCTTTGTGATGCCCGTTCGTCAGTGGATGGACTTCATGGCCGACCACGTTCAGGAGGCATTCATCTACGGGCTACACCCCGAAAGCGAGCTCGCCCAGAGTCTGATCGGTCACGGTGCCGTTGAGTGGTTCCTCTCCGATCGAACCGACCTCGCCCCCCTTACACCCTCAGACCACGACATTCGCTACATCGCACAGAACGGCGAAGTACGCCCAGTGACCAAGACCGGCCACCAACTGTCCTAAAAGCCGTCTGTCACACAGTCCTCAAACTTGCCGCCGCACCTCGTGGTTGTTCGTGCCCTCTGGTTAGTCAGCCTCCGCTATCTGCTTCACTGCCCTCTATCCTTCACCGTGCCCTCCATCAAGTTCAACAAGCTCCCCACCCTCCTGACCACCCCGGCCTACTACGCCATCCGCTCACTCGCCGCCGCCGCCGCCGCGCCCGACCTTCCGCGCATGCTCTCCCTCGCCCGCCGTGCGGGCCACGCCCTGGGCTCCTCGCGCATCTCTCGCTCCAAACTCGCCCGCGCAACCGAAAACATCGCCGTCGCCTTCCCCGATTGGTCCCCCGATCAGCAACGTCATTACGCACTCCTCGCCTACGAGCACCTCTTCATGCTCGCCGTCGAAATGATCTACACGCCCCGCCTGCTCTCACACGAAGGTTGGGCCGGCCGCGTCGATCTCTCCAAACTCGAATCCACCGTCCGCTCCGCCCTCGCCTCCCGTCCCGTCATCTTCATCTGTGGCCACTGCGGCAACTGGGAAATGGCCGGCTACTCCCTCGCCCTCCTGGGCTTCCCCCTCCACGCCCTCTACCGCCCTCTCGACCTCAAACCCGCCGACGAATGGGTCCGCGATGTCCGCTCCCGCCGCGGCCTCGTCCTCGTCGATAAGTTCGGCGCCGCCAAGCAACTCCCCTCTATCGTCAACGCCGGCGCACCCCTCGGCTTCGTCGCCGACCAAAACGCCGGCGACCGCGGCATCTTCGTCCCCTTCTTCAACCGCTTCGCCTCCACCTACAAAGCCATCGGCCTCACCGCCACCCGATACAACGCCACCATCGTCGTCGGCCTCGCCCTCCGCAAATCCCCACCCATCCCCTCCTCACTCCTCCACACCAACCTCCGCCCCGAGCCCGAAGGCCTCACTTACGAAATCCAAGCCGCCGATGTCTTCGGCCCCGAAGACTGGTCCACCCACCCCGACCCACTCTTCTACATCGCCGCCCGCTACCGCCGAGCCATCGAGCTCTCTGTCCGCCTCGCCCCAGAACAGAACCTCTGGATGCACCGCTTCTGGAAATCCCGCCCACGCTGGGAACGCCAGAACAAACCCATCCCCGACTCCATCCTCGAAAAAGTCCGCGCCCTGCCTTGGACCACCGACCACGACCTCTACCAACTCCAAGAACACACCAAACGCGACACCGCCGCCTACCACGCATCCAACCCATCTTCACACACCCCCGACCCCGAACCCGAAGAAGCCCTCGCCTAAACCGCCCAACGCAACCAACCGCCCGCCAAAGCGAACAGTCTGAAGAAGGCACTGGGCATTAGGCATGAGGCATCAGGCAAACTCAAAACCAACACGCACTCCTCCCACTTCACCAAGTTCCATCATCCCGTCCCTCTCCGCGCCTCTGCGCCTCTGCGGTAAATCCCTGTCTTCTTTGCTCCTTCGCGTCTTCGTGCAAACCCCTCTCTTCCCCGCCATCATCTTCTCTGCGTTCTCTGCGTCCTCTTTGTGAATCCCGTCTTCTCTTCTTTGCCATTTGCGAATTTGCTATTTGGAAATTTCACCATGCTCCCCCGCCTCAACAACATCAAAATGGTCCTCGTCGACGACGACAAAGACGTCCTCGAAGCCATGAACACCGTCCTCTCCGCCGAGGGCGCCATCACCCGCTGCGCGTCCGACGGCAACGAGGCCGTCACCGCCGTGCAGGAAACCTCCCCCGACATCGTCGTCCTCGACATGATGCTCCCGGGCAAGTCCGGGTTCCTCGTGCTCGAAAAAATCAAGGGCACGCCCACCTCCCCCGCCGTCATCATGCTCACGGCCAACGAGGGCAAGCGACACCAGGCCTACGCCACATCCCTCGGCGTAGACCGCTATCTCCTCAAACCCATCCCCCTCGACCAACTCATCACCGTCGCCGCCGAACTCGCCCAGGCCCGCACACGCTGATCCGCCTCACAAGCACCCGGCGAACAGGTTGTTGAAGAAGCAGTTATAATCGCCCTCGTTCACACCGTTGTTCACACAGCCCGGGCTCGCCGACAGCGCCTCACCATTGTCACACGCGATGTCGCACGTCCCGCCCACCGCCGCCAGCCCCAACCCGGCCTGGAAGAAGAACCCCTCCGCCGCAAAGAACGCGTTGTAGTCCCCTTCGTTCGGGCCCGCCGCACTGTTCGTACACCCCGGCGCCGCCGCCAGCGGCGTGCCGTCATCGCACGCGATATCCGCCGGGTTACACCCCGACGACGCATTCACCGTCACCACCGCTCGGCTGCCAATCTCCTCGCCGCACGCACCAACAATCCGCACCGTGTACGCACCCGCGTCCGACGCCGCCGCCCCGCTGATCGTCAGCGACACCGTCTGATCCGACGCGATCTCCCCGCCCGAGCCGCTCACCGTCCCGCCGCCGATCGACGCACCGCCCGCGCCGTCGCTCACCTCCACCCCGTCCTTCAGCCACCGGTACGTCGAAGGCCCGCTCAACCGCACCGCGGCGCTCAGCGTCACGGCATCACCCGCCGACGCCGTCGTCTCCGCCGGCGTCACCGTCGCGAACGCGCACGCGCCGATGAACAGATCGATATTCGCACCATCATTCACCACCGTCGGGTCCAGCAGCCGGTCCGATCGGTACACAATGTTCCCGTTCCCCGCGACCTCCACATACCGACGCGTCGCATCATCCGAGAAGTTCACGATTGACACGCCCCCGGTCGTGCTGGTGAGCTGACTCAGCGTCTGCGTCTCCACGTCGTACGAGTACAGCTCGCGGTTCAGATCCGCGTTCTGCCCGCTGACAAGGTCGCGGTTGGTCTCAAAGTACACCTTCTTCCCGTCGTACGAAATCTCGCTGTCGGGAACGTCAAACCCCGTCCCGCCGATCCCCGGGTTGGTGATCAGCCGCGTGGTGTTGTTCTCTGCATCAAAGACGTAGTACTTCCGCCCGATGATGCTGCCGCCCGTAAAGTCAATCAGCGACGTGAACGTCACAAACCGCCCCGAGCCGTCGACCTTCGGATTATCCGACGCCGTCGCGGTGGGTGTCGCGGTCACCCGCGTCCGCGTGACCGTCCCGCCGTTGTCCTTCCAGCGCCAGATCTCCTGGCTCGCGTCCGGGTTCGTCCCGTCATAGTTCTCTCGCCCCGCCCACACGATCACCGACCCGTCCCCGTTGATATCAGGCAAGAACGTCGCGTTCGTATTCGCGTTATCCGAGACTTGGATCGTCGCGCCCGTCACACGGTCAACCCGGAAGACCTCGAGACTCCCGTTGGGATTCTCACCCGTCGGGTTGATCCGCGACAGAAACACAAAGTACCGACCATCCCCGCTCATCCGCGCATCAAACACCGGCGTGCTCGCCGGGTTGTTCGTCACCAGCCGATACCCCCCCGAATCCACATCCACCTCCCAGATCTGAAACGTCCCGTTCCCGCTCCCCGGAACAAACGCCCACGCGCTCACAAAGCACACCTTCTTCCCGTCCGGCGTAATCATCGGGTACGTAATCGCGCTCCCGCTCCCGCCCGGCGTGCTCGTCACCTGCTTCATCGTCCGCGTGTCGCGGTCATACACATACACCTCAACACTCCGGTCCGCGTTCTGCCCCGTCAGGTTCGCCGTGGTCCGAAACGCAACCCGCCGACCGTCCAGCGAAATCGTCGGCTCAACCATCCCAACCCCCGCCGGCTGGTTGACAATCTGCTCAAAGATCATCGGCGTCCCCGCCCCAACCTCCCCGCACACCGCCAACCCCCCCGCCGCCGCAACCAGCGCAACGACACCGCGTGCACAACGAACAATCGAACAGGCCGCCAGGTGTTGACGTGTCATGACTCGGTTCTCCGCCCCCAGCTTCGACGCACCGCGACGAGCGAGCGTCGTTCACCAGGTTGATCTGAGATTGATCTGAAACGAGTATACGGACATTTGCTGGAACCGCAAGGCGTTCCGTGTAGAATGTTTTCGTGCCCGATACAGCCACCCCCCCCAGCACCGCAACTCCCCCGCTGGCCATCCGCGGCTACCGCCGCGCCGCCGCCCGCCTCAGCGCCGAAATCCGCGCCCTCTCCGCCCGAATCCCACCCCAACACCGCACCGCCTCTCGCCTCGCCCGCTGGACAAAGGTCGATCGCTCCCTCTGCTCTCGATTCCTCGCCGCAGGCGCACACCTCGACGAACCCCTCCAGATCTTCGCCCTCCTCCCCGGCGTCGACGGCTTCCGCGCAGTCCTCCGCGCACTCGGCCGCTCCGGTCTTGACCGCTCCCGCGTCGCCCGCGCCCTCGCCGCCGCCAACATCTACGAAGAATGCGTCGGCCTCGCCGGCGGCAGCCAAAGCAAGCTCGTCCGCCTCACCTCCTCCCTCGCCCAACAGTTCCCCGCACAACTCACCTCCGACCCCCCCACGACCACCTCCTCTTTCTCCTCCACACCCACCACAACCCCCGCCTCACCCCGCGAAAAAATGTTCGACGCCATGTGCGCACTCACCGGCACCAGCGCCGAAGCCATGTCGCTCACCTACGCCGTCCGCCATCGCCCAGATCGCCTTGCCCTCGACGCCGTCGCCATCCAGGGCCTCGTCTCCCTCCGCCGAACCTCGGGCCACCTCCCCGTCGTCCTCTCTCGCAACATCAGCCCAGACCCCCTCCACCACCGCAGCTCAACCCTCGAACGCGACCCAGCCCACGGCCCCAGCCCCTCCAGCGTCATCGGTCTGCTCAGCTCCGATCCCCTCCCCGTCGTCACCGCCTCCGGCACAGGCCCCCTCACCTCCCTCCTCATCGACCCCGCCTCCGACGCAGGGCAGGACCTCACCGTCTACATCGGTTCCCGCCAGCACGTGCAACTCCCCAGCTGCACCGAGCCCACGCACGACATCTCCCTCGTCGCCCGCGTCCCCGCCCGTTGGTCCGTCATCGATGTCTTCATCCACCACGACATCCCCATCCAGCCCCAACCCAAGACCTACGAAAGCTACATCGGCGTCGAAGGCCCGATCCTCGGCGATCTCGCCGAACGCTGGTACGACCACCTCGCCGACGGCTCCCCCGTCACCCACCTGGGCCCGGGCCTCGCCAGCGCCAACTGGCCCCACGCCCCACGCCACCACCAGGCCGCCCACATCCTCTTCGAATCCACCGGCTGGAACCCCGCCCACTTCCAACACTTCCGCCTCGAATCCCCCCTCCCCATCTGGGGCGCTCAGCAAACCATCCGTCTCGTTTGCCATCAGCCGTAACGTCTCATCCCCCAAGCCCAAGCCTCTCCACTCTTCTCCGCGCCACCGCGGCAACTCTCCCCCTCTTCTTTTCCCTCCCTCCCTTCGTTAAAGACCAGGCAATCGGGAATCGGCAACAGGCAATCGCAGAACAGAAACCGCCGAAGCGCACGATCACGAGATCAATGCCCCCACTCCTCAGCGCTTCTGCCATTGCCCATTCCCTATTCCCCATTCCCCGTCTTCTTCGCGCCTTCGCGTCTTCGTGCCAATCCTCCCCCTCCCCCCCCACAAACCGCCAATAATCCCCCCTCATGGCCAAAAGCCGCCAGGTCATCATCATCAAGTCCGTCAACCCCGCCGACGAAGAGGCCGAGGGTCTTCCTTCCATGGGCTCGGTCAACGAAATCCTCCGCGACCTCGCCCCCTACAACACCGCCCCCGACTCGCCCCCCAACACCGCCTCCAACCCCATCATCCGCCTCCACGGCCCCGGCCTCATCGCCGAACTCTCCGCCTCCGCCGACGACGTCCGGCAAATCATGATCACCATCACCGACGACGACTTCGCCTTCCCCATCCTCACCCGCGCCTGCCGCGAACACAAATGGACCCTCATGGACCCCGAGTCCGGCCAACGCCTCCGCTTCTAAACACCCCGTCTCCTTCTTATTTGCCATTTGCAACTTTGCCATTTGGCCATTTGGAAAACCCCCCATGACCGCCGCTGAAACCTCCCACCATCCCGCCTCCACCAACAACTCCAACACCGCCCCCGCGCCCACCGAGGCCTCCCTCTTCGGCTTCCAGGTCACCAGCATCGACCCCGCCGCCCTCTCCGACGCGCTCGAAAAGGCCTTCGACTACCGCGGCGACGTCACCATCACCCGCAAATCCACCCCCGATCAGCCCATCACCGGCTACATCTTCGACCGCCGAAAAGGCCCCTCCCTCGACGCCTCCACCATCCGCCTGATGACCCCCACCAGCGACGACAAAGTCACCATCCCCTACGCCGATATCGCCGCCGTCCACTTCTCAGGCAAAGACGCCGCCCACGGCAAGTCCTTCGAGACCTGGATCAAAAAGTACATCGAGAAAAAATCCAAGGGCGAAAGAGCCAGCATCGAAAGCGAATCGCTCTGAACAAACGCCGGGCAATCGGGATTCGTGAACAGGCAATCGCAGAAAAAGCCCAATCCCGTCGCTTCTCCTCCGCCATTGCCGATTCACTATTCCCTATTTCCGTTCCTTCTCCGCGCCTCTCCGCGAACTCCGCGTTGAATCCCCGCTCAACTTCGAGGAACACGCATATGCCCTTGTATCTTTACGAACTCCTCGACAAAAAAACCAAGCAGCCCACCGGCGAGACCTTCGAGATCCACCAGCCCATCAAGGACGACGCCCTCACCCACCACCCCGACACCAAGCAACCCTGCCGCCGCGCCATCACCGCACCCAACATCGCCGGCAAGTGGTCCGACCTCAAAGGCAAGTCCGCCCTCTCCAACAAAAACCTCGAACGCCTCGGCTTCACCAAGTACGAACGCAAGGGCAACGGCTACATGGAAAAAACAGCCGGCAAGCACGGCCCGAACACCCTCCACGCCGACTAACCCCGCCTCACCCCCTCCCCCAATCCCGTGCCACCGATCGTCCAAAGGACGATCGGTGCTTTCCCCGCTCTATTTGCCATTTGGCCTTCTGGCACCCCCTCCCCGCTCCTGCTATCGTCCCCCCTGTGAATCCCTCGGCCCACACCCCCGACCTCTCCTCACCACCCGCACCCCACCGCGCCCACCCGGGCCCGTTCCCGCGCCGCGCGCTCTCCCGCGCCCACATCGCCGCACTCATCCTCGCCTCCTCCTCCACCCTTTCCCTCGCGCACGCGCAGCCCGCCGCCCCGCAGCAACAGCCCGCGCCACCCAACCCCATCCCCGCCGCCGACCGCCCGGACCTCCCGCCCTCCACCAAGGCCCTCGCGCCGTACGAAAACCGCCTCATCCGCGCTATCGAAGTCACCGGGCTGAAGTCCTACCCGGCGCAGGGTGTCCGCAACCAGATCAACTCCGCCGCCGGCTCGCCCTTCTCCGAGCGCACCGTCCAGAGCGACGTCCAGCGCCTCAACCGCCTCGCCCGCTTCTCCGAAATCGACGCACGCGTCACCCCCTACGACGACGGCACCGTCCTGCTCACCTTCCAGCTCACCGAAACCCCCATCGTCCGCACCGCCCGCGCCACCGGCAACCGTCAGATCTCCGACGAAGAGCTCCGCGAGGAAATCAACCTCCTCGAAGGAACCCCCATCGATCGCTTCCAGATCGACCGCCTCGTCCGCCGCATCAAAGACCTCTACCGCCGCAAGGGCTACTACTCCGCCGACGTCACCATCGACGAGGCCGAACTCGCCGAACGCGGCAACCTCATCTTCAAAATCCGCGAAGGCGAACGCCTCAAAATCACCGACATCCGCTTCGACGGCAACACCTCCTTCGAAGCCTCCCAGCTCCGCCCGCAGATCAAATCCGAAACCTGGGGCCTCTTCTTCACCGGCGCCCTCGACGACTCCGTCGTCGATCAGGACGTCGCCGCACTCATCCAGTTCTACAAAGACCGCGGCCACCTCGACGTCCGCGTCGACCGCCAGACCCGCCCCTCCCCCGACGGCAAAGAAGCCATCCTCACCTTCATCATCAACGAAGGCCCACGCTACACCCTCCGCTCCGTCCGCGCTCGCCTCGCAAAGCCCGGCACCCGCGACGTCCCCTCCACCGAGCCCCCCACCGTCTACTCCGAACCACAAATCGCCGGCCTCATGACCATCAAGGCCGGCGACGTCTACTCACTCGACAAGATCCGCAAGTCCACCGACTCCATCAACGACGCCTACGGCAAGCTCGGCTACATCGACGCCGTCATCACCCGCGAAGAACTCCGCGACACCAACTCCCCCCAAGTCGACCTGCTCATCATCGTCTCCGAAGGCCTCCCCGCCAAAACCGGCCTCGTCCTGACCAAGGGCAACGACCTCACCCAGCAAAAAGTCATCCGCCGCCAGATCCGCCTCCTCCCCGACCGCCCGCTCGATACCACCCTCCTCACGCGCTCCTCCGACGCGCTCGAAGAAATCAACATCTTCGAGCCCGGCTCCGTCAAGCTCACCATCCTCCCCCCCGACCCCGCAAACCCGGGTCACCGCGACGTTCTCACCGAAGTCAAAGAAACCAACACCGGCTCGCTGGGCTTCGGCGCCGCCGTCAACTCCGACCTCGGCGTCATCGGCTCCATCGACCTCAAGCAACGCAACTTCGATCTCCTCGACACCCCCGACTCCTTCTCCGAGTTCTTCTCAGGCCGCGCCTTCCGCGGTGCAAACCAGACCTTCAACCTCGCCATCCAGCCCGGCACCAACTACCAGAACTACAACGTCTCCCTCTCCGATCCCTACATCTTCGAAACCGATTACGCCGCCTCCGGCTCCATCGGTTACCGCCGCTGGAGATACGACGAATACTCCGAGTCCCGCACCTACTTCAACTCCTCCCTCGGCCGCTCATTCGGTGAACGCTGGACCGGCGGCCTCTTCTTCCGCGCCGAATCCGTCGGCATCAACAACCTCACCTCCGGCGCAACCGTCGACCTCGTCGACGTTCAAGGCTCAAACCTCCTCCTCGGCGCCGGCATCCGCTTCTCCCGCGTCGCCGTCGATAACCTCCTCCGCCCTTCCTACGGCACCAAACTCGACTTCTCCGCCGAACGCGTCTTCGGCGACTTCAACTTCACCCGCATCGGCACCTCCGCCACCGCCTACATCCCCATCTACGAAGACTTCTTCTCCCGCAAAACCATCCTCTCCATCCGCACCGCCATCGGCCTCATCCCCGAAAAACAAGAAGACGTCCCGCTCTTCGAACGCTTCTACCTCGGCGGCCGCGACTTCCGCGGCTTCGCCTACCGCGGCGTCTCACCCCGCGGCATCATCGCCAACACCACCCCCCAGCTCGTCTCCGCCGACCCCGTCGGTGGCACCTGGTCCATCCTCAACACCGTCCAGATCGAACAACCCCTCTGGCAATCCACCCTCTCCGCCGTCGCCTTCATCGACTCCGGCACCGTCAACGCCTCCCGCTTCAACGTCTCCCAATACCGCGTCGCCATCGGCACCGGCGTCCGCGTCTACCTCCCCCAGCTCGGCCCCGCACCCCTCGCCTTCGACATCGCCGTCCCCCTCCGCCGCGAGGACTTCGACGACAAACGCTTCTTCTCCTTCTCCATCGAACTGCCCTTTTAACCCATCTCCCTCCAACACTTCCGTGCCACCGATCGTCCCTTGGACGATCGGTGCTTTTTTTACGCGCCCGCCCTCACTCCTCAAACAAATCCTTCTCCCGCAGCAGATGGTGGTACGACTGCGCAAACCGGTGCGCTTCGTCACGCACCGCCTGCAGCAACCTCAACCCCGCGTTGTGCCGCAACAGCCGCACAGGCTCCGCACGCCCCGCCACATAAATCAACTCTTCCTTCTTCGCCAGCGACACCACAACCCGCGGCTGCACAGGCAGCCCGCTCAGCGCCTCCAGCGCCGCGTTCAACTGCCCCACCCCACCATCAATCATCACCACGTCCGGATACAACTCCAGCCCCTGCGCCGCGTCGCGATACCGCCTCGACACCACCTCACGCATCGACGCAAAGTCATCATTCCCCGCCGTGCGGATCTTGTACCTGCGGTACTCCTCCTTAAACGGCCGCGCATCAATAAAGCACACCTTGCTCGCAACCGTCAGCGTCCCCTGCAGGTGCGCAATATCAAACCCCTCAATACACCGCAAAGGCCCCTCAACCCCCAACGCCCTCTGCAACGCCCGCGCCGAGCTCTCCGCCGAGATCAACGTCGGCGACTCCGTCTCAGGCTGCCACCCGTCCCCCGTGCTCGCCCGCTCATCCAACTTCTCAATCGCCCGGATCTGATCCCGCAACGCCGCCGCCTTCTCATACTCCATCGCCCCGCTCGCCGCCGCCATCTCCTCCTTGAGCGCCCTCAACATCGCCGACCGCTTCGACGACAAAAACCGCGCAAACCGATCCACCGACTCCCCATACGCCTTCACCGATATCCGCTCCGCACACGGCGCCGTGCACTGATCAATCGCGTGCAGCAAGCACGGCCTGAAAAACGCGTTCCGCTTATCCCCCGCCACAATGTCCAGCGAACACGTCCGAAACTTGAACCCGCGCTGCAAATGCTGCAACGCCTCCCGCAACGCACCCGCATTCACAAACGGCCCAAACACCTTCCCCGCACGCACCAGCCGCGAAAACGCCTCCCCCTCCCCCGCACCCGTCGGGTTCCGCGTCACCAACACCCGCGGATAATCCTCCCCGCCCGTAATCACCAGGTACGGAAAACTCTTCCCATCCTTCAGCCGCACATTAAACCGCGGCGGCGGCTTCAAGTCCTTGATCAGCCGATTCTCCGTGAGCAGCGCCTCCCACTCCCCCTCGCACTCAATCACCTCAAAGTCCTCCACCACCTCCAGCATCGGCTGCTTCTTAAATCCCAAATCCGCCGACGGCACAAAGTACGACGAAACCCGATCCCGCAACACCCGCGCCTTGCCCACATACACAACCACCCCCGCCGCATCCTTCATCAGGTACACGCCAGGAACCTCAGGCAACGCCCGAGCTTTGAGCAACAACTCGCTGAGTTTCTGCGACACGTGATATCCTAGCGCAACGTCCCATTTCCCCGCGAAGTGCCGTTGGCCCAGAACCGAGGCCCTCAAACATGAAAAAACCGTCCATCGCTTCGATCCTGAAAGCCACCGCCACCAACACGCTGATCAAACGCTGCTCTGGCGCATCTCCGCAGGACCTCGCCCGCGCCGCCGCCGACCTGAAGATCAAACTCCCCGCGTCATACACCGAGTTCGTCCAAGCCTGCGGCAGCCTCGATGTCGCCGGCTCCGTCGTCCTCGGCATCGGCAAATCGGTCCCCAAGATCGATTCCGCACTCAACGTCACCAAAGCCGAACGCACCTCCGGCTTCTTCCCCCTCCCCGCCCACCTGCTGGTCATCTACCGAGTCGGCAACGGCGACCTGGAATGCCTCGACTGCTCCCGCATCGCCGACGGCGACTGCCCCGTCGTCCTCTGGGAACACGACCACCCCGACGCCGAACTCCAGCGCCCCGCAATCGTCAAACGCACATTCACCAACTGGCTCGCCGCCCTCGTCAAAACCGCCCCCGCCATCGAAACGCCAAGCAACGCGAACAAAAAGAAGCACCCAATCGACGAGGTCATCGCCGCCATCAAAGCCAACCCCAAGATCAAATGCCACGCACCGGCACGCGAAGAAGACATCCGAGAGGCGTTGCGTTTCGCCAATCACCGACTCCCCTCCAGCTACATCAAATACGTAAGCCATTGCGGCTGGCTCTCCATAGGTCGAATGAACATACTTGGCCTCGGCCCTTCGATCCCAGAATCTCGATCATCCGAATCGATCAAGCTCAAAGGCATCGGCTACTGGGAACTCAACAGCAAGCTCTTTCCCATCTTCAAAGCCCCCAACGGCGATCTCCTCTGCCTCAACTGCAAGAAGATCAAAAACGGCGATTGCCCCGTCGTTCACTGGAAACGCAGAATCCCGAACCCAGATCTTCAAAGCCCCCGCATCGTCAAACGCACCTTCACCGCCTGGCTCGCCGAACAAGTCAAACACGCCCCACAACCAAAGCGAAAGAAATCTCCCTGAACACCCCACCCAATCTCCTCTCCGCGCCTCTGCGCCTCTGCGGTAAACCCAGCATTGATCCCGCTCTTCCCTCCCTTCGTTGAAACCTCCCTGCCTTCCTTCGAGCCTTCGCGCCTTCGTGCCAATCCCTCTTTGATCACTCCGCGCCTCCGCGGTAAACCCAGTTTTCTTCCCGCTCTTCCCTCCCTTCGTTGAAACCTCCCCGCCTCCCTTCGAGCCTTCGCGCCTTCGTGCCAATCCCTCTTCTTCTTCTCTGCGGCCTCTGCGCCCTCTTTGTGAATGCTCATCGCCCCGAATAACTCTTGATCAACTCCTCCAGCTTCGCCCGCAGCCCCGCGTCCGCCATCTCAGGCCGTGACCGCAGCCCGCTCAAGAACCCCAGCGCCGCCGCCCGTCCACCCGCTCCGCCTTCCTTCGCCGCGATGATCCCCGCCAGCTCACCCGCATCGCGCACCAGCACCGCCGGCCGCAAACTCTCCTTCAGAATCGTCAACTGCCCCTCGCTCATCTTCGTCCGCAGCGGCAGCAGCCCCTGCCACACCGCGTCCACCACATCCTCCACGCGTTTCTCCGCCGCGTACGCCTTCGCCTTCTCCCACAGCGCGCACATCGCCTCCATATCCCCCACGCGCTGCGCCGCGAGCACCAGCCGCCCCGCGAGTTCGCCATCAAACTTCGCCGAGCCATCGCGCACCGCCGCCGCCGCAAGCCGCACCGCGTCCGCATCACGCCCCAGCTCGATCAGCAGCCCCGTAATCCGCACCACGTTCTTCTCTTTCAGCGCCGCCGCCAAGGCCGCGTTCACCGACTCACCACCCCCCGCCGCGTTCGCCTTGAGTAACGCCTCCAACTCACCCGTCATCTTCAATCGCCGCCCTCCAACCACCCCCTTCTCCCGCGTCCCCGTGTTGATCGTCAGCAGCGCATCACCCACCATCGTGATCCGCCACGCCGGCAGATCATCCACCCGCGCCGCCGACGCAAACACACACCCAAGCCCCAGCCGCTCCGCCACAATCGGCGTCGGCACAAACGCCCCCAAATACGGCTCGTGCACCGACCCCACATACGCGTACACCCCGTGCGACAAAAACCGCCCCGCGATCGTCCACGCGTTCTCCACGTTCTGCGCCGAGAACGAGTGAATCACATGCGCAGCCGCCGGCACCCGCACCATCGGCACATCCACCGCATCCGCAAGCGCCCCATCCAGATCAATCGTCGAAGGCCGCCCCGACGCATTCACCAAAACCAACCCCGCATTGAGCGCCGTCCTCGTCATCACGCGCCAATCCGAAAGCCGCCGCTCCGTCGCCTTGTTCACCTCGTTCACTTCAAACCCCAGCCGCTCCTTCAACACTCCCGCCGCCTTCCGCCCGTCATACGCAGCAAACGGCTTCTCCGCCGGGTACGCATCAAAGACCCACGCCGACCGCGCCCAAGGCCCCACAAAGACCGCGCTCATCGCCCGATACGCCGCCGCCGCCGAACTCCCCGGCACCTGCGCAACAAAACAAAACGGCTCCGCCGAAAACACCGCCCCGCCAACACCCCGGCTCAACACATCCGTCGTCGCCAGCGGCTCCCCCGCCTTCGCATTCAACGCCGCCGGCATCCGCAGCTTCGCCAACTCCCCCTCGTTCACCACCGTCCGCATCGGCGTGTTCAACGCCAGCGTCATCCCCGTATCCGCCATCAACCGCACATGCCAGGGCGACTTGTCCCCCTGCTTCATCGCACCCGCCAGCACCGCCTTCTGCAGCCCCACCGCCTGCGCAAACGTCCACTGCGCACCAACATCCCTGGGACTCGCCACCGCCTCATCCACCACCACCAACTGCTGATCGTGCGCCGCCGCGAGCGCCAACCCCGCCGTCCACGCCGGATCATTCGCCGACGTCACCACAACCCCGAGCATCTCCGCGTCGCCGTACACCGCGGCAAGCCCCGCCGCTGTCTTCTCACTCGCCCGCTTCGCTCCAACCGAAATCTCACCCATCACCCGCGCCCGCTCCTTCGCCTCCTTGGGCCACACAAAGTCCTTGGGCGCACCAACCCGCCAAACCTCCGCGGGCCCAAACCCCCGCACAAACCGCGCAATGTTCTCCCGCGCCACCAACGTCCCATCATCAATCAACACCGGGAAAAAACCATCCAGCGTCCACTGTGAAACCGCCCACGCATACGCCTCCACCGAGTCCACCACCACCACCACATCCACCACCCCCCGCGCATGCGTCGAGCCCATCACCCGCGCCCCAAGCGCCATCCCCGCACGCACATTCGCCGAGCGCTCATCCCGCCCCAACGCTGCAGGAGCAGCAGCAACAGGAGCAGCCGCAGCAACCGAAGTCACCGCATCCGCACCCCAAGCCCCGCACGCACCCGCGCCAGCAACCAACCCAACAACACCCAAAGCCCAACCACAAAGCGCTCGCATCAAAAACACTCCAATCCCCACCACTCAACCCCCACCACTCAGCCACTCACACATTTCGCCACTTCGCCACTTCGCCTCTTCGCCTCTTCTTATTTGCCATGTGCCAATTTGCTATTTGCCATTTGTCCCCCCCCCCCCCCCCCCGCCCCCTCCTCCCCACCATCCCCCCCCCCCCTCCCCGCCTCCGCCCCCTCCCCCGCCCCCCCACCCCCCACGTCCCTCACCACCCCCACCCACCCCCCCCCCACCCGCCGCCGCGCGCCGCCCCGCCGCCACCT
>JACVCS010000071.1:7220-16877 GCA_016741915.1 Phycisphaerales bacterium | reverse complement strand
GAGGTGGAGGAGGGGGGGTTCATACCCAGAATGTAGCCGGAGCGGCGGATGGAGCGCCGCGAGGTCATCAGGTTCGGTAGGATCAGGGCATGTCAGGATGCCCTTTCGGTCATGGCGGCGGTAGCGACGGGAAGACCAGCGGCGAGCAGCCGCGGAGCCAAGGAGGCGGCGCGGTGCCGACCGGGCACGACCCCGACAAGTCCGCCGCACCGGTGCCGGCGGGCAAGCTCACCTATGGGTCGTACCTGAAGGTGCCCGAGCTTTTGAGCCTGCAGCAGGAGCAATCCAGGCCCGTGCACCACGATGAACTGCTGTTCATCATCTCGCACCAGGTCTACGAGCTGTGGTTCAAGCAGATGCTTCACGAGATGCGCGGCGTGTGCGGGTATCTGGATGAAGGCCGCCCGCTGCGTGCCGCGGCACTCTTTGATCGCTTGCACGGCATCCAGAACCTGCTCATCCAGCAGATCCCGGTGCTGGAAACGATGTTCTCGGTGGATTTCGCCCAGTTCCGCGACCATCTGAGGCCGGCGTCGGGGTTCCAGAGCGTGCAGTTCCGGCTTATGGAGTTCATGGCTGGCCATAAGAACGCGAAGGTGCTGGGGCTGGTGGGTGAGGACGAAGACGCGCGCGCGCAGATGGCCTCGGCCCTGGCGGCACCGACGATGTACGACCATCTGCTGCGGTTTATGGGCAAGGCGGGGCTGGCGATCCCCGGGGATGTGTTGGCCCGGGATTTCACGCAGAAGTACGAGGGTGACGAGCGGGTGGTGCAGGCCCTGCTCCCGGTCTATCACGACACCGAGCGGTACTACCCGATTTTCAGGCTCTGCGAGCACTATCTGGAGTTCGACGAGCGGCTGAGCCTCTGGCGGTTCCACCATGTGAAAATGGTCGAGCGGATGATCGGCGGTTTGGGTGGAACCGGAGGGTCGTCGGGTGCGAAATACCTTCAATCCACGGTGGCGAACCGTCTGTTCGCGGACTTGTGGTCGGTCCGGGACCATCTCGGCGGTGGGAAACGGACGTACTGAAGGGTCAAAAACACCCCTAGGGTGCCCCATTCGGGGGAATCTTGATTTTCATGAAACCGCAGGGCTATGGGCAAATAACCTGTTTTCTCAGGGTCAGCCCTACCTAAAGGCGAAGTTTGGGTTAGTCTTTGTCTGGGCCGCCATTCGGCGACCAGTCCACCTGCGAATCACAGGAGTCGAACGTGAAGAAAAGCATCCCCCTTGCGTTGTTCTTGTTTACGACTGCGGGCTTGATGTACAGCGGAAGCCGAACGGTGGCGAACGCGAACTTTGGGACACTGAAGGCCCCCGACACGCTCGCGGGCATTGACGTGTCGATCTCGGGCATCGCTGCGGCTACGACCGGAGCGGGTTCGGGCCAGATCGGCATCTATACCGCCTCCGCCGCGGGGAAACCGACGAACCGGTTTGTGATCTCTGCGACGACGATCTCGTGCAACACGCGTCCGAACAACGTCGGGCAGACGATCTCGGGCACGTTCTATGAGTACCCGGTTCCCGAGTGGTACGCCGCGTGGGACTCCGACCTGCCCACGAACGATCCGCGTGGCGCTCGCCACCCGTACATCGCGATTAACACCTACCGCATCAACGCCGAGGGTCGCTTTGAACAGCTCGGGACCAACTGGGTCAAGCACGGCTGGTACGCCGCTTCGACCGGTCAGAGCGCGGTGTCGGGTGCGAACGGTCAGCCGGCGTGCGGCACGGCGTCGTGCTCCGGTCCGAGCAACACAGGTCTGGGTGCGAACTGCTCCGACACGTACGGCGCCGGTCTGAACGTGGCGGCCGATGACGTCGGTCCTCGTTCGGAGATCAATCCTCGCGCCGCGGCGGGCACCACGAGCGATCCGGGTGCGATCGGCTGGACCATGCAGGGTTCGTGGCACAACACGATGAACCGCGACTCTGCGAACACCTACAAAGACGTTCGTGTGAACAACACGGGCCTTGCGTCTCGTTCGTATACGTACACCAGCACCACTCAGGCCTGGAAGCTCAACAACATCAAGGTCGACGACATCAAGCCGGCGGCGCTGGGCACCACGGGCCGCTTCTTCATCGAAGGCTACTACGTCGTCAACGGCGACAAGTACAAGTTCAACAACGTCGCGTACCGCCGGTACACCGTGACCGGCCTGTCGGCAACTTCGACCGCCTCGAACGTGGCGGCCACGTCGTTTGCGAACGACGGTCCTCACACCTTTGGTCCGGCGATGCTGGATTGGGGTGATCGGCAGGCTGCGATGATGCCCAACACCGAGGGTATCGGCTACGTCTCCAGCCGCGTGGTGAAGCTGCCCGCGGGTCAGGGCTACCGCTACGAGTACGCGGTGTTCAATCTGGATATTGACCGCGAGTTGAACAGCATCGAGATCCCGATGCCGACGTTCGCGAATCCGACGAGCTTCGGCTTTGCACAGCCGCGGCAGGCGGACCCGGGCTATCACAGCCACGTTGACCCCCTGAACCCGCCGTCGAACGCGGACACCCCGGACGCGAACACCGACTGGGTCGGTTCGTACGACTCGGTGAAGGGTGCGTTGGTCTTCTCGCCCCCCACGCCGCCGAACGGCTATCTGCCCAACACGCTGCGTTGGGGCCGGACGTACACGGTGTGGTTCACCTCGCCGCTGCCCCCGCGGTTCACCGGCACGGTGACCACGGCGCAGCGTCGCACCGGCACGCTCGGCCCGCTGGAGGCCGCGAACCTTGGTACGCCCAAGAACCCGGCTGACATCGGCAACAACGAGGGCAACCCGAACGCTCTGGTGACGGCCGGCGGCGTGCAGTACATCGACGGCGACGGCATCGTGAACGAGGGCGACTACAACTGCTTCTTCAATCACTTCTTCCTCGACGCGCCGGACAACCGCCCGGCGGACATCGCCGACAGCACCGGCGAAGTCGGCAGCGACGGCGTCGTGAACGAGGGCGACTACAACTGCTTCTTCAACAACTTCTTCCTCATCTGATCGGGAGAGGTTCACAGCACCCGTAACGGTGAGAGATCACTGAACTCCGGGTGAATCAGAAACGCACAGAGAGCGGCCTTCGCGGGCCGCTCTCTTGTTTTTTGCCGGGTGATTCGCGTCCGGGGGTGGAAACCTGGCGGTTCACTCACGGCTTGACGGCTTGCTCTCGCGGTGAGCGGGGGGCGATCGAAGGCGGATTCTCACTGAGAAGCGGGTGAGGCGAACTTCCTCGGATGACCCGGTGTAAAGTGTTCTCCATGACCAGTGAAGGGCGTGAAACAGGTGTCTCGAAGTTCTCGTGGCTCGGGGGTTTTCTTGCGCGGGTGGTGGTGCCGGGGTACATCGCTCTCGGCGCGGTGATGAAGTTCCTCACCGGCTCGCCCGCGGACTTGCCCGACGTGGTTCGGCGCGTCGCGGGAACGGATGCCGCGGCGCTGTACCAGGTCTTCCTCATGGTTGTGTGCAGCGAACTGGTGCTCGCGGCGGTGCTGGTGATGCACCGGCGCTGGGCGAGCGTGCTCGCGGCATTGTCGCTGGCGGTTTTCTGTGTGGTGCTGGTGATCCAGATCGCGCAGGGCGGCACGTCGTGCGGGTGCTTCGGCGCGGTGAAGGTTTCGCCGTGGGCGATGCTGGGGATCGACGCGGCGCTGCTGGCGTTGGTGGTGATCTTCCGGCGCAGGCCGATGGAGGCAGACATCAGCAGTTGGCGGTGGATCTGGATCACGATGGTCAGCGCGGGGCTGATCGTCGCGGTCTTCGGTGCGGAGCGTCGCGGCTGGCAGGGGCGCTACTCCGGCACGTACACCCTCGACACGCACACGTGGATGGGACGTTCGTGGGAGACGCTGAACGTGTTCAACTTCACGCCGCGGGCGCAGGACGGGCGGACGTATTCGCCCGCGACGTTCCCGGAGGATCGGCAGGTGTGGGTTTTCTATCGGCGCACGTGCCCGCACTGTCACGAGACGATCAAGAAGCTGGCGGAGCAGAAGGCGAGCGAGGCGGTGAAGAGCCGGTTGGTGGTGGTGGATTTGCCGTACGAGGCGGGTGTGGAGGAGCGGTACGGGATGACCCCGCGCGAGGCGCCGTGCGAGGATTGCACGAAGTTGCGCGCGGTGGAGGGGACGGGGTATACCGCGACGGTGCCGGTGGTGGTGACGTTTGTGCGCGGTGTCGTGATGGACGTTCGCGTGGGGAACTGACCAGTGCCGATGGAAACGCGGCGTGGAAGATCTGAACACGGCGGCGGCAAAGAGCAAGGACGTGCGGCATGAGCGTGGAAGAGTCGAAGCCCGGTTCCTCGTGCGAAAAGAAGAGCAGCAGAACCGCGGCGGTTTCGTTGCACGTGATCGCGATCACGGGCGGCGAAGACGGTGACGTGAATGCCGCGAAGCCGCACGCCAAGCCCCATTCACGAATGGGCAAGTTCCGGGCGATCGTGCTGATCGGTGTGCACCTGCTGATTGCGCTGCACGTCACGCTGTGGCTGATGAGCGGCATGCGCGACGGCGAGCGGTCGACGCTCTCGCCCGTTGAGCCCAGCGAGTCGATGTTCACGCTCGAGCTGGGGACCGTCAACGCCGGGTTCGTGCTGTTCCTCACCGCGATCGCTTCGACGCTGATCTTCGGGCGGTGGTTCTGCGGCTGGGCGTGCCACGTGGTGGCGCTGCAGGATTTCTGCGGCTGGCTGATGAAGAAGATGGGCGTGCATCCGAAGCCGTGGCGCACGCGGCTGCTGCTGTGGACACCCACGGTGCTGGCGGTGTACATGTTCATCTGGCCCACGTTCCGGCGTGAGGTTGTGGCGCGGGTCTTTGGTGAAGCCGTGACGATCGACGGAAAAACGCGGCACGTGCTGTCGCCCGAGTTGTCAGCGTGGCTGGGCGAGGTGAGGCCCTGGCCCGCGGAGGGGTTTGAGCCGCGGTTCGTGGTGGAGAACTTCTGGGAGACCTTCGCGCCGTGGTACATGGCGGTGCCGTTTTTGTTCGTGTGCGGGTTTGTGGCGGTGTACTTCCTGGGCGCGAAGGGGTTCTGCACCTACGGCTGTCCGTACGGCGGTTTCTTTTCGCCCGTGGATCGGCTTTCGCCCGTGCGGATCAAGGTGAACGACGCGTGCAACCAGTGCGGGCACTGCACCGCGGTGTGCACGAGCAACGTGCGCGTGAGCGAGGAAGTTCGCGACTACGGCGCGGTGGTTGATCCGGGGTGCATGAAGTGCATGGACTGCGTGAGCGCCTGCCCCAACGACGCGCTGAGCGTGGGGCTGACCAAGCCGGCGGTGTTGATCAAGCCGCGGGTTGGTGAGGCGGAACTGATCAAGAGCAAGGCGAAGCTGAAGGCGCGGTACGACCTGTCGCTGGGTGAAGAGGCGGTGCTGGGAGTGCTGATGCTGGGGTTGACCATCGGGTTTCGCGGCTTGTACGGGCTTGTGCCTTTGTTGATGGCGGTTGGGATGGCGGGTGTGGTGACGTTCATGGTTTACAAGTGCTGGCGGCTGATGCGGGACGCGAACGTGCGCGGGCCGTTCTGGCAACTGAAGCGGACGGGGCGATTGACCGGCGCGGGCGCGGGGTTTGCGATCGCGACGCTGGTGCTGACGTTGATGGCGGTGCAGGGCGCGTACATCTCGATTGGGCGCTGGACGGGCAACCCGATCTACGACCGGGTGATGAGCGATCCGACGGTGACGAAGGAGGCGTTGCTGAGCAAGGGGTACACGCCGAGTGCGGAGGTGCGGGAACTGGCGAAGAAGGCCGAGGCGCGGATCGGGCGCGGGCTGAGTATTGCGGAGGGCGGGGTGAATGTGCTGACGCCGCCGCTGGTGCACGCGAAGGTGTTTTGGCTGAGGCTGGTGCAGGGGGATCTTGAAGGCGCCGAGGGGCACATGAGGCGGAAGTTATCGGGGATTGCCACGAGTTCGGATGTGATCCTGCTGGCGCAGACGATGCAGGCTCGCGGGGCGAAAGACGCGGAGATTGAGTCGATGATCGAGGGGATGATCAAGACGACGCCCGAGCTCGAGGACGCTCGGCGGCTGTTGGCGGAGCGGTACCTCGCGACGAACCGGGTGGCGGAGGCGACGCGGCTGTATCGGGATGCGCAGGTCGCGGTGCCGCGGGATATCGCGACGCTGCGCGGGGCGATCCGGTTTGCGATGGGCCTGGACAACAAGGAGGCGGCTCTGGCGACGGCCGACCGCGCGGTGAAGGAGTATCCCGAATCCACCATGCTGCTGATGGACCTGGCGAACGTGCTGGTAGCCAGCGAGCAGGTGCCCGCGGGCGTGGCGATGGCGCAGCGCGTCAGCGAACTGGACCCGCAGATGCCCGATCCGTACTTCCTGCGCGCGAATGTGCTGGAGGCTCAGGGCAAAGCCGAGGAAGCGAAAGCATTGCGTGAGAAGGGTCAGCAGCTCGAGGAGCAGGCCCAGCGGCAGCGCGATCGATCGCGTCCTGCGTCGCTGCCCTCGCCCACCGGAGCGCCGGAGTGAGCGGGCTTTCGAACGCGTGTTTGAGGTCGTTGGGCGTTCAGGCACACTCGCGGTTGGTGCTTTGCACGCGTTGAAGGTGGTCTGTGCTGTGATTTGAGGTGAATTGCTCGGGTTTTCTCGGGCGATGGAACATCTCTGGCCCCACGGCGGTAAGGGTGTATCTTGAAGGTGTGGTGGGCCGACGGGCTTCGGGCGGTCGTGCCCGCATCGAGAAGTCTGTACGGGCTTTGATTGGAATGTTCAACGCACCGATATGGTGCATCACGCAGGGGCCGGGCATTGGCCCGGCGAGGACGAACGAAACCGAGGAGTTGTTCATGCAGCGAATGACGAGCGCGAAGATGAAGGCGGCATTGGCGGGTGCGATGGTCTTTGCCGCGACGGGGGCCGCGATGGCGCAGCCCGGCGATTACGCGAACTACGCCGACGTGGTCAGCGGCTTGGGCGATGCGCTCTACGCGGCGTACCCGCCCGGCGAGCCCAACCGGCTGATCATCGTTCAACGCAACGGCATCATCCGTGTGGTCGATAACGGCGTGCTGCAGGCCAACGCCTTCCTGTCGTTGGGTTCCACCACCGCCGGGACCACCGTGGCGCAGAACCGCATCACGCCCACCGGCGGCACCGTCCGCATCGATACCAACGGCAACGTCGTCGCCAGCGGCGGCACCGTGTACACCGTCTCCCGCGCGAACGAGCAGGGTCTGCTCGGGCTCGCCTTTGATCCGGACTATGCCACCAACCGCCGGTTCTACGTCTACTACACCGCGCCGCGCGGCAACTGGCAGGTCACCAGCGCCACCACCGCCACCGACCGCTCGCAGACCGTCGTCGCTCGCTACACCACCAGCGCGAATCCAAACATCGCCAACACCGCCGAGGAACGCATCCTGACCTTCAACCAGCCGTTCTGGAACCACAACGGCGGGTGCATGCAGATCGGCTCCGACGGGCTGCTCTACATCACCACCGGCGACGGCGGCTCGGGGAACGATCCGAACAACGCCGCACTCGATCTCCGCTCGACGATTTCGGGGAGCGCCAACGTCGACTCGTGGATGGGCAAGATCCTGCGTATCGATATCCGCACGACCACTGGTTACACCGTTCCCGCGAGCAACCCCTTCGTCGGCCAATCGCAGCTCGGCGATCCGTGCCGCCCCGAGGTGTACTGCTACGGCCTGCGCAATCCCTGGCGCTTCAGCTTCGACCGTTTGACCAACGACCTGTGGATCGCCGACGTCGGGCAGGACCTGTGGGAAGAGATCAACTTCGCCCCCTCGCCGACGCGCGGCGCGGGATTCAACTGGGGCTGGCGTGCTCGCGAGGGCAGCGTCAACACCGCCAACAGCGCCTCGCCGTTCTCGAACGCCAACGCGGTTGACCCGGTCTATGTCTACCCGCACTCCACAACGCAAGCCGGCGGCGGCGCGTACCTCAGCACGCAGACGGGCATCAGCGTCACCGGCGGCTATGTCTATCGCGGCAGCGCCATCCCGGGCTGGCGTGGGCGCTACTTCTTTGCGGACTTCGGCACCGCGCGCATCTGGAGCTTCCGTTACATCAACGGGCAGCGCGTCGACTTTCAGGATCACACCAGCCAGCTCACCGGGCCCAGCGGCACGATCTCGCAGATCGCCTCCTTCGGCGAAACGCCCACGGGTGAACTGCTGATCGTGCAGCTCAACGGCCGCGTGCGGCAGATCGTGCCGCAGACACTGGCGAACACTTCGCAGTTCGTCGCGTCGGACATCGCGCAGGACACGGGCGACCCCGGGACCAACGGCGTGGTGAACGAGGGCGATTACAACCTCTTCTTCAACTCGTTCTTCCTGGAGAACTACGTTGAATCCTGGCCGGCGGATATCGCCAACTCCGCTGGCGACGTGTCGCCGCAGTACGCTACGGGTGTTGTCGGCGGCGGGCCCAACGGCGTGATCGACGAGGGCGACTACAACGCCTTCTTCAACAACTTCTTCCTGTTCTGATCGAGCGGCGTCGATACCATTTCGTATTGGGGCAGATGTTTGAGAGTGTTTCGCGTGTGATCACACCGTTGTGTGATGTCTGTTCTTTGCGCAGATATGGAACTCAAGTCAGGAGGGGTTCTCGGGAATGAAACGCGCTTGGTTGACGTTCAAATCGACAGCGGCTTTGGTAGCGACGGCGTGTGTTTGCAGCCATGCCTGTGCTCAACCGGGTGATTACGCAAACTACATCGATGTTGTCACCGGGCTCGGAGACCCTGTGTACGCGGTGTTTCCCCCCGGCGAACCGAATCGCCTGCTGATCGTCCAGCGAAACGGCGTCATTCGGGTTATGGAGAACGGGGTTCTTCTTACGGACGCGTTTCTTGCCTTGGGAAGCGCGACCGCCGGCAGCACCCCGGCACAGCGTCGTGTGACTTCCGGAGGTGAGCAGGGTCTGCTCGGATTGGCCTTTGATCCCGACTACGCAAACAACCGGCGTTTCTACGTCAACTACACAGCAGCAACCCAAACGGTCATCGCTCGGTACACCACCAGCGCGAATCCGAACATCGCCAACACCGCCGAGGAACGCATCCTGACCTTCAACCAGCCGTACAACAACCACAACGGCGGGTGTTTGCAGATCGGCCCGGATGGATACCTGTACATCGCCTCGGGCGATGGAGGTTCTGGAAACGATCCACAGAACAGCGCGCTTGATCTCCGGCAATCGATCAACGGCGTTGCAAACAATAAGTCTTGGCTTGGCAAGCTGCTTCGAGTCGATATCAGTACACCGAGCGGTTACACGGTGCCATCCAGCAATCCGTTCGTCGGTCAGTCACAGCTCGGCGATCCGTGCCGACCTGAGGTGTACTGCTATGGCCTGCGCAATCCGTGGCGTTTCAGCTTTGATCGACTGACAGGTGATCTTTGGATCGGCGACGTTGGACAAGGACTGTGGGAGGAAATCAACTTTGCACCTTCTCCCGATCGTGGTTCAGGGTTCAACTGGGGTTGGAGGGGTCGTGAGGGTAATGTCAACACCGCCAACAGCGTTTCACCGTTCTCGAACGCCAACGCGGTTGACCCGGTCTATGTCTACCCGCACTCCACAACGCAAGCCGGCGGCGGCGCGTACCTCAGCACGCAGACGGGCATCAGCGTCACCGGCGGCTATGTCTATCGCG
>JACVCS010000071.1:0-7120 GCA_016741915.1 Phycisphaerales bacterium | reverse complement strand
TGAACGAGGGCGATTACAACCTCTTCTTCAACTCGTTCTTCCTGGAGAACTACGTTGAATCCTGGCCGGCGGATATCGCCAACTCCGCTGGCGACGTGTCGCCGCAGTACGCTACGGGTGTTGTCGGTGGCGGGCCCAACGGCGTGATCGACGAGGGCGACTACAACGCCTTCTTCAACAACTTCTTCCTGTTCTGATCGAGCGACTCCGCCCGCGTGAGCGGGGCGATTGCGACCACACCAAACACAAAGGCCCCGCGTTGATCGCGGGGCCTTTTTCGTTGTCTGTTTCCGTGCGCCCGTTGCGATTCAGCCGCGGGTGATGTTCTGCCGATCGACCATGTGCCTGAACGTTCGGCAGACGAAGTCGATCTCGTCCTCGCGCAGCGAGCCGAAGAACGGCAGGGCGATGGTGCGGGCGCTGACGCTTTCGGCGATGGGGTAATCGCCCGGCGCATAGCCGAAGCGTTCGCGGTAGAACGGCTGCAGGTGGATGCACGGGAAGTAGTCGGCCGCACCGATCTCATGCCGGCGCATGCCCGCGATCACCTCGTCGCGCTCCTGTCGCGTGTACTCGGCGCTCAGACGGACGACATACACGAACCAGCTCATCACTGAGTCCTGATCAACGGTGGGGAGGATGACGTCAGGGACGTCGAGCAGGCGCTGCGTGTAGGCGGTTGCGACTTTCTGACGGCGCTCGATGATCTCGTTCAGGCGTTTCATCTGCGCAACGCCGAGAGCGGCGTGCAGTTCGCTGAGGCGGTAGTTGTATCCGAGGCGTTCGTGCGTGAGCCACGAGCCGAGGTGCGAGGCCGCGACCCCGGGCCCGCCCATGCCCACCGCCGGGGTGCTGCCCGCGGGGACGGTGCCCTGCGGCATCGTCGGAACCGGTCGGCCCTGGCTTCGCAAACTCCGGCACAGGTCGGCCAGACGCTTGTCGTCGGTCACGATCATGCCGCCTTCGCCCGTGGTGATCTGCTTGTTCGGATAGAACCCAAAGACCCCCACGCGCCCGAAGCTGCCCGCCTGACGACCCTTGCGCGAACAGCCGAGCGCTTCGCAGCAGTCTTCCACGAGCGGGATCTCATGCCGGGCGGCGATTTGCTCGTACGTCTCCATGTGCATCGGGTTGCCGAAGGTCTCAACCGCCAGAATCGCCTTCGTCCGCGGTGTGATCGCGGCCTCGAGCTTGCTGGGGTCCATGTTCAACGACTTAGGGCAGATGTCCACAAAGACCGGCTTCGCGCCGACGTACAGAATCACGTTCGACGAAGCGATGAAGCTGAACGGCGTGGTGATGACCTCATCACCCGGACCGACGCCCAGCGCGAGCAAGGCCATGTGCAGCCCTGCGGTGCCGCTGGAGCACGCCACGGCGTGCTCACGCCCGACGCGCGCGGTGGTCATCTTCTCGAAGAGTTCCTGCATGGGCCCGATGCTCAAACGCCCGCTGCGCAGCGTCTTGACGACCAGGTCGATCTCCAGGTCGGTAATGTCGGGTTTGCTGAGTGGGATTTCGTGAACGCTCATGGTGGCCATAGCTCCAAGCATCGACGCGTTTGCGTGGTCTGATAAGTCTGATCGTCGCGTAGATTCAGATTTTCTCGGTCGTGTCGCCTGTGCGGTGTGTGTGAGGTATGTGTGAGGTGTTTCGTTCCCGCTGATGTCGGTTTCTCTATCGGCCTTCAAGCTTGATTCACCGTTGCGACGGCGAGTTCGGGCGATCGCTCAGCGGTGCCAGCGTCGAAAGCACGCGCGCCAGCCCCGCGCGATCTTCCGCCGCACACCGCAGCGCCAGCCACGCCCCCTGCGCCCGCCAGCCCATGGGCAGGTCCGTCCTTTCGAGCGCCAGGTGCGCCAGTTGGCGCGATCGCCTGATCCGCTCGCCGCGCCGGGCGAGTTCGTCTCGGTCGGCCTCGCCGAGTTCCTCCACGTTGGTACCACTTTCGCTTTCTGAGCCGCTGGCGTCGATCATCGGGTCCGTCACCGACACGCGCCCGGGGCGGGGCCAGGTGTCGGGGCTCCAAGGCAGCCGACCTGCGGCATCCATCGCCATCGCGATCTCGCACAGCGAGAGCGCCGCGCGAGAGGCCGTCTCCTCACTGCCGAGCACCAGCCCGCACAACGCCGGCACCATCGCCTCGTCCTCCTGCATCCCCGGCACGCCCGCGCGGATCAGCCCCAGCAGCATCGCCCGCTGCACCGGCGCGTTGCGATCGCGCAGGGCTTCCATCAGCAGCTTCGCCGAGCGAACCGAGTCGGTCTTGATGATCTCCGAGGCCATCGTCTCCGCGAGGATCTGCATCCCCGCCGCGCTATCGGGTTTCAGCGAGCGTACAACCGCCTCCGCCACCAGCAGGCGATCGGTCTGCGAACGTTCGCTGGCCGCCAGGATCGCCCACACGCTCAAATCAAACTCACCGAGCGACGCGAGCGTACGGATCGACTCACCGCTCCACTCGTTCGGCGACTCGTGCGCCCGCAACGCCCGCCCCATGAGCGAGATCGATTCGTCCGCGTCCGAGATCATCGCTCGGACGACCGTCTGCGCGGTGCGACCGCTCGGTCGGAGCGCGGCGTTCAGGATCGCCAGCGCGTGCCGACGTCGCTCGGGGAGCTCAACCCGCGCGTCCAGTTGATCTCGCAGCAGGATCACCGTCTGCTGATCCGCCGGTGCCAGCGCCGTCAGCACGCCCAGCGCGGCCATACGCACCGAATCCTCCCCTGAATGTGAATACACATACTTCGCCAGCGGCACGCTGGCCCGCAGCCGCGCGCGCACCGCGAACTCGAACAGCGTGCTCAGCCCAGCCGCATGCTGGTGCATGAGCAGTTCGCTCTGCTTCTCCGCGATGATCGCTTCGCTCCGCACCGCCACGGGCGAATCGCCCACGCTGGCAAGGATTACCGCGGCCGAAACCGCCCGCAGCGGATCATCATCCGAAAGCAGCTTCTCCAGGTTCGACCGGGGCAGGATTCCCCCGACGCTCACCAACTGCGCCGAAAGCGACAGCAGCACCGTCGGCGGAAGCTCATTCCACCGCGCCAGATCCTCAAGCTGTGTCGTGCTCAGCAGACCCGCTTCGATCCCCAGCGCGATCACCCGCGTGCGCGCGCCGGGGTCCGACAGTGTCCGCACCGACAGCAGATCCAACGAGCCCGCCTCAGACAGCTCGGCCGAGCCCAGCACCCCCTCCGCACTCAACACCGGATCACGCACCATCGACAACTGCGCAAAGAGCGGCGCGAGCGCCGGATCGCGCAAGCGCCGAAGCGCCCGCGCGGCTTCACCCGCAGAGGGGCTCGCCTGCGGGTCCAGCATCGCCCGCAAAAGATCCGCCAACTCACGCGTCTCCGCGGCGCTCAGCGGCGCAACCTTCGTCTTCGCCACGTTCGTCGGTGCGACAGTTCCGCCCGGTTCGGCCGAGGCGAAGTCCGGTGCACCTACGACCATCAACGCCAGCACCACCGCCCGCGCTAAGGCGTTCAACCGAAGCCGAGCACTTCCGCGGGTTGGTCGGGCGATGCCGGACATCCGTCGAGTTTACGCCCAGCGCCCGCGTCGATCCGGTCGTCCTCGTGCCACACCGTCTCATTCAGGCAATGCTCGAACGCAGCTCCTCGTGCATGCTCCGGCACAGTTCGCTGAGCGTCTGGTTCAACCCCGCCAGGGTGATCCCGCTGGCGATCTGCTTATCCAGCCGCCGGTGCGCGGTGATGACCGTGGAGTGGTTGGGCCTCCCGATGGCGCGGGCGATCTCAGGGTAACTCAGGCTGGTGAGCTTGCGGGCGAGATACGTCGTCAGCGCCCGCGCCAGCACGACGCGCTCGTGCCGCCCGCGAGAGGCGAGTTCCTCGGGCTCGACGTTCAGCCGCGTGCACACGCGCCGAACGATGTCCGCCATGCGCACGGCCCGCTGCCCCGGTGCGTGACGCAGGAACGCCGCCGGCTCGGGCTCGCCTCCGGTCAGTGTGGCGTTGCGTTCGTTGATCGGGCTGAGCCGCGCCGGATCGCCCGGCAGGTCGGCCGTCCCCAGCGCCTGCTGCACGCAGAGCATCCCGACCCGCACCGCCACCGGCTCGCGGTCGTGCGCGTTCGCACCGCCCCGAGCCGCACCGGCGTTGTCGGTGTAGTGACCAAGCAGGCGGTGCACCGCCTCGACCTTGGTAATCAGGCCCTCCAGATCGCGCACGCTCACGGTGCGGACGCTTTGGGGAGACGCGGAATCCAGCGCCGACCGCACCATCAAGCCCAACGCCGCCGCATCGAGCGCCAGCCCACGCCGGCGTGAAAGGGCGATCAGCAGTTTCTCAACCCCCGCGGCATCGGGCGTGCCCATCGAGGCGTGCAGCGCCGCAACCAAGCGGCTCTGGAGCGTCTCGCTGAAGCCCTTCATCTCGCGCGGGGCGCACTTGCCCGTCAGCGCCACCCGCCCGCCGCGCTGCACCACCGCGTCGATGGTCGCGACGAGTTCCTGCTGCGTGCCGGGCTTGCCGGTCAGCGCGCTCAGATCGTCGATGCACAGCAGGTCGCAGCGCCGGTACCGCTTGCGCAGTTCGTCGGTCCGCTGCAATCGGCACGCCTGGATGTACTCGTTGACGAACTGCTCCGCCGTCACGGTGATCACCGTCGAGCCCGCGTGCGCCGCGTGCGCCTCGGCCGCCATCGCGTGCAGCAGGTGCGTCTTGCCCTGCCCCGTCGCGGCGCTGATCACCAGCACGCCCGGGCCCGTCTCACCCCGCGCCGTCCGCACCGCCAGTTCGTACGCCAGACGGTTGCTCCCCAGCACCACAAAGTCGCTCAGCCGATACCGCACCGGGCTGACCCGCATCCGCTGCGGTGAACGATTCGCCCGCTCACTCGCTACCGGCGCCCCGGGAACCTCCGCATACACACCATGCTTCGGGTTGGTCACACCACCCGCCGCCGCAGCGATCACCATCGGCTCAACACGGATCCGCACCGACGGGGCTTTGTGCACGCACAACGCCTCCGCCGCACTCCGCGCAATAACCTCGACAAAGTCGCGTTCGACAATCCCCGCCACCAGCGGGCTGGGCACGGTCACCTGCACATCACCCGCGGGCGTGAGTGAAACGGATCGCCCGCCGCGGAGATACCGCCCCAGTTTCTCAGGCCCCAACCGCTCACGAAGCAGCAGTTCGAGTTTGAGCGCCGCGCTGTTGAGACCTTCGCCCGTACCGACGGTCACCGCCGGACGATCGGCGTCACGACCTTCGGCGTGGGCGACGTTGAGCCCGAGCCCGTCAACGCGAAGCTCGGCGACGCCGTCGGCGTCAGCCCCATGAACACGGGCGAGCGAAGAGACGAGCGGGCCGGTTGCGATTCGGTTCTGAACATGGTTCTGTTCATTCCGGGAAAGGTGTTCCAATGGGTGGGACGGAGGAGTCAAAGAGACAACCGCTTCACGTGCATTCACGTGGATCTTCCTTGAAGGGTTGTGATGGAGCCGAGCTGATCGCGCCCTCGCTCGAAGGATCTCGGGCGCGGCCACCACGGTGCAACTGGTTGGAGAGGGAACCCACGAGTCCGTTCAACACCGCCGAGTCACTTGAGTCTCTCGCGGCCGAGCCAGAAAAACCGGCGAAGCGAGAGGCCCGGGTAACCGGGCGGCGGTCGATCCGTGACCGAGGAACAAGATATCGTCGGCCCGGCGCAACTCAAGGCTGACGGGGAAGAAAAACCTTTCCACATCTCGGAAAAGCCTTGGAAACAGGCACTTTCCGCGCCAAAAAAAAGTTCTCAACGCCGATTGTGAAGGAATGATGAGCATCCCGTGGAAAACTCTTGAGCCGCTCAATCGCGTCCACCAGTCGCGTCAGACCACACCGCCCAACATCGCGGCGTTCGCGCACGTTCGCGGGTGGTTCGCTTCGGATCGGTGCCAATCCACCATCCACACCGCCCGGCCGGTCACGATTCCTCACGCCCGTCCGTCGTGAAACGGTATTCGCCCGGGGTCCCTCGTCACCCACGCAGGTGCCTCGTGTCCGGCGCGGACGGTGCCGGATTCAGATCGACAACCAGCGCCACACGCTTGGCAAAGGCACGGAATCGCAGCGATTCGTACAGCCGCCGCGCCGGTGTGTTGGCCTCATCCACGGCGCACGCCAACCAGCGTTCCGCACGTACGCACAGCGAGTTCAGGCCCATTTTCATCAACCCCGTCCCCAGGCCCATCCCGCGCGCGCTCGGGCCCAGCCCGATGTAGACCAGTTCCACCGTCTGCTGAGCCGGGCACGGGCTGAGCAGCAGGCACCCCTCGGCCTCGTCGTTGACAAAGACCACGTGCCACATCGCCGGGTCGTACGTGCCCACCGATCGGTGCGAGGCCAGCACGTCCTGCGTGGTCCGCAGCGAGCACAGGGCCGGGCAATCCAGCGTGCCGATGTAACTGCGCGTCAGCGCTCGCACCAGCGCCGCCTCGGCCTTCGCCGGGGGCATCGACGCGACCGACCGCACGCTCACACCCGCGGGCCACGTGGGCGGATCGAAGCTCGGACGGCGCGGGATCTCGCGGCGCATGTACGCCAGGTCCGCCAGATGCGAAAAACCGCCCTGCACAAAGCTCGATCGCAGCGAGGCCTGGGTCGGCTCCAGCAGCGACTGGCCCATCGTGTACACCGGCAACTCCGCCCGCGCTGGTTCCCGGCGTGTAAAGCCCGCCTGATGTCCCAGCGTCGGCGCATCCTCGGCTTTTTCACGCCGCAGCACTTGACAGACGTGCTGGAGCAGGCGTGCGCGCTCGCGGGTGGCCTCGGGCCCGCGCAAACGCTCGGCATCCGGGGCCGAGCCCCCGCCCGTAGCGTCGTCTTCAGAGAGAAAGAACATCGCCGTGCGACCGGGGCTGGGCATGACCAGGGCCACGTGTACCGGTCGGCCGGCGTCGTTGAGCGTGGCCCAGAGTTGGCTGAGGTCGTTTGCGTCGCTGGCGGCCGCGAGTTCCAGATCCCTCACCGATCGATCGCCCGGACGGACCCCGAGTAAGCGTGCCAGCGCCAGCGGGCGCAGGGAGTCATCAACCCGCACAATCACAGGCCCCGCGTCGCCGGGGTTGGAACCGCTGGTGCTTTGGGTCGCAAAGGTGGTCATGGAA